>JBIHZW010000150.1:0-8509 GCA_044240245.1 Pseudomonas sp. | reverse complement strand
TAACGCTCGGCCATGATCTCCTGCATCAGCTTGAGCGCGCTGGAAACGATGGTGCCACCGGTCTCGCGCGAGTAGAAGAACTCTTCCTCGTCCACCTCGCGGGCGCTGGTGTGGTGGCGGATAAACACCACCTCGATCTTGTCGTAGTTCCGCTTGAGGAACAGGTACAGCAGGATAAAGAAGCGTTTGGCGATGTCTTTGGTCGACTGGGTCATGGAGCCGGAGACGTCCATCAGGCAGAACATCACCGCCTTGGAGCTGGGGTTGGGCTGTTTAACCAGCAGGTTGTAGTTGAGGTCGAAGGTGTCGAGGAAGGGGATGCGCTTGATCCGCGCGCGCAGTTTGCTGACTTCCTCTTCAAGGGCCTGGATATCGCCGAGGTTGTCCGGCTGTTCCAGCTTCAGGCGTTCCAGTTCAGCTTGGGCGCTTTTTAGCTTGTTACGGCTGCTGCCGGACAGGGCAATGCGCCGGGCGTGGGCCGAACGCAGGGTGCGCACGATATTGATACGTGACGGGTTGCCTTCATTGCTGATGCCGGCGCGCACGCTCTTGAAGGTGTCGCTGCCGGTCAGGTGGCGTTTGATCAGGTTGGGTAGCTCGAGGTCCTCGAACATGAAGTCGAGGAATTCTTCCTGGGTGATCTGGAAGACGAACTCGTCCATGCCTTCGCCGGAATTGCTCGCCTTGCCGGCGCCTTGGCCGCTGCCACCGCCTTGCGGGCGGGCAATCTTCTCGCCGCTAGTGAATTCGCGGTTGCCGGGATGCACGGTGGTCTGGCGGCCGCCACGGCCGTGGTGCAGCACCGGCTCGTCGATATCGCGGCCGGGGATGCTGATCTGTTCACCGTGCTCCATGTCGGTGATGGAACGGCGGCTGACCGCCTCTTCGACGGCCTTCTTGATATGGTCGCGGTAGCGCCGCAGGAAGCGCTGGCGGTTTACCGTGCTCTTGTTCTTGCCGTTCAGGCGTCGGTCGATCACATGGCTCATAACTGCCCTCCGTGCGCTGCAGACATCAGGCGCAGCCAGCACAGGGCGGCGTTTGTCGCTCGCCCTGTACCCGCTGGCAGCCTGTCGCGTCAGGCCGCGTTATTGCGATTTACGAACCCGCAGATACCACTCGGACAGCAGGCGTACCTGCTTGTCGGTGTAACCGCGCTCGACCATGCGAGTGACGAAGTCGTTGTGTTTCTGTTGATCCTCCTTGCTCGCTTTGGCGTTGAAGCTGATGACCGGCAGCAGGTCTTCGGTGTTGGAGAACATCTTCTTCTCGATCACCACGCGCAGTTTTTCGTAGCTGAGCCAGGTCGGGTTTTTGCCATTGTTGTTGGCGCGGGCGCGCAGCACGAAGTTGACGATCTCGTTGCGGAAATCCTTCGGGTTGCTAATCCCGGCCGGTTTTTCGATCTTCTCCAACTCCTCGTTGAGGGCCACGCGATTGAGGATCTCGCCGGTTTCCGGGTCGCGGTATTCCTGATCCTGAATCCAGAAGTCGGCGTACAGCACGTAGCGGTCGAAGATGTTCTGCCCGTATTCGCTGTAGGACTCTAAGTAGGCGGTCTGGATTTCCTTGCCGATAAACTCGATATAGCGCGGCGCCAGGTATTCCTTGATAAAACGCAGGTAGCGTTCACGCACTTCGGCGGGGAACTGTTCCTGCTCGATCTGCTGCTCCAGCACGTAGAGCAGGTGCACCGGGTTGGCGGCGATTTCGTGCGGGTCGAAGTTGAATACCTTGGAGAGAATCTTGAAGGCGAAGCGGGTCGACAGGCCATTCATGCCTTCATCCACACCGGCGGTGTCGCGGTACTCCTGAATCGACTTGGCCTTGGGGTCGGTGTCCTTGAGGTTTTCGCCGTCGTAGACGCGCATCTTTGAGTAGACGTTGGAGTTTTCCGGCTCTTTCAGGCGACTGAGCGTGGAGAACTGCGCGAGCATCTTCAGGGTGTCCGGCGCGCAATGGGCCTTGGCCAGGGAGCTGTTGAACAGCAGTTTGTCGTAGATCTTGATCTCGTCGGTCACGCGCAGGCAGTACGGCACCTTGACGATATAGATTCGGTCGATAAAGGCTTCGTTGTTCTTGTTGTTGCGGAAACTGTGCCATTCCGACTCGTTGGAGTGGGCTAGCAGGATGCCGCTATAGGGGATCGCGCCAAGGCCTTCGGTGCTGTTGTAGTTACCTTCCTGGGTGGCGGTCAGTAGTGGATGCAGCACCTTGATCGGCGCCTTGAACATCTCGACGAACTCCATCAGGCCCTGGTTGGCCCGGCACAGTGCGCCCGAGTAGCTGTAGGCATCGGCGTCGTTCTGTGGGTATTCCTCGAGCTTGCGGATATCCACCTTGCCGACCAGGGCGGAGATGTCTTGGTTGTTCTCATCGCCCGGTTCGGTCTTGGCTACGGCGATCTGGTTAAGGATAGAGGGATAGAGTTTGACCACGCGGAACTGGCTGATATCGCCGCCAAACTCCTGCAGGCGCTTGGTCGCCCAGGGCGACATGATGCTGTTGAGGTAGCGCCGGGGGATGCCGTAATCCTCTTCGAGGATGGCGCCGTCCTCGGCGTCGCTGAACAGCCCCAGCGGTGACTCGAACACTGGCGAGCCCTTGATCGCGTAGAACGGTACTTTCTCGATCAGGTGCTTGAGCTTTTCTGCCAGCGACGATTTACCGCCGCCCACCGGGCCGAGGAGGTAGAGGATCTGTTTCTTCTCTTCCAGGCCCTGAGCCGCATGGCGGAAGTAGGAGACGATCTGGTCGATGCACTCTTCCATGCCATGGAAGTCAGCAAAGGCCGGATAACGGCGGATCACCTTATTGGAGAAAATCCGCGATAGCCGTGAGTTGCTCGAGGTGTCGAGCAGTTCGGGTTCGCCAATGGCCATCAGCAAGCGCTCGGCTGCCGAGGCATAGGCGCTGCGATCCTGCTTGCACAGTTCGAGGTACTCCTGGAGGGAGAGTTCCTCCTGGCGAGTCGCTTCGAAACGTTGTTGGAAGTGGCTGAAAATGCTCATGACTTCACCTCGCTCGATGCGCAGAGCCGGTGCGGGATCGGTCAGGTGCTTGGCAGCTCCGGTGCTGATGCAGCCGGGATAAACCCCCCGAACACCTAAAAGTCATACCGATGGCCCGATGCCGTTTGGCCGGCTCTACCTTGTTTTGGATGGCCTGAGCTAAAGGATAGTTCGGAATCGGCAGGGTCAAGGGTTGCGGAACGATAACAGGATATTACCGTTGGTCGGCAGTGGCCGGCAGGCCGCTGCTGGTGCGGCCTGGGCGCTGAAAAATTATTCTTCGGGCGTGTGTGCTGTTTCGTCGGGGAAGGTCGCGCGCCACAGCTCGAAACCGCCATCGAGGCTGTAGACATCAGTGAAACCCTGGCCGACCAGGTAGGCCGCCGCGCTCTGGCTGGAGTTACCGTGATAGCAGGCGACGATCAACGGCGCATCGAGATCAGCCTGGGTGATAAAGGCGTGCAACGAGTGGTTGTCGAGGTGCTGCGAGCCGCTGATATGACCGGCGGAGAAGCTTTGCGGGTCACGGATGTCGACCACCACCGCGCCTTGCTGGCGCAGGGCTTGAGCCTGCTCGGGGGGAATACGTTTGAATTCGCTCATGCTTGCTCCTTACAGTCGCAGCTGTATTTCTCGCCGCTATCGATATTCATCAGGGTCATGCTCGCGCCCCATACGCAGCCGGTATCCAGCGCGACCACGTCGGGCTCCTGGGATTGCCCTTCGAGCGCCGCCCAGTGGCCGAAGATAATGCGTTGGCCGCGGGTCTTGCGCTGCTTGTAGCTGAACCAGGGCGCGTAGCCGGGCGGTGCGCTGGCCACGCCTTCCTTGCTTTTCAGGTCAAGGGTGCCATCGGCTTTGCAGAAACGCATGCGGGTGAAGTAATTGGTGATCACCCGCAGGCGCGTCACACCGTGCAGGTCGCCGTCCCACTTGGCCGGCTCGTTGCCATACATGCCGTCGAGAAACAGTGGCATGCGCGCATCGTCGCGTAGGGCTTCTTCGACTTCGGCAGCGCGCTTGAGCGCTTTGCTCATGTTCCACTGCGGCGGTATGCCGGCATGCACCAGCGCGGTATCGCGGGCTTCGTCGTAATGCAGGAGCTTCTGCCGGCGCAGCCAGTCGAGCAGGTCGGCGGCATCCGGAGCCTCGATGATCTCGCGCAGGGTGTCGCCCTTTTTCAGCCGCTCAATATTGTGCGCCACGGCCAGCAGGTGCAGGTCGTGATTGCCCAGCACGCAGATCAGCGCATCCCGGATGCCGTAGAGAAAGCGCAGCGTCGCCAGGGACTCGGGACCGCGATTGACCAGGTCGCCGACCAGCCACAGCTTGTCCTGCGCCGGATCAAAAGCCACGCGTTCAAGCAGGCATTGCAGGGGTTTCAGGCAACCTTGCAGGTCGCCGACCGCGTAAGTGGCCATCAGTGCAACGAGCCCGGCACCGCAAGACGGAAGGGCGCGATTACCGCGTCAAAGCGTTTGCCGTCGTCGGCGAGCATCTGATAACTGCCCTGCATGATTCCCACGCGGGTGGTCATCACCGTGCCGCTGCTGTAAGTGTGGCTGGCGCCGGCTTCGATTAGCGGTTGTTGGCCAACTACTCCAGCGCCGCGCACTTCCTGCACGCGGCCATCGCCGTCGGTAATCACCCAGTGCCGTGAGAGCAGCTTGGCCGGCAGTTCGCCGTTGTTGCTCACCGTAACGGTGTAGGCAAAGGCAAAGCGGTTCTGCTCCGGCTGCGATTGCTCCGGCAAGTAGCGGGTGACGACGCTGACGTCGATGTTGTAGCGCGAATCGCTCATGCGTAATTAACTCGGTGGGCAGAAACCCAGTCTAGCCGCTGTCAGTCGGCGTTGGGTTGTTCAGCCAGTTTGTCCGCCAGGCGTACAAACGCAGCCAGGTCCAGTTGCTCAGGGCGCAGGCTGCCATCTACACCTGCCGCTTCGATGGCATCGGCCGGCAGCAGGGCCTTGAGGGTGTTGCGCAAGGTCTTGCGGCGCTGGTTGAAAGCTTCGCGTACCACGCGTTCGAGCAGGTGATGGTCCTTGGCCGGATGCGGCAGCACCTCATGCGGCACTAGGCGGACGATCGCTGAGTCGACCTTGGGCGGCGGATTGAACGCGCCGGGGCCGACATTGAACAGGTGTTCCACACGGCAGTGGTACTGCACCATGATCGACAGACGGCCCCAATCGCCACCACCGGGCTCGGCGGCCAGGCGCTCGACCACTTCCTTCTGCAGCATAAAGTGCATGTCGCGAATCAGTGCGGCATTGCTCAGCAGGTGGAAGATCAGCGGCGTGGAGATGTTGTACGGCAGGTTACCAACCACGCGCAGGCTATGCGGTGCAGCTTGCAGCTGGTTGAAGTCGAACTTGAGGGCATCGCCCTGGTTCAGGCGAAAACGCGGGTTGCTGCCGAACTGGTGTTGCAGGATCGGCACCAGGTCGCGGTCGAGTTCAATCACGTCGAGCTGCGCCCCGCTGTTCAGCAGGCCTTCGGTCAGTGCCCCCTGGCCTGGGCCGATCTCCAGCATGTGTTCGCCTTCGCGGGCGTGGATGGCGCGCAGAATGCGGTGAATCACCCCGGCGTCATGCAGGAAGTTCTGGCCGAAACGCTTGCGCGCGCGGTGTTGGTATTCGGACATGCAGCAGCTCCAGGCTTCAAAGCATTTGCTTGAAGCGAATTTAACGCGGGTAGAAAGCCCGGCAGTTTAACAGCATTGACGGCGTACGCCCCGTGCCGGGCGTGGCAGTCAGGCGCTTTTCACCTGGCTGGCGGCCATTTCATACGCCGTTTGTAGGGCGACCTGCAGGCTGCCGCTGTCGATTTTGCCGCTGCCGGCCAGATCCAGCGCGGTGCCGTGGTCGACCGAGGTGCGGATGATTGGCAGGCCCAGGGTGACGTTTACCGCTGCGCCAAAGCCTTTGTATTTGAGCACCGGCAGCCCTTGGTCGTGGTACATCGCCAGCACCGCATCGCAATGCTCAAGGTGCTTGGGGGTGAACAGGGTGTCGGCGGGTAGCGGGCCGATCAGGTCGATACCTTCGCTGCGCAGCTGCTGCAGGGTGGGCTCGATTACTTCGATCTCTTCCCGGCCCAGGTGGCCGCCTTCGCCGGCATGCGGGTTGAGGCCGCAAACCAGAATGCGCGGCTGGGCGATACCGAATTTCGTGCGCAGGTCATGATCGAGAATACGCGTGACACGGCTGAGTCGCTCGGGGGTGATGGCTTCGGCTACATCCTTGAGTGGCAGGTGGGTGGTCACCAACGCCACACGTAGGCCGTGGGTGGCGAGCATCATCACCACCTGCTCGGTGTGGGTCAGCTCGGCGAGAAATTCGGTATGTCCGGAGAAGGCAATTCCGCCCTCGTTGATCACGCCCTTGTGCACTGGGGCGGTAATCATCCCCGCGAAGTGGCCGTCGAGGCAGCCCTGGCCCGCGCGGGTGAGGGTTTCTAGCACATAGTGGGCGTTGCTTGGATGTAGCTGACCAGGCGTTACGGCGGCGGCCAGTGGCGTGTCCCAGACATACAGGCTGCCGGCCGGTGCGGCCTGGCTTGGCCAACAATCAGGGGCGACGCTGATCAGTTGAATGCTTAGCCCCAGCAACTGGGCGCGTTCAGCCAGAAGATCGCGGCTGGCGATGGCGATAAGGGCATGCGGCTGCGCTTCGCGGGCCAGCAGCAGGCACAGGTCTGGGCCTATGCCGGCGGGTTCACCTGGGGTCAGTGCGAAAAGGCGTGCGGCAGTCATCGGCGGACTCTCGGTTATGCGCCAACTCGGTTGGGGCGTTCGTTAATAAGAGGGTAAGGCCATTATGCGTCGGCCCGCAGGATCGCTGCCAGCGATGAGCAGCCACAAAAAAGCCCGGCTCTGCGTGTGCATGGCCGGGCTTGATCGGTTGCTGTGCTAGCGCTCCAAGCCTGTCAGAGTTTGCTCTCGACGTAGGCTTCGTCGCGGATCTGCCGTAGCCAGGCTTGTAGTTCTTCGTCGTACTTACGGTTGCGCAGTACGGTCATCGCCTGCTGCTCGCGGAACTGCTCGCTGCTATCAGTGGCGCGGCGGCCCATGACTTCCAGTACATGCCAGCCGTAAGGGCTTTTGAACGGCTTGGACAACTCACCAGCCGGCGTATTGTTCATGACTTCGCGGAACTCGGGTACCAACACGTTCGGGTCGATCCAGCTCAGGGTGCCGCCATTCAGCGCAGAGCCTGGGTCTTCAGAGAAATTTTTCGCCAGTTCGGCGAAATCTTCCCCGGCCAGAATGCGCTGGTACAGACGTTCGACCAGGCGCTTGGTTTCGGCTTCGCTACGGATTTCGCTGGGTTTGATCAGGATGTGGCGAACGTTTACTTCGTCACGTATCTGGCTGTCGCCGCCACGTTTTTCCAGCAGCTTGATCATGATAAAACCGCCGGGCGTACGCATCGGCTCAGTCACCTGGCCAACCGATAGAGCACTAAGCATGGTGTCGAAGGGCGGTGGCAGTTGCCCGGCTTTACGCCAGCCCATTTCGCCGCCTTCCAGCGCGGTTTCACTGGCCGAGCGAGCAATGGCCAGCTGGGCAAAGTCTGCCCCTTGCTGCAGTTGCTGATACAGGTCGCGAGCCTGACGGTCAGCCGCCTGGATATCTTCGGGCGAGGCACCTTCGGTTACTGGGATCAGGATGTTAGCCAGGCGGAACTCTTCCGAAAGCTGCATCTTGCCCATGTCCGAAGCGAGGAAGTTTTGCACTTCCTGATCGGTCACTTGAATGCGCTCAGCCACGCGGCGTTGGCGCACGCGGCTGATGATCATCTCGCGACGTACTTGGTCACGTGCATCGGTGTACGACAGGCCATCCGCCGCCAAGGCGGCGCGGAACTGCTCGATGCTCATGCCATTGCGCTGGGCAATGGTGCCGATGGCCTGGTTCAGCTCTTCGTCGGTAATGCGAATGCCGGAACGCTCACCAATCTGCAGCTGGATGTTCTCGATGATCAGGCGCTCTAGCACCTGCTGGCTGAGCACATGCTCAGGCGGCAGGGCGGCGCCGCGCTGGGCAATCGTCTGCTGCACTTCACGCAGGCGTGAGTCGAGCTGGCTTTGCATGACGACATCATTATCGACAATCGCTACAACGCGGTTGAGTGGTTGTACCTCAGCATGTGCCGCAGTACCCAGAAACAGCGCGCCCAACAGCAGGGGGCGCACGCAATCAGAAAGCTTGATCTTCACGTTCACGATAACCTTGAATGCCTTGGTCGAGGAAAGTCTCAACTTTATTGCCGACTACACCGCCCAGACCTTTGAGTACGATCTGCAGGAAAATACCGCGGTCAGCCTGGTCGTTCAGCGACGGGTTCAGGCTGACTTCGTCGTAGTCGATCCAGTAGCGGTTGATCAGGCGCAGTTTCCAGCAGCAGTTGTCGTACTCGAAACCGGCAAAGGCTTCCAGCGTACGGTCGCGGCCGTAGTCATACTGCCACCGGGAAATCACGCTCCACTGTGGCA
>JBIHZW010000149.1:0-8546 GCA_044240245.1 Pseudomonas sp. | reverse complement strand
GGATAACCGCCTGGAAACCGACGTGGCGCTGTTTGCCGACGAGAAAAGCCTGGAGATGGCCAAGCGCCGTTCCTACCAGGCCGGTGTGCTGGAAGGCAGCGACATGGCCAAGGTATTTGCCTGGATGCGCCCCAACGACCTGATCTGGAACTACTGGGTCAACAACTACCTGCTCGGCAACGAGCCGCCGGTGTTCGATATCCTCTACTGGAACAACGACACCACGCGCCTACCAGCGGCCCTGCATGGCGAGTTTATCGACATGTTTACCTCCAACCCGCTGATTCGCCCAGGCGCGCTGGAAGTCTGCGGCACCCCGGTCGACCTCAAGCAGGTCACCAGCGACCTCTATTGCGTGGCCGGCACCACCGATCACATCACCCCGTGGGAGTCGTGCTACAAGTCGGCCAACCTGTTCGGCGGCAATGTCGAGTTCGTGCTGTCCAACAGCGGGCATATCCAGAGCATTCTCAACCCGCCGGGTAACCCGAAATCACGCTACATGACCAACACCCAGATGCACGCGGACCCGAAAACCTGGCAAGCCAGCTCGACCAAGCACGCCGACTCCTGGTGGCTGCATTGGCAGGTCTGGCTCGCCGCGCGCTCCGGCGCGCACAAGAAGGCACCGAGCCAACTGGGCAACAAGAAACATCCGGCCGGCGAAGCAGCACCCGGTACTTACGTTCACGAACGTTGATCCCCTGCGCACTGCGCAACACTGCCCGCGGCACTGGAAGTGTCGCTCGCCCACCTACTCATTTGAGCGGGTGAGGCGAACCAGGCTTTGCCCTGGCGTTTCTGGAAAAGGCCTGGAGGGTCTGATCCAGCGTTTTAATTGATAGGGCTTTTGCGCATGTCGCTACCTTTTGTATTCCGTACCATTGAACTGGACGGCCAAACCATCCGTACCGCGGTTCGCCCCGGTAACGGCAAGATGACTCCGCTGCTGATCTTCAACGGCATCGGGGCCAACCTGGAGTTGGTCATGCCTTTCGTGCGTGCCCTGGACCCTGGTCTGGAGGTCATCGCATTCGACGTTCCCGGCGTTGGCGGCTCCTCCACGCCCAGCACGCCGTATCGCTTTCCTGGCCTGGCCAAACTCGCCGCGCGCATGCTCGATTACCTCGATTACGGTCAGGTCAATGCGATTGGCGTGTCCTGGGGTGGCGCCCTGGCGCAGCAGTTCGCCCACGATTACCCGGAGCGCTGCAAGAAGCTGATCCTCGCGGCCACCTCGGCTGGCGCGGTGATGATTCCCGGCAAACCCAAGGTGCTCTGGTGCATGGCCAGCCCGCGGCGTTATGTGCAGCCGTCCTACGGCGTGCAGATTGCTCCGGAAATCTACGGCGGCGCGTTCCGCCGCGACCCGAAACTGGCCCTGGCGCATGCCAGTAAAGTCCGTTCGGGCGGCAAGATGGGCTACTACTGGCAGCTGTTCGCAGGCTTGGGCTGGACCAGCATCCACTGGCTGCACAAGATCCGCCAACCGACGCTGGTGATGGCCGGCGACGACGATCCGCTGATCCCGCTGGTGAATATGCGGCTGCTGGCCTGGCGCATCCCCAACTCCGAGCTGCACGTGATCGACGATGGCCACCTGTTCCTGGTGACCCGCGCCGAGGCCGTCGCGCCAATCATCATGAAATTCCTTGAGGAAGAACGTCAGCGCGCGATCATGCACCCACAGCCCGCGCCAGCCCGCACTCTCGGCTAACCGCACCTTGGTTGGGCAAGTGCATCCGCAGTGCGCACTGGAGCTGTGCCTGAAGCTCAGTGCTTGACCCACTTTCGGGCACGTTGTATTACCTGGGACTTGGCGCGCGGCAGTCTGGAACGCACATGCGCGCGCATTGGTATAAGCCTTGCTGCTTATCTATCAACCTTGAAGTCTCACGGTTTGACGACGGAGTGTTGCCCAATGCGAGACCAACCAGCCAAACGCGCCTTGCCGGCGAACAAAAGCGTGATGAACGCGCAAAATGCAGTGGTCGGCCTGCGCGGCCGCGACCTGCTGTCCACCCTGCGCAGCCTCGCTCTGCAAGGGGTCAAGCAACCTATCCATAGCGCTCGGCATGTCGCTGCGCTGGGCGGCCAACTGGGCCGTGTGCTGATGGGCGACAAGCCGTTCAAGGTCAACCCGCAAGACCCGCGCTTCGCCGACCCGACCTGGCGTGACAACCCGATCTACAGCCGCAGCCTGCAAGCCTACCTGGCCTGCCAGAAGCAGCTGAACAACTGGATCGACGAGAGCAACCTGGATGCCGACGACCGCGCCCGCGCGCGCTTTGTCGCCACCCTGCTGGGCGATGCCCTGGCCCCCAGCAACACCCTGCTCAACCCGCAGGTGATCAAGGAACTGTTCAACACCGGCGGCAGCAGCCTGCTCAAGGGTGTGACGCACCTGTTCGATGACCTGGTGAACAACGACGGCATGCCCAGCCAGGTCAGCAAAAAGGCTTTCGAGGTTGGTCGTAACCTGGCCACCACCAGCGGCTCTGTGGTGTTTCGCAGCGAACTGCTGGAGCTGATCCAGTACAAGCCAATGAGTGAAAAGCAGTACGCCAAGCCGCTGCTGATCGTGCCGCCGCAGATCAACAAGTTCTATATTTTCGACCTCTCCAGCGAGAAGAGCTTCGTTCAGTACGCCCTGAAAAACGGCCTGCAGACCTTCGTGGTCAGCTGGCGCAACCCTGACCCGCGGCACCGCGAGTGGGGTCTGTCGAGCTACGTGGAAGCACTCGAAGTTGCTATTGATGCCTGCCGGGAAATCACCGGCAGTAAGGACGTCAACCTGCTCGGTGCCTGCGCCGGCGGCCTGACCATCGCAGCCCTGCAGGGCCATCTACAGGCCAAGCGCCAGCTGCGCAAAGTGGCCAGCGCCACCTATATGGTCAGCCTGCTCGATAGCCAGATCGACAGCCCGGCCATGCTGTTTGCCGACGAGCTAACCCTCGAAGCCGCCAAACGTCGGTCTTACCAGCAAGGCGTGTTGGATGGCCGCGACATGGCGCGGGTATTCGCCTGGATGCGCCCGAATGACCTGATCTGGAATTACTGGGTCAACAACTACCTGCTCGGCAAGCAGCCACCAGCCTTCGACATTCTCTACTGGAACAACGACAACACTCGCCTGCCGGCCGCCCTGCACGGTGACCTGATCGACTTCTTCAAACACAACCCGCTGACCCACCCACGCGGGCTGGAAGTCTGCGGCACCCCGGTCGATCTGCAAAAGGTCACGGTGGACAGTTTCAGCGTCGCCGGAATCAACGACCACATCACCCCCTGGGATGCGGTGTACCGCTCGACCCTGCTGCTGGGCGGCGACCGCCGCTTTATCCTGTCCAACAGCGGGCATATCCAGAGCATCCTCAACCCGCCGGGCAATCCCAAATCCAATTACATGGAAAACCCCAAACTCACCGGCGACCCGCGTGCCTGGTATCACGATGCCGAGCACGTGCAGGGCAGCTGGTGGCCGGTTTGGCTGAACTGGATGCAGGAGCGATCAGGCGAACAGAAGGACACCCTGATGGCCCTGGGCAACCAGAACTACCCGGCCATGGAGGCCGCACCCGGCACCTATGTGCACGTGCGCTAAAACACCAAGCCAAGCATGATCAGACTGGCCGCAAGCCATTGCGGCCAGGTATCTTCAGCCTTCCCGCGGCCAGAATAAGAAGACCGGATGAAAACCCGCGACAGAATCCTCGAATGTGCCCTGCTGCTGTTCAACCAGAAGGGCGAACCAAATGTCTCCACCCTGGAAATCGCCAACGAACTGGGCATCAGCCCAGGCAATCTGTACTACCACTTCCACGGTAAGGAACCACTGATCCTCGGCTTGTTCGAGCGCTTTCAGGCGGAACTGGCGCCACTGCTCTCACCGCCCGAAGACGTGCAGCTGGATGTGGAAGATTACTGGCTGTTTCTGCACCTGATCGTCGAGCGCCTGGCGCACTACCGTTTTCTGTTCCAGGACCTGTCCAACCTGACCAGCCGCCTGCCGAAACTGGAGCGCGGCATGCGTCACTGGCTCAATAGCCTGAAGCGCGCCCTGGCCGAACTGCTCGCGCAACTGCAGCTCGATGGCCAGCTGCAAAGCGATACCCAGGCGCTGGGTCAGCTGGTCGAGCAGATCACCCTGACCCTGCTGTTCTCTCTCGACTACCAGCGCATCATCGGCCGCGAAGGCGAGAGTCGCCTGGTGGTCTATCAGGTGATGATGCTGGTGGCCCCGCACCTGGCCGAAGAGTCGCGCTACGCAGCCGAACATCTGGCGCAGCGTTACCTGGAAGATTAACGCGAACACCTAAACGCAAACGCCCGGCACTAGGCCGGGCGTTTGCGTTGACTGCTGCGCGTCTTACGACTGGGTAGCAGGTGTCACAGGTGCAGCAGGAGCGGCTGCCGGAGCAGGCGCAGCAGCGGCCACCGGAGCAGCCGGTTTAGCGGCTACTGGCTTGGCTGGTGCCGGCTTGGCCGCAGCTTTGACTGCCGGTTTAGCTGCTGGCTTAGCGGCAGCTTTGGCAACCGGCTTAGCAGCGGGTTTAGCAGCAGGCTTGGCTGCAGCTTTGGCTACCGGTTTAGCGGCAGGCTTAGCAGCAGGTTTGGCCGCTGGTTTAGCTGCAGCTTTAGCAACCGGCTTGGCAGCGGGTTTAGCGGCAGGCTTGGCAGCAACCTTCTTGACGGCAGGCTTAACCGAGCTCACCGATACACCGGTCAGTTTCTCGATCTGCTTGGTCAGGCTTTCGACTTTGGCGTTGAGCGCTTTCACTTCATTGCGGCTCGGTACACCGAGACGCGAAATGGCATTGTTCAGACGCTTGTCGAAGGCTTCTTCCAGCTCGCCCCACTTGCCAATAGCCTTGTCTTTGACTTCATCGACTTTCGACTTGGCCGAGCCCACTGTGGAACCCACGGAGGACTTCACTGCGCCAACTTGCTTGTCGACTTCGGTCTTGGCTTGCTTTTCAGCTTTTTCGCCGTCCTTGACCAGCGTGTCGAACAGCTTGTTGCCGTCCTTGCTGACCTTGGAGTAGGCACCCAAACCAGCCAGCCAGATTTGACGCGAGTATTTTTCTACTTCGCCGATCCAGGAAGTGGTTTGCTTTTCGGTTTTCTTTTTGACAGCCATCCTGCTCTCCTTACTTGGTACGCGCGACGTGCTCGAGCAACGCGCTCAGCTCATCCAGCTTAGCAGAGAGTGCTTCAACATCCTGCTTGGACGGGATACCAATGCGGTTCAGGGCGCTGGCAACACGGTTGTCGAAGGCTTTCTCGATCTTGTCGAGCTGCACTTCAAACTTGCCTTTCACGCTGCTGACGTTGCTGGTGACAGTGCTTTTAACGCTGTCGATCTGGCTGTTGGCTGCTTCAACTTGTTCGTTGACCAGTTTTTTGCCTTGCTTTTCAACGCCTTCGCCGCTCTTCACGAGCTCTTTGAAGTACTCGGCACCTTCCTGACCCGCTTTGGCGTATGCGCCCAGGCCGGCCAAGTAAATCTTGCGGGCGTACACTTTTGCGTCACTCAGCACGCTGCTGGTTTCTTCAACGACGGCTTTCTTTTTAACGGCAACTTTCGACATGGTGCACCTCACTCTAAGTGTTTCGAGGAAACGCCCACGGAATGCAGGCTTAGGAGCACGGTATCGATGAAAATTAGAAACCGCATACTAAGCGTGAGAAAAAACTGCCTGGAGCAGTTTTAAACGTTGCGCAGCAACGGCCCGAAGGGTGGCCGCCATGGATGGCTGGCCATCAAAAACTGCCAAGGTGCCATCAGGCGACACCTCAAACCTGCAGATTCTTATCCAGCACCTCTTCGATTTCGCGTTTGATGCTGCCGCTCATGGCCGACAGCAACAGGCCCAGGCTGAGCTGTACACGCACGCTGTGTTCATGCACTTCAATACGCCCATCCGCGCCACTGCGTTTGAACTCCAGGTTGTCGCCATTCCAGCGGTAGCGCACGTCGTATTCGCGGGCCAAGCGCTCGGCCAGTTGCTCGGCTTTTTCCCGGGCGACTTCGCGCCCCAGAGAGTGGGGACGTTCGACGGTGATCTTGGCCATGGCATTTCTCCTCGCCAGTTAACTGCGACCTTAGGTCGCGAGACTATAGCAAGCTGCACGCATGCAACGCCTTCAGGCTTTTACTTGCGCGCGCGGCTTGAAGCCTAGGGCGGCTTTTAGGTTTAGAATGGCCGCCACTTTAGATGCAGCCTCTGTGTTTTAGGAAAGGGCAAGATGAACGATCCGCGCAAGAGCAGCGACAGCGAACCCACCACGCACTTTGGTTTCCAGAGCGTGCCGGAAAGCCAGAAGGCGGAAAAAGTCGCCGAAGTCTTCCACTCGGTGGCGGCCAAGTACGACCTGATGAACGATGTGCTGTCCGGCGGTATGCACCGCCTGTGGAAGCGCTTCACCATTGAACTGTCCGGCGTGCGCAGCGGCAACCGAGTGCTGGATATCGCTGGTGGCACGGGTGACCTGACCCGCAAGTTCTCCAGCCTGGTCGGTCCGACCGGCGAAGTGGTGCTGGCTGATATCAACGAATCGATGCTGCGCGTCGGCCGTGATCGTCTACTCGACAAGGGCGTGGCCGGCAACGTCAGCTTCGTCCAGGCCGATGCGGAAAAACTGCCGTTCCCGGACAACCATTTCGACGTGGTGACCATCGCCTTCGGCCTGCGCAACGTGACGCACAAAGAAGACGCCATCCGCTCGATGCTGCGCGTGCTCAAGCCTGGCGGTCGCCTGCTGATCCTGGAATTCTCCAAACCGTCCAGCCCGCTGCTGTCGAAGTTCTACGACGCCTACTCGTTCAAGTTTATGCCGCTGGCCGGCAAGCTGATCACCAACGACGCCGAAAGCTACCGCTACCTGGCCGAGTCGATCCGCATGCACCCGGATCAGGACACCCTCAAGGCGATGATGGTTGAAGCCGGCTTCGAGCGCGTGACCTTCCACAATATGACCGGCGGCATCGTCGCCCTGCACCGCGGCATCAAGCCCTGATGCTGCTGACCGGGCTGCTGGCCGGCGTCGAACTCGGCCTCAATCGCGTATTGGCCATGGACAGCACCGCGCTGCCGCGCCTGGCGCGTTTGAGCGGCCGGGTGATTGCCGTGGAGTGCGCCGCGCCGAATCTGCAACTGTTTATCCTGCCCAGCGCCAGCGGTCTGCAGCTGGCTGCGCAATGGGCGGGCGAAGCGGATTGCCGCTTGCGAGCCCCCGCCGCCAGCCTGGTGCGCCTAGCCACCAGCAAGGACAAGACCAGCATCCTGCACAGCCCGGACGCCAGTCTGGATGGCGATAGTGCCGCCCTGCTGGAACTGGCCGGCATCCTTCAGGATCTCGAGCTGGACTGGGTATACGAACTGTCGCGCTGGCTCGGCCCGGTCGGCAGCCAGCTGCTCGGCGGCCATCTGCGTAGCCGGGTGAACTGGAGCAGCCAGGCCCTCGACAGCCTGCGCCTGAACCTCGCCGATTACCTCAGTGAAGAATCCCGCAGCCTGGTCGGCCAGCGCGAAGCCGATGCGCGCTTCGCCGAACTGGACCATCTGAAGCTGTCCCTCGACCGACTCGACGCGCGCATCGAGCGCCTCGCCCAACGCCATAAGCCCATCGCATGAAGCTGCTTGCCGTTCGTCGCCTGTTGCGTATCCAGCGCGTAGTCATCCGCTACCAGCTGGACGACCTGTTATTCGCCCTGCCGCTGCCCTTGTGGGCGCGCGTGCTGCGCTATGCCCTGCCGTGGCGCTGGCTGCCGCGCAAGTCGCTCGACCTGTCGCGCGGTGCGCGCCTGCGTCTGGCCCTGGAAGAACTGGGGCCGATCTTTATCAAGTTCGGCCAACTGCTTTCCACCCGTCGCGACCTGCTACCGCCGGATATCGCCGACGAGCTGGCCCGCCTGCAGGATCAGGTGCCGCCCTTCGATCCGGCCAAGGCGCTGGCGCTGATCGAGTCGCAACTGGGCGCCAAGGTCGGTGAGGTGTTTGCCCGCTTTGACACTCAGCCGCTGGCCTCGGCCTCCGTCGCCCAGGTGCATGCCGCGCAGCTGAAAAGCGGCGAAGAGGTGGTGGTCAAGGTGATTCGCCCGGGCCTGAAACCGGTAATCGAGCAGGATATTGCCTGGCTGTTCCTGCTCGCCAAGCTGGCGGAAAAATCCTCCGCCGATGCGCGCCGCCTGCGCCCGGTTGAAGTGGTGAGTGATTACGAAAAAACCATTTACGACGAACTCGACCTGCTGCGCGAAGCCGCCAACGCCAGCCAGCTGCGGCGCAACTTCGAAGGTTCACCGCTGCTCTATGTTCCGCAGGTGTACTGGGACTATTGCCGGCCGAAAGTGCTGGTAATGGAGCGCATCTACGGTATTCAGGTCACCGACCTGGAAACCCTGGCCGACCAGCGCACCGACATGAAACTGCTGGCCGAACGCGGTGTGGAGATTTTCTTCACCCAAGTGTTCCGCGACAGTTTCTTCCACGCCGACATGCACCCCGGCAATATCTTCGTCAGCACCCGCACGCCGTGGAACCCGC
>JBIHZW010000148.1:0-8564 GCA_044240245.1 Pseudomonas sp. | reverse complement strand
TCGCCGCCAGTCTTGATCACATCCTTGATGCGGTCGCGGATATCGATAAAGCCAAAGTCGTCGATGGTCGCCACATCA
This sequence comes from Pseudomonas sp., assembly GCA_044240245.1. Taxonomy (GTDB): domain Bacteria; phylum Pseudomonadota; class Gammaproteobacteria; order Pseudomonadales; family Pseudomonadaceae; genus Aquipseudomonas. Next base: position 8,486 of record JBIHZW010000148.1, on the reverse strand, counting down.
CCAGTGTGCAGCCAGCCGTGTTCCCACAATTCAGCGCCCTTCTCCGGTTCGCGGAAGTAACCCTGGGTCAACCACGGAGCACGCAGCACCAGCTCGCCCTGGCTTTCGCCATCGGCCGGTAACAGGGTGCCATCGGCAGACATGATGGCGGCTTCCACCAGCGGCACTGGCACGCCAGCCTTGATCCGGTAGGTGGTGCGTTCATCTTCGCTGCCGGCCATCAGCTCATCGTTGATATGTGCGCAGGAGATCAGCGGGCAGGTTTCCGACATGCCGTAGGCCGCGGTCAGTTGGATGCCGCGGGCCTTGGCGGCCTCATACAGCGAACGATTCAGTGCGCTGCCGCCGATGATCATTTTCAGGCCACCGAAGTCGTGGCCCTGAGCGCCTGGGGCGGCCAATACCATCTGCAGAATGGTCGGTACGCAGTGGGAGAAGGTCACCTTCTCCTCTTTGATCAGGCGGCAGAGCATGTCCGGCTCATAGCGGCCGGGATAGACCTGCTTGATCCCCAGCATGGTGGCCACATATGGAATGCCCCAGGCATGCACGTGGAACATCGGGGTGATCGGCATATACACATCGTTGGTGCCCAGCAGGCGGATGCTGTCCAGACTGCCCAACACGCTGGCTTCAGCCATGGTGTGCAGCACCAGCTGACGGTGGCTGAAGTACACACCCTTGGGGTTGCCGGTGGTGCCGGTGGTGTAGAAGGTGGTGGCGACCGAGTTCTCGTCGAAATCCGGGAAGTCGTAACGCGGGCTGGCGGCGGCCAGCAGGTTTTCGTATTCACCGACCAAGCCGCCCAGGTCGGCGGTTTTCTCGGCTGCATCGGTGAGCAGAATGGTCTTCTCCACCGTGGTCAGCTGGCTTTCGATACCTTTGTATAGTGGTACAAACTCGCTGTTGACCAGCACGAACTTATCGTCGGCATGGTTCATGGTGTAGAGAATCTGATCAGCCGATAGGCGGATGTTGATGGTATGCAGCACCGCGCCGATCATCGGAATGGCAAACATGCATTCCAGGTAACGGTGGCTGTCCCAATCCATCACGGCCACAGTGTCACCGGCCTTGACCCCGGCTTCGGTGAGCACATTGGCCAGGCGCGCCACGCGCTCGTTGAGGGTGGCGTAGCTGTAACGCAGCTGGTCGCGGTAGACGATTTCGCGGGTTTTCTCGTAGCGGATACCGGACAGCAGCAGGCGCTTGATCAACAGCGGTGCTTGGTGTGCATTATCGGCGGGAGCAATCAGACGGGTCTGCAGCATGGCGGTACCTATTGTTGGCTTTTTTCAGTGCGGCCAATCTAGAGCCCCCGCAGCCTGCTCAAATCAGCCCAAAGAATGATTTTCCGCGTGACTCTTTGGGCATTTTTAGTCACGCAGTAGAATCGGCGGCTCGCATTCGATGTGTTTGGCCTGCGATCTACTACAAAAACGAGGAGTTTCCTGATGTCCGATATCGTCATCGTCAGCGGCGCACGTACGCCGATGGGTGGTTTTCAAGGCAGCCTGTCGAGCATTGCTGCGGTTGACCTGGGTGCGGCCGCCATTCGCGCCGCGGTAGAGCGCTCCGGCATTACCCCTGCCGACGTGCAGGAAGTGATCATGGGCTGCGTGCTGCCGGCTGGTCTGAAGCAGGGCCCGGCCCGCCAGGCGTCGCTGAACGCTGGCCTGCCCGCCGCCACCGGATGCACCACGATCAACAAGCTCTGCGGTTCGGGCATGAAAGCGGTGATGATGGCGTTTGATTCGCTCAAGGCCGGCAGCAATAACGTGATGATCGCCGGCGGCATGGAAAGCATGTCCAACGCGCCCTACATCATGACCAAAGCCCGTGCGGGCCTGCGCATGGGCCACGGCGAGATCAAGGACCACATGTTCCTCGACGGCCTGGAAGATGCGCGCACCGGCCGCCTGATGGGCTCCTTTGCCCAGGAAACCGCCGACCAGTACGGCATCACCCGTGAGCAGATGGACGCCTACGCCATCGAATCGCTGAAACGTGCTCAGGCCGCCATTGCCAGCGGTGCGCTGGATGCGGAAATCGTCCCGATCACTGTCAGCGGCCGTAAGGGCGATGTCGTGGTCAAGGATGACGAGCAGCCGCTGAACGCTAATCTGGAGAAAATCCCCGGCCTGAAACCTGCCTTCCGCAAGGACGGCAGCATCACTGCGGCCAACGCCAGCTCGATCTCCGACGGCGCCTCGGCGTTGCTGCTGATGACCGCTGAAGAAGCTGCCAAGCGTGGCCTCAAGCCACTGGCGAAGATCGTTGCGCACGCAACCCAGAGCCAGGACCCAAGCGAGTTCACCATCGCGCCGATTGGCTCGATCAGTAACCTGCTGAAGAAAACCGGTTGGGACAAGGCCGACGTTGACCTGTACGAGATCAACGAAGCCTTCGCCATGGTCACCATGCTGGCCATCCGCGAACACGGTCTGGATCACGCCAAGGTCAACGTCTACGGCGGCGCCTGTGCCCAGGGCCACCCGGTCGGCTCCACCGGCTCGCGGATCATCCTGACCCTGATCAATGCGCTGAAGAACACCGGCGGCAAGCGTGGCATCGCCTCGCTGTGCATTGGCGGCGGCGAAGCTACTGCTGTAGCAGTTGAACTGATTTAAGAGCATCGATACATGGCCGCAATGGCCATGTTCAAGCTGCGGTAACGGGCCAGCCTTGCGCTGGCCCGTTGAGTTCTAAATGCCGATCTTGTCCAGTGACTTGCCGACCTTGCGCCAGAAGCTGCGCTGCATGCGCTCGGTTTCGCCGCTGGCGGCAATCTGCTCGAAGGGTTGGATTTCACGGGTGGTGCCGATTTCCGTCGCGGCCACTTCGCGGGACACCAGCTGCAGCGGACCATCGCCCTGGCTGGGCGCCTGCTCATTGACTGGCGGCGGGTTGAGCTCGTCATAGCGCAGGTAGTAGATACCGCCGGCTTCAGCATCCAGGGTAAAGCTGCTGATCAGGGTGAAGTCCAGCGGGCCGTCGGCGAAGAAGGTCCAGTGCGTGCCAAACAGCGGCCGGCGCATCTCCAATTGGTAACTGGCGATATCGAACTCCAGCACCATATAGGCATTGCTCGGCAGGCTGCCGATGCGCGCGTTGTTCAGAAACAGCGCAGGCGCCTCCAGCTCCTGGTCGGCCCAGTCGCTTTGCGGGCGGTACAGATAAACCAGGGCATGGTTGTCATCGCTGAGCACATGCTCACGGAAGGCTTCGCCCTCGGTTGCACCAAAAAACGCCCCAGGGGTCGAGCAACCACTCAAGGCAACCACCAACAGCACCGCAAGCCAGGGCAGACCACGCATCGACAGCATCCTTATTCGAGTTATGTGCCGAGCATAGCGGCGCCCTGCCCGGCCTACACCAGACAAAAGTGCGGGCCGAAAAAGTGCGGGTTAGCGGCGACGATCGAGCAGGTTGACCAGCAACTGATCCAGCGAGCCCCAGATGGACTGCTGCAGCCGGCGCCACCAGGGCCGCGCACGCCAATCGGCCAGGGTGATTTCCTGGCTATTGGCAAAGTCCGCCTGAAAGCTTGCCGCCACGCTGGCGGTAAACTGCGGGTCCAGCGCTTCGAGGTTGGCGTCCAGGTTGAAACGCAGGTTCCAGTGGTCGAAGTTGCAGGAACCGACGCTGACCCAGTCATCCACCAGCACCATCTTCAGGTGCAGAAAGCGCGGCTGGTACTCGAAGATCCGCACCCCAGCCTTGAGCAGGCTGGCGTAGTAGCGCTGGCCGGCAAAACGCACCGGTGGATGATCGGTATTCTGCCCGGCCAACAACAGATGCACCTCGACGCCACGCTTAGCGGCTTGACGCAGGGTGCGGCGCACGCGCCAGGTCGGTAGAAAGTAGGGCGTCGCCAGCCAGATGCGCTGCTTGGAGCCGCGCAGCGCACGAACCAGCGAGAGCAGAATGTCGCGATACTGCGACGCGTCGGCAAAGGCCACACGACCCAAGCCCTGGCCCAGCGCAGGCAACGCCGGCAGGCTTTTCAAGCGCAGCGGCATACGCGGCCGCCAGGCGATCCAGGCCTGAGTCGCCTGCCACTGGCGTTCAAACAACTGCTGCCAGTCGGCCACCAGCGGCCCGCTGATTTCCACCATGACCTCATGCCAACGGCTGCTGTCTTGCTCCGGCTGCCAGAATTCATCGGTCGCGCCAGTGCCGCCGACAAAGGCAAATTGCCCATCGACCAACAGCAGCTTGCGGTGATCACGGTGAAAGTTGCGCACGCCGTGTTTCCAGCGCAGCGGGTTGTACCACTGCACCTGCACGCCGGCCGCCTGCAGCAGCTGCCGATCGGCCACCTGCAGCCCCTGCGCGCCAAAGGCATCCAGCAGGCAGCGCACGGCCACGCCACGCTGGGCAGCCGCGCACAGCGACTCGAGCATGGCCTTGCCACAGGCTCCGCTTTCTACCAGATAGAGTTCCAGTTCGACCTGTCGCTGCGCCGCGTCGATTCGCGCCAGCATCTGCACAAAGAACTGCGGCCCGTCGATCAGCAGCGTCAGCGTGTTGCCGCGCCGCCAGGGAAAGACGTTATGCGGCATGACAGTTCACGTTGCAGTTGATTCTGCGCATTGCGCCTCACGCATAAAAAATGGAGACGCCACCATAGCCGCCCGGCAGAGCCTTGCAAACCCTGCCGGGCGAACCGCTGGTGCTTTATGACTCAGGCAGTTGCACCGGTTCCGGTAACAACTGGCAACCCTGCCGCACGCCTAACCACTGCGCGCTCTGGGTGCTGCCCAGGCCGCGCGCGGTCACGCGCTTATTGGCTTGGTCATCGAAGAAGCCGGAGAGCGAAACATACTGCGCGACATACGCCTCGCAGTAGTCAGCCGGGTTGTTCGCCACATAGCGGCACGAACAATATTCCTTGGCCGAGTAGGCGCCGATAATGCCTGGGAAGGCTTGCAGGTGTGCGCGGTTCTGCCAGGCCAGGGCGGCGAGCAACAGCAGAATAAGCAGCAACAGACTGCTGAACGGACGACGGCGAGTCATGGCTGCACCTCATCGGCCAACGCGGCGAGAACCAGCTTGAGGAAATGGTTGCGATCAAAACTGCCATCGCGGTCATCGGCGTAGCGCACGATCAGCAGATTCTCGCTGGCAATCACGTACAGCCCCTGCCCCCAATGCCCGGACGCCACCAGGGTGTCCTCCGGTGCATCCGGCCAGGGCCTGCTCGCCCCGGCCACCGCTGCGTTCAACCACCAGTGTCCGCCGGGCACCGCCTCACCAGGCTGTTCGGCCTGCGGCTGGTAATTGGCAAACGGCGTGCGATTGAACTCGACCCAGGCTTTGGGCAGCAGCTGCTGCTCACCCCAGCGGCCATCACGCTGCATCAGCAGACCGACGCGGGCCAGGTCGCGGGCGCTCATATAGACGTAGGAGGAGCCGACAAAAGTGCCGGCAGCATCACGCTCCCAGACGGCGGTCTTGATGCCCAGCGGATCGAACAGCGCGGTCCAGGGATAATCGGCGTAGGCCTCGGCGCCCACCATGCTCTTCAAGGCGGCGGACAGCACATTGCTGTCACCACTGGAGTAACGGAAACGCTCACCCGGTTCGGCATCGGCGCTGTGCGCGGCGGTGAACGCCGCCATATCACTGCGGCCGCAGGTGTAGAGCATCGCCACCACCGAAGATTTCAGCGGCGCGTATTCGTAGTCCTCCTGCCAGTCCAGGCCCGAGGCCCAGTTGAGCAGATGACCGACCTTGACCTGCGGATGTGCGGCAAACGGCGGGTAGTAATCGGCCACCGGCGCATCCAGACGGAAGCGGCCCTGGCCGTAGGCCACACCCATCGTGGTGGCGAGTAGGCTCTTGGCCATCGACCAGGTCAGGTGCGGGGTGGCGGCGGTGGTGGGTGCAGCGTAGCGTTCGTAGACCACCTGGCCATCGCGGATCACCAACAGAGCATCGGTGCGCACACCCTTGCGGGTCGCGTCATCACGCGTCGGGAAGGCGTAGTTTTCCAGTTCGCTCAGCTCAGCGCTGGGTGCGGCCAACTGGCTGTCCCAGTCTTCACCTGGCCAGTTCTCAGCGTGCGCCGTCGCGCAGCTCAGGCCGAAGGCACACGCCAGGATCAGCCGCCGTGCGGGAAAGAGAGTGAAGGACATTGCGCTGCCTCTGCGGGGATCGAAGGCGGCACCCTAGCATGGCGCTGATGACGACAAAAAGCGCCGAACACGCCTGTTTATCCAGCGATTCGGCGCGAAAAGTCAGTGCTCTTTATTTCGGCAGGCGGTAATCCTCCGGCCCCATCAGATCCATGCCGCACTCAAGGTTTTCGATCCAGTAGAGGAAGGCATTGATCATTTCCGCGCCGACAAAGGGCCGGCCGTGTTGCGGCACGATCATCGCCACATCCATGTCGCGCACCATCGCCGCCCACAGGCGGCAGACCTTGTTACTGGCCATATAGCGTCGGTGAAAGCCGAGCATGTTCGGCACATGGTTGACGAAGTCGCTCACCGGGTGCGCGTCATCAACCATCGAGGCGCCCATATCGCCGGAAAACAGGATCTTGCTCACTGGGTCATACAGCTGGAAGTTGCCCACCGAGTGGAGAAAATGCGCCGGCACCGCCTTGAGCGTGCATTTACCCAGAGCAAACGACTGGCCGCGGTCCGGCAGCGCGATGATCCGGTCAAAGGTGTTGATGCCACGGCTGAGCGCCAGGTAGTTGGCCGTCAGATGCGGCAGAAAGCGCGCCCAGAGCTTGGAGCAGATCACCCGCGCACGAGTGTGCAGCAGCCATTTGTCCAGCGAGGCGATGATGTCCGGGTCCTGGTGCGAGGCGAAGATATAGGTCAGGTCCTGCACCGGAATGTGCTTGGACAGCTCCAGCGACAGCGGCGTATAGGTCAGGTCGCCGCCCGGATCGAGCAGCAGGTACTGCTCGTTGTCGGTGATCAGAAACTGGTTGGACTGCACGCCCTCCCCGCTGACCAGGTCATCGAACATCATGCATTGATGCTCGCCGTTATCGAACAGCACTATGGGCTCGCGTCGCATGGCAGGCTCTCTCCCGAAAGCCCGCGAGCTTACTGACGCAGCGGCTCAGCCTTACTGATCTGGATCAAGCCGGCACACCATGCGGAGTTAAAGGTTGATGCCGAGCACGGCCTGCGCCTTCTGCAGACGTTTGCTGCGCGCGCTGCCGGCAATCGCAAGCAGGCCTTTGTCGCGCTGCCAGAGCTGCGCCCAATGCGCATCGCCGGCGGCAAAGGCGTTGTCCAGATCACTGCGCAGACTATCGAACTGAGCAAACAGCCCGGCCAGCATCAGGTGGCTATCCGCTGCACTTGGGCATTGCCGCGCCACTTCCGCGCAGCCGGCCAACAGGCCGAGCAGGCGCAATTGCAGAGCCTGCGGCCAGGCCGATTCCTGGCCCACACCAAACAGCCAGGCCGTCAGCGCCGCCAGTACGTGGGTGTCTTCCAGGGTGCGGAAAGGCTTTACGTAATCATCCCAGCCATCGCCGGCCAGCCGTTCGCACTGCGCGTCCTGCAGATGCAGACGGCCATGGCTGACATCCGGCATCAGCGGCAACGCGGGTAAGGTTTCGATCTGCACACCCGGCGCGCCATTGCGCACCACTCCCAGAGCCAGCTGTACCGACGCACCGTCGGCCTCCTCACGAGCGGCTACCAAAAGCCAGTCGGCGGCCTCGGCGACGGTGACGAAATCCTTGCGGCCGTCCAGGGTCAGCGCGTTGATCCGCGTGCTCATATCCGCCGGGCGGGTGCTGCGGTTCTCGGTGACGCACAGCGCGCCCAGGGTCCAGGGTGCGGCCGGCCAGAGTGCGCGCAACGCGCCCTGATAACCGGCGAGAAACGCCAGCCCCGGGGTCGCTGCCAGCCGGCCACCGAGCAAGGCCAGCTGCAACGGAGTCGGGTTGCCGATGCGTTCGAGCAGGCTGGCGTACCACTCCTCCAATCCCGCGACCGGCAGACGCGCTTGCGGGCTCAATAGCTGTTGCCAGGGCATGCATTGCTCCTTGTTGGGGTTATTGAAGTCACTGTCACACAAGCATCACCAAAGATTCACGGAGGTGACACCGCCGCTACCTAGCCTGAGCTTGCCCAACAAGATCGACCGGCTGCAAGGCAAAAAGCCGGCTAACGGAGATGACGGCATGACCCAGATGGCAATCACCCGCGACCGCACTACCCCAGCTCGTCGCCTGCAGGCCGAGCGCTTACACGGCGCTGCCGCCCTGCGCGAAGCCCAGGCGCTGCGCTTTCGCGTATTCAGCGCCGAATTCGATGCCAAGCTCAAGGGTGCCGAACTGGGCCTGGACATGGATGACTACGACATTCACTGCCAACACATCGGCGTGCGTGACCTCAACAGCGGTGAGCTGGTGGCCACTACCCGCCTGCTCGACCACCGCGCTGCCGCCAGCCTGGGGCGTTTCTATAGCGAAGAAGAATTCAGCCTGCACGGTCTGCCGCACCTCG
>JBIHZW010000147.1:0-8568 GCA_044240245.1 Pseudomonas sp. | reverse complement strand
GGCATGTGGGCCATGCCCGACCTGATGGCCGGCATGCTCGAGCAGAAGATCGCTCACCCGCTGGCCGGTGCCAACACCGCCTGGGTGCCTTCGCCGACCGCCGCCGCGCTGCACGCGCTGCACTACCACAAGGTCGACGTGTTCGCCCGCCAGGCCGAACTGGCCAAGCGTGAGCGCGCGTCCATCGACGATATCCTCAGCATCCCGCTGGCCAAGGACACCAACTGGTCGGCCGACGAGATCCAGAACGAACTGGACAACAACTCCCAGGGCATCCTCGGTTACGTGGTGCGCTGGATCGACCAGGGCGTCGGTTGCTCCAAGGTGCCGGATATCAACGACGTCGGCCTGATGGAAGACCGCGCTACCCTGCGTATCTCCAGCCAGCTGCTGGCCAACTGGCTGCGTCATGGCATCGCCACTGAAGAGCAGATCGTTGCCAGCCTCAAGCGCATGGCGCCGGTGGTTGACCGTCAGAACGCAGCTGACCCGCTGTACCGTCCGCTGGCACCGAACTTCGACAGCAACATCGCCTTCCAGGCTGCCCTGGAACTGGTGGTCGAAGGCGCCAAGCAGCCAAACGGCTACACCGAGCCAGTTCTGCACCGCCGCCGCCGCGAGTTCAAAGCCGCCAACGGCCTGTAACCCGCAGCTGTAGCCCCATAAAAAACCGCCCTTCTGGGCGGTTTTTTTATCACTGCGATTTAAGCGCGGCGCGCTACTTCACCTTAAAGCGGTTCATCAACTGCAGCAGTCGGTTGTTCGAGCCGAGCAGCGCTTCGGTGCTCTTGTCGGCCTGCAGGCCACTGCTGACCAACTCGTCGACCATATGACGGATCGCCGCCATATTGCGGTTGATCTCCTCGGTCACGGCGCTCTGCTGTTCGGCGGCAGTGGCAATCTGCGCGCTGAGATCATGGATGCGCCCCACCGCCGAAGCCATGTCGTCCAGGCTGACGTTGACCCGCGAGGTGGTGTTTGCGGTGGCCTCGCAACTGGCTTTGGTCTGCTCCATGGCCTGCACTGCGGAGCTGACACCCTGCTGCAGCTTGCTAAGCATCTCGTTGATCTCCGAGGTGCTCTGCTGAGTACGCCCGGCCAGCGCGCGCACCTCATCGGCCACCACGGCAAAGCCACGGCCCTGCTCACCGGCACGGGCGGCCTCGATGGCGGCGTTGAGCGCCAGCAGGTTGGTCTGCCCGGCTATCGCGCCGATCACCCCGAGCACGTCATTGATGCGCTGCGCATCCTGCTGCATCTCCTGCACCCGCTCTGTGGCCCGCTGCACTTCTTCGACCAGGGCCAGCACGCTGGCCGACGCTTCGGCCACCACCAGCTTGGACTTCTCGGCATTGTCGTTAGCGGTGCGGGTGAAGCTGGCCGTCTCGCTGGCGCTCTGCGCCACGCTATCGGCGGTAGCGCCCATCTCGGTGATGGCGGTAACCGTCTGGTCGGTTTCGTTGGCGTGACGCGCCAGCACCTCATTGCTGTGCCGCGACTGATGTTGCAGCTGCTTGAGCTCGTCGGCGATCACCGCGCTGGCCTGACTGATATCGACAATCATGGTCTGCAGGTAGGCGATAAATTTATTTACCGAACGGCCCACCGCATCCATCTCATCCTCGCCTTTGAGGGCAATGCGCCGGGTCAGGTCGGCGTCGCCGGCCGACAGCGAGTCGATGCTGCCGCGCAGCACATGCAGGCGCTGCATCAACTGGCGGATGGCGAACAGGGTCACGGCCAGCAGCAGGATCACCATGGGAATCTGGATCATGGCCAAGGTCTGCAGCACTTCACTGCTGTTTTCGGTCAACAACCGGCTGGGCAGAGCTGCGGCGAGCAGCCAGGGCGTGCCCGCGATGGGCTGCAGAAAAAAGGTCCAGTCGCTGCCATCACTGCCCTGGTATTCGTGCTTGAGCAATGTAGTGCTGCCAATCTTGCCCAGGCCGCTCTGGATCTCGGCCACGAACGGCGACTGACCGGCCAGCTCGGAAACGTTCTTCAGCACGATCTCGCCGCTGATACGCCCCTGATTGCTCAGTACCTTGCCGTCGGGCTCGACAATCATCACCTCGCCCTGGATTTCCTTCTCCTTCTCGGCCACCAAACTGTTGAAGAAGCCCAGGGTCACGTCGATGGTCGACACGCCGAACGGCGCACCATCCTTGCTGATGGCCATGGCGCAGTTGGTGCGCGGCTGGGCGCTGGCGTCATCCTTGTAGGCGGCGGCCCATGTGCACTGGCCACGCGGCGCCTGCATGCCGGCACGGTGCCAGGGCTGCTCGTAGTACTTGAGCGACTCCTCGGAGTTCCAATAGGTGTTGACCGTCATCTTGCCGCTGCCGTCGCGGTGGAAGAAGGTGCTGTGCTTGTCGCGCTCCGAGCGCTGCTGCGGCAGCGGCCAGATACCACCGCCGAACACCTTGGCATCGCCGTACTGATCGACCAGGCCGGGCACCACAAGATCGATGCTGTCGCTGTCGAGCAGCGGAATGGTCTGGGTGATGCTGCGCGACTGCGCCTCAACCTTGGCCAGCTCGAAAAGGATGGTTTCGGCAATCTTGTTGACCTTATCGAGCACCAGCTGCTCTTCCGCCGTCTTCAGTTGCGGGGTGATGAAATGGCGGATGCCTTCCTCGGTCAGCAGGAAGATCACGGCGAGAAAGGCAATAAAAATCAGGGTATAGCGCGACTGGATGGTCTTAAGCGAAACCATGTTGCACCTCGGTTTACACAGCTAAATAGGCCGCCAGCGGCTCATCCGCTAACGCTTACCCCTCACTCACTCCCTTGAGTCCATCGCCATAACCGGCGACTAGTAAAGACTGACGTCGTAACGCTGATACAGCGCCTGCACCCAGCCATCGCGGTACATCTGCAGCAACTCCGCCTGTAGGCGCCGCAAGAGCACTGGGTCGAACTGCGGGTGGCAGGCGATATCTTCCATCAGGGTCAGAAAAGGCAGCACCTCGCGCAGCGGCGGGTTGACCGCTCGCGCCCGCGCCACTGCCGCACTGGTGGCCCACAGACGGGCACGCTGGCGTTGCAACATGCTCAGGTTGAGCGCCTCGTTATTCGAATAGAGCACCTGCAGACCGCCTAGCTGCAGGTACTCGCCGGCACCCGAGCCCTGGTGGCTGAGGATGCTCAAGCCACGCGCCTGCTCCAGGCTGAATAACTGCACATCGTCCTCGGCCCGGGCATACAGCCCCAAGCGGGAAATCAGCATCGGCCCAACCCACACATAGCCCGGTTCGCGCTCCTGCTGGCGCTCCACCAGCAGCGCGCAGCTATTGGGCTGCGCCTGCACCTGACGCAAGGCCCGCTGCAAGGGCATAAAGCGCAGCTGGTAGGAGCTTTCCGCCCGGCGAAACAGCTCGGCAGTCAGTTCCGGCACCAGCCCACTGCCACGCCCATCGGCGCCTTGCTGCACCAGCGGCGGACGCTCCCAGGCAAACAGTTGCACCTCGGCCTGCAGCGGCTGGCTAAGCAACAGCAGAGCCAGGCCGATCAGGCCAAACCTAGTCCCAGGCACGGAGAGCCTCCTGATAGGGCAACGTACGCCCCGCTGGGCGCTCATCGGCCAGGGCCGGCCAAGGCGCCCCCGGCTTTTGCAACCAATGGTCGGGCTTGCGCGCCATGTTCATCACCGGCCCGCAGGCGTGCAACTGGCGCAGAGTCAGTTGCTGCAGATGCTGATCAAAAGCCGTCGCCAGGTTACCCATGGCCTGGCTGGCGCTGAGCTGGCCATTGACTGCCGGATACAGGTGGCGCCACCACAGGTTGGCCATGCCGCTGTAGTCCGGCACGTTGGCGCCAGTGGGCGTCCAGCGCTGCGCCGCCGGGCTGCGGTAGAACTCGATCAGGCCGCCGAGCTTGGGCGCTGCGGCAAGCAGCGCCGGGGAATCCAGATCGGAGCGGCGAATCGGCGTGAGACCGACCAGGGTCTTGCGCAGCGAGACCGACTTGGCCACCACAAACTGCGCATAAAGCCAGGCCGCCTGGCGCTGTTTCAGCGGAGTGGCGCGCAGCAGGGTCCAGGCACCGACATCCTGATAGCCGGATTTCATCCCTTCGCGCCAATAAGCGCCGCGCGGCGATGGCGCCACCCGCCACTTGGGCATGCCCTGCTCATCGAGCATCGCGCTGCCCGGCTGGGTGTAGTCGGAGGTGAAGGCGGTGTACCAGAAGATCTGCTGGGCGATCTGCCCCTGGGCGGCAACATTGCCGGCCTGGTTAAAGCTCATGCGCTGCGCCTCGGGCGGCGCATAGCGTTTCAGCCAATCGATATAACGCTGCAGTGCGTAAACCGCCGCGGGGCTGTCCAGAGCGCCACCACGGCTCATGCTGGCACCCGCCGGACGACAGCCCTCGACACGGATGCCCCAGTCGTCCACCGGCAGACCACTGGGCAGGCCCACATCGGCCACCCCGGCCATGCCCAGCCAGGCATCGGAAATGCGCCAGCCGAGGGAGGGGTCGAAGGCGCCGTAATCCATATGGCCGTAGACCCGTTGGCCGTCGATCTCCTGCACCTGTTCGCTGAAGAAGGCGGCGATGTCCTCATAGGCCGACCAGTTCTGCGGCACGTCCAGCTCATAGCCATAGCGTTCGCGGAAGGCCTTGCGCAATTCGGGCCGAGCGAACCAGTCCTGGCGGTACCAGTAGAGGTTGGCGAACTGCTGGTCAGGCAACTGGTAGAGCTTGCCGTCCGGCGCGGTAACGAAGGGCAGGCCGATAAAGTCGTCCAGATCAAGACTGGGCAGGGTCACCGCCGCACCCTCACCGCGCATAAAGTCAGACAGCACCAGCACCTGTGCATCGCGAAAGTGCTGGCCGAGCAGGTCGCTGTCGCTGATATAGGCGTCGTACAGCGGCAGACCGGTCTGCTGCTGGGCGCGCAGCTTGTTGACCACGTCATCTTCGCCGCTGATTTCGTGGATCACGCGGATGCCGGTGAGCTGGCTAAACAACGGCGCCAGCACATTGGCCTCATACCAATGGGTGGCGATGCGCTCGGCGATCACCCGTATCTGCACATTCTGATAAGGCTTGGCGGCATCGACAAACCACTGCAATTCGGCCTGCTGAGCGCTGCGGCTCAACGAGCTGGGCTGCAGCTCGGCCAGAGCTGCCTGCATCGGCTCGGAGGCCAGGGCGCCGCCACTCAAACACCAGACCAGGGCGATTACCGCGCGCATGCGTGCCTCCCGTTGTCATGTGCACTTCACTTTAGTGCAGGCCCGGGCTTTAGTCGCACCCATCCAGGGCAACCGCGTGCAAATACGCGATTTAACGGCAGATCCAGGCAAGTCCGCGGCGTTAACCCAGCAAATCCGGCCATATCCTGGTGCACCCGGCCGTCTGCCTAGACTTATGTCCAATGGCCGATTCGACAGGGGCGGCCGACCATAGCCATACAGATAATTCCCGAGGCGGCCCATGAGCACAGCGGACGCAATCGCCCAGGCAGGCAAGACGGCGGTGCTGCAGAACATCCATGGCACCATGGCCTTTCTGCAGAAATTCCCGCCGTTCAACCAGATGGATACCGCGCACCTGGCATATCTGGTGGAGAACTGTCAGCTGCGTTTCTATGGCGAAGGTGAAACCATCATCAAGCCGACCGACGGCCCGGTTGAGCACTTCTTTATCGTCAAACAGGGCCGCGTGCATGGCGAGCGCCCGCATTCGGCGCGACGCGGCACGGAAACCACCTTCGAGATCACCACCGGCGAATGCTTCCCGCTGGCCGCACTGATCGGCGAACGTGCCACGCGCACCGAACACCTGGCCGCCGAAGACACCTTCTGCCTGCTGCTGAACAAGCCGGCTTTTATCAAGCTGTTCTCGCTGTCCAACCCGCTGCGCGACTTTGCCCTGCGCGGGGTCAGCAGCCTACTCGACCAGGTTAACCAGCAGGTGCAGATGCGCGCGGTGGAAACCCTCGGCGCGCAGTATTCGCTCGACACCCGCCTTGGCCAGTTGGCCATGCGCAACCCGATCAGTTGCGCCCCCGACATGCCGCTGCGCGATGCGGTCAAGCTGATGCACGAGCAGCAGGTCGGCAGCATTGTGATCGCGGATCCCAAACTGAAACCGCTGGGCATCTTCACCCTGCGCGACCTGCGCCGCGTGGTGGCCGATGGCGTCGACCTGACCCAGCCCATCGACCGTCTGATGACCCAATCGCCCTTCCACCTGCCGCCAGATGCCAGTGCCTTCGATGCGGCGATGGCCATGACCGAGCGGCATATTGCCCACGTCTGCCTGGTTGAGCATGGCCAGCTGTGCGGGGTGATTTCCGAGCGTGATCTGTTCAGCCTGCAGCGGGTCGATCTGGTGCATCTGGCGCGCACCATTCGCCACGCCGGTCGGGTGGAAACCCTGGCGGCGCTGCGCAGCGATGTGCGCCAACTGGTCGACAGCATGCTCGCCCATGGCGCCAGCTCGACGCAGATCACCCAGCTGATCACCCTGCTCAACGATCACACTGTCTGCCGGGTGATCGAGCTGACGTTGGAAGACTTGGGCGACCCGGGCGTGCCGTTCACCTGGCTGGTATTCGGCAGCGAAGGGCGCAGCGAGCAGACCCTGCACACCGATCAGGACAACGGCATTCTCTTCGAAGCCGCCGATGCAGCCGAGGCAGCCACCATTCGTGGCCGTCTGCTGCCGCTGGCCCATGAAATCAACCTGCGCCTGGCGCAGTGCGACTTTACCCTGTGCAAGGGCAATATCATGGCCGGCAACCCCGAGCTGTGCCTGTCACGCCAGGAGTGGTCACGCCGTTTCAGCAGCTTTGTGCAGGAAGCCACCCCGGAGAATCTGCTGGCTTCGAGCATCTATTTCGACCTGCGCGCGGTGTGGGGAGAAACCGAGGGTTGCGAGCAGCTGCGCCAGGGCCTGCTGCAGCAGGTAGCCAGCAATAGCCTGTTTCAACGCATGCTGGCGGAAAATGCCCTGCGCCAGCGCCCACCGGTTGGCATGTTTCGCGATTTCGTAGTGGCCCGCACAGGTGCCGAAAAGGACACCCTGGACCTCAAGGTGCAGGGCCTGACGCCCTTTGTCGACGGCGCCCGCCTGCTCGCGCTGGCCCATGGCGTGGACGCCTGCAACACCCTGGAGCGCCTGCGCGCGCTGATTAAGCAAGGGGTGATCGAAGCCCAGGATGGCGCGGCCTATGAAGAGGCCTACCACTACATTCAGCAGGCGCGCATGCAGCAGCACCAGCTGCAGGCACGCAATGGCCAAGCCTATTCCAACCGCGTCGATCCCGATAACCTCAACCACCTCGACCGGCGCATCCTGCGTGAATCTTTCCGCCAGGCGCAGCGGCTGCAGAGCAG
Organism: Pseudomonas sp.; assembly: GCA_044240245.1. Classification (GTDB taxonomy): domain Bacteria; phylum Pseudomonadota; class Gammaproteobacteria; order Pseudomonadales; family Pseudomonadaceae; genus Aquipseudomonas. The sequence goes on along the minus strand of JBIHZW010000147.1, from coordinate 1,219 downwards.
CCTGGCTGTGAGGTACCAACTATGAGCAAGTTCACCTGGTTTAGCGGGCGTGGCCCGGCGCTGACTCAACTGCAGCTGGAGCGGCGCTGCAAACTGGCCGAACCCTGCGCATTGGATGAGCGTCCGCTGCAGCAGCAGCGCTTTGTCATCCTTGACCTGGAAACCAGCGGGCTGAATATGCGCCGCGATCAGGTGCTGTCGATCGGCGCAGTGGTGATCGAAAACGGCGCCATCGACCTCAGCCAGCAATTCGAATGCACCCTGCAGCGCGACGGCCATCAGGCCAGCGCCAGCACCCTGATCCACGGCATCGCACCCAACGAGATCGCCAATGGCGAGGACCCGGCCGAAGCCCTGCTGAGCTTTATGGAGTTTGTCGGCGACAGCCCGCTGCTGGCCTTCCACGCCGAGTTCGACCAGCGCATGCTCGCTCGCGCCCTCAAGCAGAGCCTGGGCTACCGCTTGCAGCATGCCTTCTTTGATGTCGCCGAAATCGCCCCGCTGGTCTGCCCCAAGGCCAAACTGCCCCATGCAGGGCTAGACGACTGGACGCAGCATTTCGGTCTGCAAGTGCAACAACGCCACCACGCCAGCGCCGATGCGCTAGTGACTGCAGAGCTGGCGCTGATTCTGTTCAGCAAGGCGCGCCAGCAGCACCTCGACAACCTGCCGGCGCTGCTGCAGAAACTAAACAGTCGCCGCCGCCAGCGCGCGCATTCGATGTAAGAGCAGCGCCTACAGATCGCGCATCAGTAGGCCATATTCCAGCTGCACCTCGGGCGGCACCGGCAGGTACAGCACATGGCCGTCGCCGGGCGCGACTGCTACGGCCTGGCCCTTGCTGTTTTCCAGCTGATCGAGGGTAAAGCGCAGGTTGCCCTGAGGCGTCATCAGCTCCAGGCCATCGCCGACGGCAAAGCGGTTCTTTACCCGCACTTCAGCCAGTTCACCACGGCGCTCGCCGGTCAGCTCACCGACAAACTGCTGCTGTTCGGATACCGAACTGCCACGCTGATAGTTCTGATATTCATCGTGCACATGACGACGCAGAAAACCCTCGGTGTAGCCACGATGGGCCAGGGACTCCAGGGTCGTCATCAGGGATTTGTCGAAGGGTTTACCAGCCACCGCATCATCGATGGCCTTGCGGTACACCTGAGCGGTGCGCGCCACGTAGTAGTGGGACTTGGTGCGGCCCTCAATCTTCAGCGAATGCACG
>JBIHZW010000011.1:0-25911 GCA_044240245.1 Pseudomonas sp. | reverse complement strand
AGATCACTGTGGAAATTGAGGAGTTCAAGCGCGATGGGCGCATCCTGCATATCCATGCGTTGATTCTGGTGGAACGTGATGGCCAGAAGAAAATCATCATTGGCGACAAAGGTGAGCGGATCAAACGCATTGGCCAGGAAGCGCGCAAGGATATGGAAGTGATGTTCGATTCCAAAATCATGCTCAACCTCTGGGTCAAGGTTAAAAGTGGCTGGTCGGATGATGAGCGCGCCTTGCGCTCCCTGGGTTACGACAACATCTGAGTCGCCGCGGGCGCGCCCCTGCGCCCGCTTTTGTGAGTAAGCCCCATGCTTGCCCTTGGCCAGCCCGCCTATGTTTTGCACAGCCGCGCTTATCGTGAAAGCAGCGCGCTGGTGGACTTTCTCACCCCGCAGGGCCGCCTGCGTGCGGTATTGCGTGGCGCACGGGGCAAGGCCGGCAGCCTTGCACGGCCCTTCATTCCGCTGGAAGCCGAGTTTCGCGGGCGTGGTGAGCTGAAGAATGTCGGCCGCCTCGATCCTGCTGGTATCCCCAATCTGCTGGTGGGCGAGGCGCTGTTTAGCGGCCTGTACCTCAACGAGCTGCTGATTCGCCTGCTGCCCGCCGAAGATCCCCATCCCGCCGTCTTCGAGCATTACGCCATGACTGTGCTGGCGCTGGCCGAAGGCCGTGCCTTGGAGCCTTTATTGCGCTCTTTTGAATGGCGCCTGCTCAATGAGCTGGGCTATGGTTTCGCCCTGGATCTGGACAGCGAAGGCCAACCCATAGCCCCGGATGGCTTGTATCGCCTGCATACCGAAACCGGGTTGGTGCCGATTGGCCAATTGCAACCAGGAGCTTTTCAAGGGGCCGAGTTGTTGGCCATGGCCGAAGCGGACTGGACTGCGCCCGGTGCCCTGGCCGCCGCCAAACGCTTGATGCGCCAGGCCTTAGCCCCCCATTTAGGTGGCCGACCGCTGGTCAGCCGCGAACTATTTATGACGCTCAAGGAGCCAAGCCGTGACTGATGCCAATCGTATTCTGCTGGGTGTAAACATCGACCATGTGGCCACCCTGCGGCAGGCCCGTGGCACCCGTTATCCGGACCCGGTCAAGGCCGCGTTGGATGCCGAGGAAGCCGGTGCCGATGGCATCACCGTGCACCTGCGTGAAGACCGCCGACATATTCAGGAACGCGATGTGCGCCTGCTCAAGGAGGTCATGCAGACGCGGATGAACTTCGAGATGGGCGTCACCGAGGAAATGCTTGCCTTCGCCGAAAGCATTCGCCCCGAGCACGTCTGTCTGGTACCGGAAACTCGCCAGGAGCTTACTACTGAAGGTGGTCTGGACGTGGCAGGGCAGGAGGCGCGGATTCGCGCCGCGGTCGAGCGCCTAAGCAAGATTGGCTGTGAGGTGTCGCTGTTTATCGACCCGGATCCGCAGCAGATCGAGGCGTCCAAGCGTGTCGGCGCGCCGGCGATCGAACTGCACACCGGCCGTTATGCCGATGCGCATACCCCGGAAGAGGCGGCGCGCGAACTGGCGCGGATTCGCGACGGTGTGGCCTGCGGCCTGCAGCACGGCCTGATCGTCAATGCCGGCCACGGCTTGCACTATCACAACGTCGAGCCGGTGGCGGCGATTGCTGGGATCAACGAGTTGAATATCGGCCACGCCCTGGTGGCGCACGCGCTGTTTGTCGGCTTCAAGCAGGCGGTGGTGGAGATGAAACAGTTGATCATCGCGGCAGCCAACCGCGGCTGACCTTCACCGTGTGGCCCCATCGTTGGCGATGGGGCGCTTTGCGCTAGGGCTTACGCGCGATCAAAACCGCGCGGCTCGGCGCCGGCAGACCTTCGACGGTGCGGCTATGGTCGGCTGGGTCGAGAAATTCGGGCAGCGACTGGAAGCGCATCCACTCGGTCGAGCGCTGTTCGTCCACGCTGGTGGTGCTGACATCCACGCAACGCACATCGACAAAACCGGCGCGGCGCAGCCAGAGTTCCAGCGCCGGCACCGAGGGCAGGAACCAGACGTTGCGCATCTGCGCGTAGCGGTCTTCGGGTACCAGCACCTGCTGCGCATCGCCTTCTACCACCAGGGTTTCCAGCACCAGTTCGCCGTCCTTGACCAGGCAGTCCTTGAGATCGATCAAGTGATCAATAGGTGAGCGGCGGTGGTACAGCACGCCCATGGAGAACACTGTGTCGAAGCCCTGCAGCTTGCCTGGCAACTCTTCGAAGGCCAGCGGCAGGTGCCACGCGGGCAGATCCGGCAGGTAATTCTTCATCGCCAGAAATTGGCAGAGGAACAACCAATTGGGGTCGATGCCCACCACACTGTCTGCGCCGGCACCGAGCATGCGCCACATGTAGTAGCCGTTACCGCAACCGACATCCAGTACGCGCTTGCCCTTGAGTTCAAGGTAGGGCGCAACTCGTTGCCACTTCCAATCCGAGCGCCATTCGGTGTCGACGTGTACGTCAAACAGATGAAACGGTCCCTTGCGCCAGGGGATCAGGCCCTGCAAGGCGGTTTTCAGCGCGGTGCGGGTAGGTTCATCGCAGTGGCCGTTAAAAGTGAAACTGTGCAGCAGCTCCAACTGTTCGACGTTCAGCTCCGGCAGTGCCTGTACCGCGCCGTACCAGCGCGGCAGGTCGCCATGGCCGACCGCCAGTTTGGCGTCGATCTGGCCGGGCAGGTCGGCTGCCCAGTCTTGCAGTGGGGTGCCGGCAAGCGCAGCTTGCAGGGCATCGAGGTCGAGGCGGCTGATCATGGCAGGGCAATCAAGGAGGCGAAGTTAAGGCACTGGAACCACGGCACCACCTGGCTGAAACCTGCTGCAAGCAGGCGTTCGCGGTGCTGCTCCAGGCTGTCGGGCAGCATGACTTTTTCGATGGCGCTGCGCTTCTGGGCGATTTCCAGCTCGCTGTAGCCATTGGCCCGCTTGAAGGCGATATGCAGCTCACCCAGCAGAGCGTGCTGTTCGGCGTCTTCAAACTGCAGTTTTTCCGAGAGAATCAGCGCGCCGCCGGGCAGCAGGGCTTGGCGAATCCGCGTCAGCAGTTCGAGGCGTTGTTCAGGCTGGATAAATTGCAGGGTGAAATTCAGCGCCACCAGAGAAGTTGGCTGAAACTCCAGGCTGAGAATATCGGCCTCGATCACTTCAACCGGGAGTAATTCCTGAAACATCGAATCTTGCGCATGCAGGTACTCGCGGCAGCGCTCGACCATGGCGCTGGAGTTGTCCACCGCGATCACTCGGCAGTCTTCGATCTGCACATGCCGGCGCAACGCCTGAGTTACTGCGCCGAGGGAGCTGCCTAGGTCATAGAGCACGCTATGCGGCTGAGCAAACTGGCCTGCGAGCACGCCGATATTCTCGACAATGGTCGGGTAGCCCGGCACCGAGCGCTTGATCATATCGGGGAAGACCCGCACCACATCCTCGTTGAACACGAAGTCCGGCACCTGGGCCAGGGGTTGGGCGAAAAGACGGTCGGGCTGTTTGCTCACGTTGGCTGCGCACTGATCGATAAAGCCGGGCATTTTAGCCAAGTACGGCGCGCAACCAAACCGCGATTACTTCAACTGGTCGGAAAAGAATTCGCCAGCGCCTTGCAGTGGTCCCAATGGGTTGCGTTTAACTTCGAGGCGGCGGATGTTCGGTTCGCCGTTAGTGACCTTGTGGACCAGTTGATCATCCACCAGCACGAACACCGCGCGAAATGCCCAGCCTTGCAGTTCGCGCTTCTTGCGGAAATTCAGCACATCGGCCCAGAAGTTGCCAACGCGTTGGGTGTCGGTTTTGTTGAACTCAAAGGAATAGCCGATGCAACGGTCTTTGGCTTGCAGACACTGCACCAGGCCGTCGGGCAGATAGGTGATGGGCACGTTGGGTTGTACAAACATCAGGCGGATATCGATAAACGACAGCATCTTGCCGTTGCCTTCGGCCAGCGGGTCGAAGCCAAGGGCGAACAGCTCGGAGCGGCTGGTGACGCCGGGAACTACCTTGGCATAGCGAATCTCCGCGTCCAAGTAGTCATCGAAGGGTGATTGCGCTTCAGCGCGCTCGCTGGGCAGCAGGCTGCTGCAACCGTAGAGCCCTGCCAGCAGCAGGAAAAGGCCAAATACCCGCCCGGTAACCGCCATGCTGTTTCCCCTAAATTATTTTTGTCTACTTCCTATAGTCGATTTATTGGGGGGATGCCGACCTAAAAATAACCTTAAGCGTTTTGTGAGCGGTTGAATGCCGATGCGGCGATAGCCCATTGTCCGAGCCAGTAGGTAAGCATGATCGCCAGCGGAGCGGCATCGAAGGGGGCGACAAAGCGGTTGATGCCGATCAGGCTGTCGGAGAGCACAAACAGCGCGGCGCCACCGGCGGCCAGGCGCGTTGAGATGCTGGGCAGACCCGGTTGACCGAGGCGGGCGAGGGCGCGCCAGAGCATGGCGCTTATCGCCAATGCGTAACAGGCCACGGGGATCAGTAACGGGCCCAGGTTGGCGCTGGCGAGTATGGCGAACATCGTTCCGCCCGTGGTCAGGGCGAGCAGCAGGGCGAGCCACTCGGGTTGTTTACAGTCGCTCAGGTAGGCGCGCAGGTAAGCCAGGTGAGCGAGCAGAAATGCGCCGAGGCCGAAGACGAACAGATCACCCGGCCAGTCGAGCAGGATATCGCCCGTCAGTGAGCAGAGCAGGCCGAGGCTGATCCAGCATCGATACAGACCGCTCGGTGCAGTTCTCAGCCATAGCAGCAGGGCAATCACTGGAATGCCTTTGCTGAGCAGGCCCAGCTCGCTCAGGCCACTGAGCCGTGCATAGAGAAATACCGCAGCGCCCAGCAAACCCAGCAGCAGATAACGCATGGCCTTAGTCCTTGATGCTCGAAAGGCCAGCACTATGGCGTGTCGCGGATTAACTGGCCACGCCGTGGGTGCCACTCAGGTCAGCATTTCGCGCCAGTGCTAGCGAGCCTTGATCGTGCAGTTGAAGCGCTGGGCGGGCACTACGCCTACTTCCCAGGGGCGCTCGTAGGTCAGGGCCAATTGGCCTTCGCCAGCTTTGATGACCTCGAAGCGCCAGGTGGAAACCCCGGCGCTGCCGACCAGACCGGCGTCTTCCGGGTTGCTGTAGACCTCGGGGCCGAGGCTTTGCAGCACCTGGGGGGCGGAGTCACGCAGCAGCCAGCGAAAACCGGTGGTGGGGTTGCTGGGCAGGCGCAGGTTGAATTGCTGGCCGACATGCAGCGACAGCGGGCATTTGCTCTGCTGGTTCTGCTCCAGGGTCACGTTGCTGGGCTTTTGCGCGCAGGCGGCGAGCAGTGCAAGGCTGAGTGCCACTGTCAGGCGGGGGGCAAGCATGGTGAGCTCCTGGCGAAAGTCGAGGCTGCCAGCATAGCCGCTAGGGCTGCTCTGCGGGAGCCCGGGCTGTGAACGCCGCCTGCAGTGGCGCACGCAAGCGCTGGGCGTAATCGTCGATCAGGGGCGTGAGCAGGGCAAAGCACTCGTGGGGTGCCAGGCGTACTTCGCGGCTGTCGATCATCTCCTGCTCCAGGCGCTGTAGCACTTGCTGTAAGGGCGCGTCGGCAGGTGATTGCTCCAACTCCAGGCAGAGCTGCTGAATCTGTGTTTTCAGGCCTTGCGGGCATTGGCTGTAGTTGGCCGCACGTACGCTCAGGCCGCGCAGGCGCGCAAGGTTTTCCAGGCCATGGCAGGCCTGGGCGATGCCCTCTACTTGCGAGTTGCCGGCCTGGCACAGGCGGGTTTCGAGTGTGGCGATAACCTCCAGCAAGCCGTCGATAACCTGGCAATGTGCGGCAAAGTCCGCCGGGTTGCGCCGCAGACGTGGCCAGTCCTGCTGTAGTGGTGCAAACCCCAGGCTCGCGCCCGGCCAGTTCAGCCAGAGTTGATCAAGCTGGCGGGCCAGGGCATTGCGCTGGCTGGTGCTGAGCAGGTCTTGTTGGGCGCCCAGGCCGCGGTGTTTCTGCAGGGTTTGCAGCAGATCAATCGCGCGTTGCAGCAGTTCAGCTTGCAGCTCATTGAGATGCTGCTGATGGCGTTTGCCGGCGAGCTGGCTGAGGAAGTGGCCGGCGAGTAACAGCGCCAATGCCAGAGCGAGAGCAATGCTGAGAGCCATAAGCTGGTTTCCTGAACCCGAACGTTGCGCAAGGGGCGTGCTATCCGAGCAAATCCCTTGCCAGGCACCGCAAAGCCACGGGTTTAGGTGGTTTTCGTCGTTTGTACGCTGATAATTCGCCCCGTATTTGGGCGCTTTTAATGTCTTTGGCAGTTTTTGGTGCGGCTGCTGCCCATTTGTCGTGCAGGCTGCAGTTTTACCGGGCAAAAGGTTAAAGTTGCACCTCTGCTTTCCAGGGTTGCACTTTTCATGTTCAACGCGCGTTTGATGCGTCTTGATGACCAAGCCCACGAACACACCCACGACCATCATCAACTGGTGTTGTCGCTGGCTGGGCGCGCTGAGTTTGAGGTCAACGGTCGCGGTGGTGAGGTTTGCCGCATGCGCGCCTGCCTGGTGCCGGGGGATGCCGATCACCAGTTCGCTGGTATGGGCGATAACCGCATGCTGATCATCGATCTGGATGAGCAGGGCACCTCCAGCGAAGACCTGCAACTGCTGACCCGCCTGTTCGAAACTCCGCGTTACCCGCAACTGGATGCCGATTTCCAGAACCTGCTGAGCTATGCCGGCGCTGAGCTTGAGCGTTACGGCTCTGATCCGCTGCTGCCCCGTGCGCTCGGTGGTGTGCTGCTGCGCGCCTTGCACCTGCGCCTGTTCGGCGAGCCCCATGTGCGGCCTATGGGGGCGCTGAATCTGGAAAGGATCGACAGCTATATCGTCGAGCACCTGGCGAGGCGCATCAGCGTGGCCGAGTTGGCGCAGGTGGCTTGCCTGAGCCCTAGTCATTTCCATGCACAGTTCAAGGACAGCGTCGGCCTGACGCCGCACCAGTACCTGCTGAAAACCCGCCTGGATCGCGCCGTGCGGCTGTTGCGCGAGAGCGGTATGCCACTGATCCGCATCGCGGAGGAGTGTGGCTTTTCCAGCCAGAGCGCGCTGACCACCGCCATGCGCCGCTACCTTGGCCTGACGCCGAAACGCCTGCGCAGCGCCGAATAAACGTTCGCTGACCGCCTTGTGTGGCGGCGCTTATCAGGCAGCGACCGCCGACGAAACGTGAACTTCTTCACGCTGCCGACTAAGCTGTGGCGCACAGAGACATTTACTGTGCCCGGGCAAGGATGCTGTTCATAGTCAAGTGTGCCCCTAGCGTACGAGTAGTCTTGATGAGCAAGCACCTGCACCCATTGTTCGCGTTTTCACTGATCGGCATATTGCTGCTCAGTACGCCTTTGCACGCCGCCAGCCTGCAAGTCGAGTTGGTGGATAGCCAAGGTCAACCCTTGGTCAATGCCGTGCTCAGTTTGCGCAGCGCGGTTGCACCTGAGGTTGCACCTGAGGTTGCACCTGCTGCTGCGGTGATGGATCAGCGCTCACAACAATTTGCGCCAAATGTGTTGGCCGTGCGCAGCGGCACCTCGGTGTCGTTCCCCAATAGCGACAACATTCGCCATCACGTTTATTCGTTCTCCCTCGCCAAACGCTTTGAACTACGCCTGTATCAAGGCACGCCGAGCGAACCTGTGCTGTTCGACAAGCCCGGTGTGGTGGTGCTTGGCTGCAATATCCATGACTGGATGGTGGGTTATGTCTATGTCACCGACGACCCCTGGTTCGCCGTCAGTGATGCGCAGGGCAAGCTGAATCTGGAGCAACTGCCGGCAGGGGCTTACACGGTCAGCCTGTGGCACCCGCAAGCGCCGAATATGTTGCCGCAGGCTGCCGGCCAGCTGCAGCTGACCGAGGCTGGCAGCCAGCAGCGCTTTACCCTGGTCATGCAGGCGCCTGCCACCCAGGCAGCGCCGAGTGCGCCGGCCAGCGCCTTTGGTGATGCATTCAAGAAGGCTCGCGATGCTGCGCAATAGTTTTCAGGCGCGCATCGCCGGCGTACTGGTATTGCTGCTGTTGGTGGTGATCGGCGCGCTCTATGCTGCCGTGCAGACCGCCACCAACGCCGCCGTACGCAGCCAGGCCCGTGAGCAGCTGGATGTGGGCAGCCTGGTGTTTCAGCAGTTGCTCGAAGTACGCGGCCGTCAATTGCACGATGCGGTGCAGGTGCTGGCCGCCGATTTTGGCTTCAAGGATGCCGTGGCCAGTGGCGACACAGAGACCATTCGCTCGGCCCTGACCAACCACGGTGCACGGATCAACGCCAGCGCGGTAATGATGCTGGGCCTGGATGGCAATCTGGAGGTCAGCAGTGATCGGCAGATCAGCGGCGAAACCGCCCAGCGCCTCAGTGCCCAGGTGATGCAGCGCCAGCGCGAGGGCGTGCAGATATTCCTGATGCCGATTGCCGACAAGATCTACCTGCTGGTGCAAGCCACTGTCACCGCGCCGTTGCCAATTGCCCGGGTGATGATGGGCTTTCAGGTTGATGATGTATTTGCCGCCGAATTGCGCGAGCTGACTCACCTAGACCTGACTCTACTGGCGACCCAGGACGGCGTGGCTGATATCTGGATCAGCACCCTGCAGCCGGCGCAGCGTGAGCAACTGCAAGGCAGCATGGCTGAGCTAGCGGATGATGCAGTGAGCCTGATCGGTGCCGAGTCTTACCTCAATCAGACCCTGGTGCTGGCCAGCGGCGATGGCTTTGAGGTGCGCGCGCTACTGCACAAATCCCTGAGTCAGGCGCAGCAGGCGTTTGCGCCGCTTGATCAAAATATTCTGCTGATTGCTCTGGTGGCGCTGACCGCCTCATTGGGTGGCGCCTTGCTGCTGGCGCGTTCGGTGTCGCAGCCAGTGCAGCAATTGGCGGCCGTCGCTGAGCGAGTGCGCCAGGGCGATTATCAAGCCAGCCTGGACCTGCAGCGTGGTGATGAGCTAGGGCGTTTGGCCACCGCCTTCAAGGCCATGCAGCAAGGCATTGCCGAGCGTGAGCGGCAGCTGGCGCATAACGCGTTGCATGATGCGCTGACCGGCTTGCCCAACCGCACCCTGGCGCTGGAGCGTCTGGGTAGCGCGATTACGGCGGAGCGGCCGACGGCGTTGCTCTATCTGGGCGTGGCGAATTTTCGTGCGGTTAATGAAAGCCTGGGTGCGGAGGGCGGCGACCTGGCGTTGCAGCAGCTGAGTCGACGCCTGCAGGCGATTCTGCGCCCCGGCGATAGCGTGGCGCGGATTATTGGCGATGAGTTTCTCCTGCTGCTGGAAAACACCGACAGCGACAGCGCCGTGGGCATCGCCGACAAGGTGCAGCAGTTGCTGCTCAAACCGTTGCGCGTCGCCACCCATGATTTCGCCCTGGATTGCCGCATCGGCATTGCCAGCTACCCGGTCGATGGCAACGCCCCGGAAGAGTTGCTGCGCCGGGCGAGCATCGCCATGCAGGATGCCGCCGGCATGGCCAGCCATCTGCAGGTCTACCAGCGTGGCCGTGATGATGCCCAGCAGCGGCAGATTCGCCTGATCCGCGATCTACGACATGCGCCGAGCAAGGCCGAGCTGTTGCTGCACTACCAGCCGAAACTGGACATTGCCGCTGGCCAGGTACGCCAGGCCGAAGCCTTGCTGCGCTGGCAGCATCCGGTGCTGGGCATGGTCTCGCCGGGCGAGTTTATCCCGCTGGCCGAGCGTACCGGCAGCATTCAGCTGTTGACCGCCTGGGTGATCGAGGAAGTCATGCGCCAGTTGCGCGAGTGGGCCGGGCGCGGCCTGCGCGTGCAGGTGTCGCTGAATATATCCACCGAAGATCTGATCGATCCACAGTTGCCGGTGCGGGTCAGCAAACTGTTGGCCGAGTACCAGATCCCGGCAGAGCAGCTGATTTTTGAAATCACCGAGAGCGGGGTGATGCTTAACCCCGAACTCGCCCTGCAGGTGCTGCATGGTCTGCGGGCGTGCGGCATCAGCCTGTCGGTGGACGACTTTGGCACGGGCTACTCATCCCTTACGCAACTCAAGCGCATGCCGGTGCAGGAGCTGAAAATCGACCAGTCGTTTATCCGCGACCTGGACGATGCCAGCGAGGACTCGGTGATCGTGCGTTCGACCATCGAGATGAGCCACAGTCTGGGCCTTAAGGTCGTGGCCGAGGGCGTCGAATTCGAGCGCAGCCTGCAACTGCTCGGCCGCTGGCAGTGCGATATCGCCCAGGGCTACCTGATCAGTCGGCCGTTGGCGGCGAAAGCCTTTGAAACCTGGATGGCGCAATACAGCCATGCCTCCTCGACCCTGGTGCATTGACCATGAGCCAACTGCCTCGCTGCATTGCCCTGTTGTTCGGCCTGCTGGCCAACCTGGCCTGGGCCGACGGCCGCTTGCTGGCCACGGGTGGCGCCAGCAGCATTGAAGGTGCGGCAGGTGGCGGGATTACGCCCTGGGCGGTGCTTTCCGGTTATGGCGAGCGCGGTGAGTGGGGCGCGGATGTATTTGCCACGCGGGTTGAAACCGGCGATTACCGCCTGGATGTGGCTGGTGTTGGCGTAGCCTTCGATAACCGCATCGAGCTGTCTTACGCCCGTCAGCGCTTTGATCTGGGCAACTTGGCGCGCAACCTGAGCCTGCCGGAAAACAGCCTGAGCCAGGATGTTTTCGGCCTCAAGGTGCGTCTGTTTGGCGATCTGATTTATGACCAGCTGCCGCAGGTGTCATTGGGTATTCAGCACAAACGCCAGAAGGATTTCCTGATTCCCAGCCTGGTAGGCGCGCAGCGCAGTGAAGACACCGAAGGCTATATAACTGCTAGCCGGCTGATCCTCGGCGGCGCCTTTGGCTACAACCTGCTGCTTAACGGCGGCCTGCGTTACAGCCGGGCCAACGAGCTGGGGCTGCTGGGTTTTGGTGGCGACCGCCGTGATCGTCACTCGGTGCTCAAGGAAGGTTCCGCCGCCGTGCTGTTCAACCCGCGGTGGGCGCTCGGCGTGGAGTACCGCGAGAAACCGGACAACTTAAGCTTTGCCGGCGAAAGTGACTGGGCTGATCTGTTTCTCGGTTACTTCCCCAACAAGAACCTTGCCGTGGTGCTGGCCTATGCGCGCCTGGGGGAGATCGCCACGCTGGATAATCAGGACGGGGTCTATCTGTCCGTACAGGGGAGTTTCTAGGCATGCGCAGTCTGCTGCTGATGGTTGTCCTGAGTCTGGCGGCCTGTGCCCAGCAGCCGCCGAAAGACGACGGCCTATACCGTGACCTGGGTGAGCAGGCCGGGATTACCCGTATCGTCGAAGGCATGCTGCTGAATATTGCCGCCGACCCGCGCATCGTTCGGCATTTCGAGAATATCGACATCGTGCGCCTGCGCGACAAGCTGGTGGAGCAGATCTGCGTCGAAGCAGGCGGCCCGTGCACCTACACCGGCGACAGCATGGAAGAAAGCCACAAGGGCCAGAACCTCACCCCCAGCGACTTCAACGCTCTGGTGGAAAACCTCCAGGATGCAATGAGCGCACAGGGCGTGCCCATGCCGGCGCAGAATCGCCTACTGGCGAGGCTTGCGCCCATGCGCGCGCAGGTTATCGATCGTTAACGCAAGGTCTGGGCTATCGCCAGAATATCGGCGCGGTGGCTGATCACCAGGCTGAGTTCGCCGTTCTCACCGATAAAGTCCTGTGGCGGCATCAGCTTCTGGTAGGCGGCCAGCTCCTGCAGGGGCGGCAGGTCGGCGTCTGGGGTGCGTTCCTTGATGGCGTGGTAGAGCGCCAGGTTGACCAGATCCAGCAATTGCAGGCTATGCCCTGGGCTGCGCTGCCAGTTGCCGGTGTCGCGGATGATCTCGATATATTCGTTATCCACTGACCATTTTTTCAGCACGATGATGCCGAGCGATTTGCTGTATTCGCGGCACAGTTTGTAATACAGCTCGCTGGAGGGCGTGACGCTTTCACTTCGGAATGCCGAGAGCACGGCCAGGGTGCCCACTTCACTGAGTAGGCTGGCCAGCAGCGCGTGCTCAGCCGTTACATGGCCCAGCAGGCGGGCCAGCATGGCGCTGGTGCTGGCCTTGATCACCAGGCGCTCCCAGGCATCGACAAATAGTCGCTTATGCCCCGGGCTGTGCAGGGTGAACAGGCTTTTGATGCTGTGCACCATGGTAATGCGGTCGACTTCAGCCATGCCGAGCATGCTGATCACTTCGTGCAGGGTTTTAGGCGGCAGGGTGTGGCGATACAGTGCGCTGGAGGCATGTTTCATCAGCAGGGCGCTGAGGGCCGGGTCACGGCTGATCAGGCGCACCAGGGCATTCAGGGAAATATTCGGGTCACCCAGGGCGCGGCGGATATCCAGGGTGATGGTCGGCAGGCTGGGCAATTGCTCTTCGCCCTGCATCAACTGCGAGACTACGCGCCGGTAGATTGAGTAATCGGATGCTTCGCTCTGCAACACACACCTCCAGCTTATGGGTGCAGTCTAGATGGCCGTTGCACGCTCGCTATAAGTAGCGATGGATGGCCGTGGCGGCCGAATTTTCTGGCTTGGCGCTTTAAACAGCTGTTTGCAGGAAGTTCCCTGCTTGGAGTTTTTTGCAAAAACTCCAGAGCTTTTTGTAAGAAGCGGTCATGCATCTGCCACTAAATTCCGTGCTCGGTTTACGCGGTGCGCAGGTTTCTGCCCACAGGATGCTCCGGCAAGCCGGTGCAGTTGGGCTAGACCTAATACAGACCGTGGCGAGTGATGCTGAGTTTTTCCGGTGTGCAGCGTTTAGCAGAACGTTGAGTGCGCGCCGGGCCTGGCCGGGTTAGAGCGCTGGCAGGCATTTAAAAGGATTTTCACGGGCGACTGTCTTGCGGCATGCGCCCGTTGTTGTATTGGGGCTTTTGTGCCTCGGTTGCGGTAACCGGCTTCACCTGCATAGGCAGGCGTGCAATGCCACGTTGGCAATGGGGCTATCCCCTGTTGCTTGAATAACAACAATCAAGAGGGGAGCTCCCCAATGACTGCAAATACTCCGATGCTCGTCACCTTCGTGGTGTACATCGCGCTCATGGTGCTGATTGGCCTGTTCGCGTACATGCGCACCAAGAACCTTTCCGATTACATCCTGGGCGGTCGCAGCCTGGGCAGTTTCGTCACCGCTTTGTCGGCTGGCGCATCGGACATGAGCGGCTGGCTGCTGATGGGCTTGCCGGGCGCGGTATACCTGTCCGGTCTGTCCGAAGGCTGGATCGCTATCGGCCTGATTGTGGGGGCTTACCTGAACTGGTTGTTCGTGGCTGGCCGTCTGCGTGTGCAGACCGAGCACAACGGCAACGCCCTGACCCTGCCGGATTACTTCACCCACCGCTTTGAAGACAGCAGCCGTGTGCTGCGCATCTTCTCCGCGCTGGTGATTCTGGTGTTCTTCACCATCTACTGCGCCTCGGGCGTTGTGGCCGGTGCCCGCCTGTTTGAAAGCACCTTCGGCATGTCCTACGAGACTGCGCTGTGGGCCGGTGCTGCGGCGACCATCGCTTACACCTTTATCGGTGGTTTCCTGGCGGTAAGCTGGACTGACACCGTGCAGGCCACCCTGATGATCTTCGCCCTGATCCTCACCCCGATCGTGGTGTTGATTGCCACTGGCGGTGCCGATGCCACCTTTGCGGCGATCGAGCTGAAAGATGCCACCAGCTTCGACATGCTCAAAGGCGCAACTTTTGTTGGCGTGATCTCGCTGATGGCTTGGGGTCTGGGCTACTTCGGCCAGCCGCATATCCTCGCGCGCTTTATGGCCGCTGATTCGGTGAAGTCGATTCCGGCAGCCCGTCGTATCTCCATGACCTGGATGATCCTAACTCTGGCAGGTGCCGTAGCTGTGGGCTTCTTCGGTATCGCTTACTTCTCCGCCAATCCGGACCTTGCTGGCCCGGTGACCGAGAACCCAGAGCGCGTATTTATCGAACTGGCCAAGCTGCTGTTCAACCCGTGGATCGCCGGCATCCTGTTGTCCGCCATCCTGGCTGCGGTCATGAGCACCCTGAGCTGCCAGTTGCTGGTGTGCTCCAGCGCCCTGACTGAAGACTTCTACAAAGCCTTCCTGCGTAAAGATGCTTCGCAGACCGAGCTGGTATGGGTCGGCCGTGGCATGGTGCTGCTGATTGCCATCGTTGCCATCATGCTGGCTGCCAACCCGGAAAACCGCGTACTGGGCCTGGTGTCCTACGCTTGGGCAGGCTTCGGTGCTGCGTTTGGTCCGGTGGTGATCCTCTCGCTGGTCTGGAAACAGATGACCCGCAACGGCGCTCTGGCCGGCATGCTGGTTGGTGCTCTGACCGTAATCCTGTGGAAGAATTTCCTTGGCCACCTGGGCCTGTACGAAATCATCCCGGGCTTTATCTTCGCCACCATCGCCATTCTGGTGTTCAGCAAGATCGGCAGCGGCCCTTCGGCCAGCATGATCAAGCGCTTTGACGAAGCCGAGAAGGAATACCAGTCGGCCTGATGGTTTGAAATACCTGGCAACTGACTGGTCGCTCAGTTGCCCCGCGGACCTGTTTCGCGGCGATGTGCATGCGACCCGATAGTGCTTCGCCGGCCCACACCTTTGGTGTGGGCCGGCTTTTTTATGGCTGGCCATCCATGGTCGCCACCCTTCGGGCCGTCGCTGCGCGACGTTAAAAATTGTTCCAGACAATTTTTTATGGCCTGTCTGTCATAAGGTCGCACCCAGCGGGCGGCGTCTTTACGCGACGTTAAAAATGGCTCCGGCCATTTTTTATGCCCGCAATAAACTCCAGGCATCGCGCTGCGCTTTTGATTGGCCGCTGGTTTGGCTAAGGTGGCGGGGTTTGCCTCAATCGAGCTGTTCGTACAGGTTCTGCATGACTCAATCACCGAAAAACCCGCTGCATGGCGTGACCCTTGAAGCCATTCTCACCGCCCTGGTTGCCCAGTACGGCTGGGACGGCCTGGCCGAGCGGATTGATATCCGCTGTTTCAAGAGCGACCCGAGCATTAAGTCCAGCCTGACCTTTTTGCGCAAAACGCCCTGGGCGCGGGAGAAGGTCGAGGCGCTGTATATCCGTTCGCAAGCGCGTAAATAGGCGCCGAGAGCCAGCTCGATAATCTGGCACCCTTGTTGCAATACCTCTGCAAACGCCGCGAAGCGTCAAAAAACCGCGGCCAGTGGAGGTAGTGATGAGCCAGGGTGTTGAATTCAATCGCTTGATGCTGGAGATGCGCTCCATGCAGGCCGACGCTATGGCGCGTCAGAAGCCTGTCACCAGCACGCCGGAGCCCGGTGCGCCGAGCTTTTCCGAGATGCTCGGGCAGGCGGTGGGCAAGGTCAACGAAACCCAGCAAGCCTCCAGTAAGCTGGCAACCGCCTTTGAAATGGGCACCAGCGGCGTGGATTTGACGGACGTGATGATTGCGTCGCAGAAAGCCAGCGTCTCCTTCCAAGCCATGACCCAGGTGCGCAACAAGCTGGTTCAGGCTTATCAAGACATTATGCAGATGCCGGTTTAAGGGTAGGGCTGAATCATGGCTGAAGCCGTCGCTGCAAACGTACCTGCCACCACCGGTGGTGATGAGCCGAAGAAACCGCTGTTCGGCCTGACCTTTCTGGAAAATCTCGCCGATATGTCGATGTTGCGCCAGATCGGTCTGCTGGTTGGCCTGGCCGCCAGCGTGGCCATCGGTTTTGCCGTGGTGCTGTGGTCGCAGCAACCGGATTATCAGCCGCTGTATGGCAGCCTCGATGGCATGGACGCGTCCCAGGTAATGGAGACGCTGTCCGCCGCCGACATCAAATACACCGTGGAACCCAATTCCGGCGCACTGCTGGTCCAGTCCGATGACCTGGCCCGTGCGCGCATGCGTCTGGCTGCCGCTGGCGTCGCGCCGACCGACAATAGCGTCGGCTTCGAGATTCTCGATCAGGAGCAAGGCCTCGGCACCAGCCAGTTTATGGAAGCCACTCGCTACCGCCGTGGCCTGGAAGGGGAGCTGGCACGTACCGTCTCCAGCCTGAACAACGTCAAGGCCGCTCGCGTACACCTGGCCATTCCGAAGAGTTCGGTATTTGTGCGCGATGAGCGCAAGCCCAGCGCCTCGGTGCTGGTCGAGCTGTATTCTGGGCGTGGCCTGGAGCCGAGCCAGGTGATGGCGATCGTCAATCTGGTCGCCAGCAGCGTGCCGGAAATGGACAAGGCCCAGGTCACCGTGGTCGACCAGAAGGGCAACCTGCTCTCGGATATTCAGGAAATGTCCGAGCTGACCATGGCCGGCAAGCAGTTCGACTACAGCCGCCGTATGGAAAGCCTGTTTACCCAACGCGTGCACAATATTCTGCAGCCGGTGCTGGGCTCGGGCCGCTACAAGGCCGAAGTATCGGCGGATGTGGATTTCAGCGCGGTGGAATCCACCTCGGAAATGTTCAACCCCGATCAGCCGGCGCTGCGCAGCGAACAGTCGGTTAACGAACAACGCAGCAGCAGCCTGCCGCCGCAAGGCGTGCCAGGTGCGCTGAGCAATCAGCCACCCGGTGCGGCCGCCGCACCTGAGCAAGCCGGCGGGGCTGCGGCCGTGCCGGGCCCGGTCGCTCCAGGCCAGCCACTGCTGGACGCCAATGGCGCGCAGATTATCGACCCGGCCACTGGCCTGGCCATGCTTGCGCCGTATCCAGCCGACAAGCGCGAGCAATCCACGCGTAACTTCGAATTGGACCGTTCCATCAGCTACACCAAGCAGCAGCAGGGCCGTCTGCGCCGGCTGTCGGTGGCGGTGGTGGTAGACGATCAGGTCAAGGTCGATGCGGCCAGCGGCGAAACCACTCGGGTGCCATGGAGCAGCGATGATCTGGCGCGCTTTACCCGCCTGGTGCAGGACTCCGTGGGCTTCGACGCCAGCCGTGGCGACAGCGTCAGTGTGATCAACACGCCGTTCTCTGCCGAGCTGGGTGAGGAAATGATCGAAATTCCGTTCTACACCCAGCCGTGGTTCTGGGATGTGGTCAAGCAAGTGCTCGGCGTGCTGTTTATCCTGGTACTGGTCTTCGGTGTGCTGCGCCCTGTGCTGAACAACATCACTGGCGGCGGCAAAGGCCATGGCGATGGCCGTAATGGCGATGTCGAACTGGGCGAAATGGGCGCGTTGGGCGGTGATCTGTCCGAGGACCGCGTGAGCCTGGGCGGCCCGCAAAGCATCCTCCTGCCGAGCCCGAGTGAGGGGTATGATGCACAATTGAACGCCATCAAGAGCCTGGTTGCTGAAGACCCAGGCCGCGTAGCCCAGGTTGTGAAAGAGTGGATTAACGCCGATGAGTGAGAATCGAACCGCCCCTAAAATGAGCAAGGTCGACAAGGCCGCGATTCTGCTGCTGTCGCTTGGCGAAACCGACGCGGCCCAGGTGCTGCGGCACCTCGGGCCGAAAGAAGTGCAGCGGGTCGGCGTGGCCATGGCTGGCATGCGCAACGTGCAGCGCGAGCAGGTCGAGCAGGTGATGGGCGAGTTCGTCGACATCGTCGGCGATCAGACCAGCGTGGGCGTCGGTGCCGACGGTTATATCCGCAAAATGCTCACTCAGGCGTTGGGCGAAGACAAAGCCGGCAACCTGATCGATCGTATCCTCCTTGGCGGCAGCACCAGCGGTCTGGACAGCCTGAAGTGGATGGAACCGCGCGCCGTAGCTGATGTGATCCGCTACGAGCACCCGCAGATTCAAGCGATCGTGGTGGCTTATCTGGACCCCGATCAGGCCGGCGAAGTGCTTGGCCACTTCGACCACAAGGTGCGCCTGGATATCGTTCTGCGCGTGTCCTCGTTGAACACCGTGCAACCGGCGGCGCTCAAGGAACTCAACCTGATTCTCGAGAAGCAGTTCTCCGGCAGCTCCAACACCACCCGCGCCGCGCTCGGCGGGGTCAAGCGCGCCGCGGATATCATGAACTTCCTCGACAGCTCGGTCGAAGGCCAGCTGATGGATTCGATCCGCGAAGTCGACGAAGACCTGTCCAGCCAGATCGAAGACCTGATGTTCGTCTTCGACAACCTTGCCGACGTCGACGACCGTGGCATCCAGGCGCTGTTGCGCGAAGTGTCCTCCGATGTACTGGTGCTGGCGCTCAAGGGCGCCGACGAAGCGATCAAGGAAAAGGTCTTCAAGAACATGTCCAAACGTGCCGCCGAACTGCTGCGCGACGATCTGGAAGCCAAAGGCCCGGTGCGCGTCAGCGACGTGGAAACCGCGCAGAAGGAAATCCTCACCATCGCCAGGCGTATGGCCGAAGCCGGGGAAATTGTCCTGGGCGGCAAAGGCGGCGAGGAAATGGTCTAACGCATGTCCAGTAAAGAGCCGCCCAGCGAGCTGATTCGCGCCAAGGATCTCAAGGGCGTTGACGTGTGGGCACTGCCCAGCTTCGACCCGGAAGTCGAAATACCTGAGCCAGCGGAAGAAGAGCAGGCGTCTGAGCAGCCTGTTGACGCGGGCGAGCAGGCACAGGCCGAGAGCGAAGAGGTGGCCCTGGAAGACGTCAAACCCTTGACGTTGGATGAGTTGGAGGCGATCCGCCAGGATGCCTACAACGAAGGTTTTGCCACCGGCGAGAAAGATGGCTTCCATGCCGGCCAGCTAAAAGCCAAGCAGGAAGCCGATATCGCCCTGGCCGCCAAACTGGCTGGCCTGGAGCAGTTGATGACCCAGCTGTTCGAGCCAATTGCCGGGCAGGATCAGCAGCTTGAAGAAGCTATGGTCGGCCTGCTTGGGCAGATGGTGCGCCAGGTGATTCAGCGCGAGCTGGTCAGCGACTCCAGCCAGATTCGTCAGGTGCTCAGCGAGGCGCTCAAGCTGCTGCCGATGGGCACCGGCAATATCCGCATTCACCTTAATCCGCAAGACTTCGAGATGATCAAGGCCCTGCGTGAGCGTCACGAGGAAAGCTGGCGAATCCTCGAAGACGCCTCCTTGCTGCCTGGCGGCTGCCGGGTGGAAAGCGAACTCAGCCGTATCGATGCCACCGTGGAAACCCGCCTGAATCAGGCGATCAAGCAGTTGTTCGAGCAACAGCGCGAACAGGCGTCGCATCCGCTGGAAGCCGATCTGCATACCGACCTGGATGCGCCTCAGGTGAATAGCCAGGCGAGCCCGGATGCGCCTTGACCGAGTGAGTTTCGCCAAACGCCTGGCCGGTTACAGCGAGGCCGTGGCGCTGCCAACTCAGCCGTTGGTGGAAGGCCGCTTGCTGCGCATGGTCGGCCTGACCCTGGAAGCCGAAGGCCTGCGCGCGGCTCTGGGCAGCCGCTGCCTGGTAATCAACGACGACAGCTATCACCCGGTGCAGGTTGAAGCCGAGGTGATGGGTTTCTCCAACGGCAAGATCTTCCTGATGCCGGTCGGCAGCCTGGCCGGCATCGCTCCAGGTGCCCGCGTGGTGCCGCTGCCGGATACCGGGCGCTTGCCCATGGGCATGTCGATGCTTGGCCGGGTGCTCGATGGCACCGGCCGCGCTCTCGATGGCAAAGGCGGTATGAAAGCCGAAGACTGGGTGCCGATGGATGGCCCGGCGATTAACCCGCTCAACCGCCACCCGATCAGCGAACCGCTGGATGTCGGCATCCGTTCGATTAATGGTCTGTTGACGGTGGGCCGTGGTCAGCGCCTTGGCCTGTTCGCCGGTACGGGTGTGGGTAAGTCGGTGCTGCTCGGCATGATGACGCGCTTTACCGAGGCTGACATTATCGTGGTCGGGCTGATCGGTGAACGGGGCCGCGAAGTTAAGGAGTTTATCGACGAGATCCTCGGCCATGAGGGTCTCAAGCGCTCGGTGGTGGTGGCTTCGCCGGCCGATGATGCGCCGCTGATGCGCCTGCGTGCGGCGATGTATTGCACGCGCATTGCCGAGTACTTCCGCGATAAAGGCAAGAACGTGCTGCTGCTGATGGATTCGCTGACTCGTTTCGCCCAGGCCCAGCGCGAGATTGCCCTGGCCATTGGCGAGCCACCGGCAACCAAGGGCTATCCGCCATCGGTATTTGCCCGCCTGCCCAAGCTGGTGGAGCGTGCCGGCAATGCGGAGAAGGGTGGTGGCTCGATTACCGCCTTCTACACCGTGCTCAGTGAAGGTGACGACCAGCAGGACCCGATCGCCGACGCCGCCCGTGGTGTGCTCGACGGCCATATCGTGCTGTCGCGCCGACTGGCCGAAGAGGGCCATTACCCGGCCATCGATATCGAAGCCTCGATCAGCCGGGTGATGCCGCAGGTGGTCAGCGCCGAACACATGCGCTTGGCGCAGCGCTTCAAGCAGCTGTGGTCGCGATATCAGCAGAGTCGCGACCTGATCAGCGTCGGTGCCTATGTGCCAGGCGGCGATGCCGACACCGACCTGGCCATTGCGCGCCAGCCGGCCATGGTCAAGTACCTGCGGCAAAACCTGCAGGACAACGAAAGCCTGGAAAGCAGCAGCGCGCAGCTGGCGGCTACCTTCAACCCCGCCGCAGCAGGCGCGTAAGCCATGGCGCAAAGCCGCGCCGCGCGGCTGGCCCCGGTGGTCGACATGGCCGAGCGTGCCGAGCGCGAGGCGGCCTTGCAGTTGGGTCATTGCCAGGGTTTGCTACGCCAGGCCGAAGTGCAGCTGGGGGATCTGGAACGCTACCGCGGCGATTATCAGCAGCAGTGGATCACCGAAGGTCAGCGCGGCGTCTCCGGGCAGTGGCTGATGAACTATCAGCGCTTTCTCACCCAGCTGGAAACCGCCATCGGCCAGCAGCGCAACAGCGTCGACTGGCACCGCGCCAATATGGAGAAAGTGCGCGATGTCTGGCAGCAGCGCTACGCCCGCCTTGAAGGCTTGCGCAAACTGGTCAAACGCTATCAGGACGAAGCGCGACTGGCTGAGGACAAGCGCGAGCAGAAATTGCTCGATGAGCTCTCGCAGCGCATATCCGCCCGGGATTCGCAGTCTTAAGCGCGAATTGCCGTTTACTTGAAAATGAATGCGACACATCAACACAGCCTAAACAGTTGCCGCATGGGCATTGCGATGCTACATCTTGATCATGCATAACCTGCGTCTGGTCCACCTGAACGTGCGGCCTGGTCTTTTCGTTTATAGGAGTAATTCATGGCCATCACCTCGCTGCCCTCATCCGATGGGCAAGAGCTGACCATTCTGATTCAGGGACGCTTCGATTTCGGTGCGCATCAGGAATTTCGCAATGCCTACGAGCGCGTCAACAGCACCCCACAGCGCTACGTTGTAGACCTCAAGGACACCACCTACCTGGACAGCTCGGCGCTCGGCATGCTGTTGCTGCTGCGTGATCACGCAGGCGGCGACAGTGCGCAGATTCGGCTGCTCAACTGCAACCCGGATGTACGCAAGATTCTGGCTATCTCGAATTTCGAGCAGCTGTTCAAAATCGCCTGATCGAGGCGCGTGCCATGCCAGAGCGTCTGTCCATTCTGATCGCCGAGGACAACGCGGCTGATCGTATGCTGCTGTCGACCATCGTCAGTCGTCAGGGGCACCGGGTACTGACCGCTAGTAATGGTTTGGAGGCGGTGGCCCTGTT
Source organism: Pseudomonas sp. (assembly GCA_044240245.1). Classification (GTDB taxonomy): domain Bacteria; phylum Pseudomonadota; class Gammaproteobacteria; order Pseudomonadales; family Pseudomonadaceae; genus Aquipseudomonas. Next base: position 4,353 of record JBIHZW010000011.1, on the reverse strand, counting down.
CGAGCAGGAGCGTCCGCAGCTGGTGCTGATGGACGCCCTAATGCCGCTGATGGATGGCTTCGAGGCCGCGCGGCGGATCAAACAGGTGGCCGGCGAAGAGCTGGTGCCGATCATCTTCCTCACCTCCCTGACTGAAGGCGAAGCCCTAGTGCGCTGCCTGGAGGCTGGCGGTGACGACTTTCTCGCCAAACCCTATAACCGGGTCATTCTCGAAGCCAAGATCAAGGCCATGGACCGCCTGCGCCGCTTGCAGGACACCGTGCTGCAACAGCGCGACCTGATTGCCATGCACAACGAACACCTGCTCACCGAGCAGCGGGTAGCCAAGGCGGTGTTCGACAAGGTCACCCATTCCGGCTGCCTGGATGCGCCGAATATCCGTTATCTGCAATCGCCCTATGCGGTGTTCAACGGCGACCTGCTGCTGGCTGCGTTTAAACCTTCTGGCGGTATGCATGTGCTATTGGGCGACTTCACCGGCCACGGTTTGCCTGCAGCGATTGGCGCGATGCCGCTGGCCGAGGTGTTCTATGGCATGACTGCTAAGGGTTATTCGCTGGCCGAGGTGCTGCGCGAGATCAACGCCAAGCTCAAACGCATTCTCCCGGTCGGTGTGTTCTGCTGCGCTACCGTGCTGAATATCAGTTTCCAACGCCAGGTGGTCGAGGTGTGGAACGGCGGCCTGCCGGATGGTTATCTGCTGCGCGGCAGTGGTGAGCGTTTGCCGCTGGTGTCACGGCATTTGCCGTTGGGGGTGCTGGAACCGACAGCGTTCAACGACAAGTACGAGGTCTATCCGCTGGCGCTTGGGGATCGGGTTTTCCTGCTTTCCGATGGGGTGCTGGAGGCTTGTAACAAGCAGGGTGAGCTGTTCGGGGAGGGGCGTCTGCTTGAGGTGTTTGCCGCCAATCGGCAGCAGCCGGCGCTATTTGGCGAAATCCAGCAGGCGCTGACCCATTTCAGTGGCGAGCAGCAGGATGACGTCAGTTTGCTTGAGGTCAGCCTGGTCGATGACGCCGAGCTGAGCCGACCGCCGCTGGCCTTCGCCGACAATGGCCAGAGCCATTCACTGGACTGGTCGGCCAGCTTCGAGTTTCGCGGGGAGACCCTGCGTCATTTCAATCCGTTGCCATTCCTCTTGCAGCTGTTGCTGGAGGTGCAGGGTTTGCGGCCCCAGGGCGGCGCCTTGTTCAGTGTGCTGGCCGAGCTGTATTCGAATGCCCTGGAGCACGGTGTGCTGGGCCTGGACTCGGCGCTGAAGGCGAATGCCGAGGGTTTTGCCGAGTACTACCGTCAACGCAGCGTGCGGCTGGCCGCGCTGACCGACGGTTTTGTGCGCTTTCACCTGCAATTACTGCCTGAAGGCGCGGGCGGGCGTTTGATCGTCCGCGTTGAAGACAGCGGCTCGGGCTTCGATGCCCAGCAATTGCCGACAGAACCCCGCGATGCCCATAGCTTGAGCGGTCGCGGGCTGGCGTTGGTCAGGCAGTTGAGTGAGCGTTGCAGTTGGGGCGACGGCGAACCGGGGGTGCGCGTGGAGTTTTCCTGGTTGCCTGGGGCATAATCCCGGCATAACGCTAGGGGAGCGAGCAGTTGTCCGATATTCACCTTGATAGCGCAGTACTGGCGGCTTTGCAGGACGTCATGGAAGATGAATACCCGGTGCTGCTGGATACCTTCCTGATCGATTCCGAAGAACGCCTGCTGGTGTTACGCCAGGCTGAGCGGGCTGCCGATGCGCAGAGCCTGCGGTTGGCCGCGCACAGCTTTAAAGGCAGCTGCAGCAATATGGGCGCGCTGATGTTGGCTGGGCTGTGCAAGCAGCTGGAGGAAGCCGGGCGGCGCGAGCAGTTGGAACAGGCTCCCGAGCTGGTCGAGCAGATTGAGCGTGAGTTTGCCATTGTGCGCATCCTGCTTAAGTCCGAACGGCAGCGTTATCGGCACTAGTCTTGCTGCTTCTGTCCCTGTATCGCTTCATTTCACCCCGCTGAACCTTCCTGCCACCAAGTTGGCCCGCGCCTTGCAAAACTCTCCGCACGACCAACCCCGAACGGAGAGTATCCATGTCCGTTGCCCCCGATCTGCTGCTCAAGTCGGCACCTGAAGTAAAGCCCAGGGCTGCTGCATCAAAACCGCCGGAAAAACCCGCGCAGCCCAATAGAAATGAGGCTTCCAGCTTCTCTCAAGTTTATGCCAAAGAGCGTCAGGCCAAGGCTGCAGAGCGTAGCGATGCGCCTGCCAAGCCTGCGCGTGAGAGCAAGGTTGACCAAGAAGAGCCGCAAGATCCGCAGGCGCAAGCTGTCGCTGGGCAGGCTGAGGTTGCCGATAGCGGCAAGCCTTTGCCGACTGATCCGGCAAGCGACGGTGCGGTGCTTGATCCGCTGCTGTTGCTCGGGATAACCGGCGAGATGCCAGCGGAAGAGACGGAGGAGTTGGCGCTGGACACCGAACCCGCGCCACTACTGGTCACCACCGGTAACCTGACCAGTTCAGGCCCGGCGAGTATGACCGAGGCCAGCTTCGATGCTGAACTGGACGCGCTTAACCAACTGCCTGCAGTGCGCATGGCATTGGAGATGGGCGCGAAGGAAAAAGCGCTGGCTGAACAGGCTGCGGCGCCTTTGGCCCAGGTCAATCTGGCGACGCAGAGCGCTAGCCAGAGCATGTTGGCCAGCCAGGTGGTGCAGGACGAGGTGCCGGTAGAAGGGGATGCCCTGGAGCTGCCGGAACTACAGCTCGAAGCCCTCACCGGCAAAAGCCTTGAAGCGCTGAAGGAAGGCACGGCGAACAACACGCCGGAGAACTTTGTCAGCAAGCTCAATGCGCTGAGTCAGGCGATTGGCCAACAGACTCCGCTGTCCGCCCGCGCGCCGGTGGTGGTTGGGCAGCCGGTGCCTATGCAGCAGGGCGGTTGGAGTGAGGCGGTGGTGGATCGGGTGATGGTGATGTCCAGCCAGAACCTCAAGTCTGCCGAGATTCAGCTCGATCCAGCCGAACTGGGCCGTTTGGAAGTACGCATCAGCGTCAACCAGGAGCAGAGTCAGGTCACCTTCGCCAGCCCGCATGCGGGGGTGCGTGAGGCGCTGGATTCGCAGATGCATCGCCTGCGTGAGTTGTTCGCCCAGCAGGGCATGAACCAGCTGGACGTGAACGTCTCCGATCAGTCGCTTAGCCGCGGCTGGCAAGGGCAGGAGGGCGATGGCGGCAAAGGTCGCGGTGGCTCCTCTGGTGAATTGCTCGGCGCGGATGAGGAGCTGCATTCGAGCACTGTCGAATCTGCACGCGCGACTTCTGTTAGTGCCCGTGGCTTGGTTGATTACTACGCATAGAGCGCTTGCTGCTGTAGTTGCATGGCCCACTGATCTAAACTGCATTTCGCCCGGCTCCCATTGTGTGGGAGTCGGGCGATTTTGTTTGGGGCGTGGGTTTATCTGATGCCTTGGCCACACACCCTCAGGTGCTGGGCCACCCGTAGTGAGCAGGTTTGTTGACAGACTGGCATAACACTTGCTCTTAACCCTTTGAAAGCGGATAGAACTCCGAATAACGACGGATTATTGGCATGGCTAAGAAAGAAGCAGCACCAGCGCCGGCAAATGCCGAGGCGAAACCGGCCGGCAAGATGAAGCTGATCATTATCATTGTTCTTGCCGTGCTGCTGGCTGTGGGCCTTTCCGTGGGTGGCACCTGGTTCTTTCTGAGCAAGAAGGATGCTGGCGCCGATGAGGCCAAGGCTGAAGCCGGCGCCGAGCCTGCGGTGCCAGTCAAACAGGCGGCCATCTATGAAGAGCTGTCGCCCGCCTTTGTGGTGAATTTCACCCATCAGGGTCGCGCCCGCTATATGCAGGTCAGTGTGGCCCTGATGACCCGCGATCAGGCGGCTCTGGATGCGCTCAAGGTGCATATGCCGGTGTTGCGTAACCGCCTGGTGATGCTGTTTTCCGGTCAGGACTTTGCTTCTCTGATCACTCCAGTGGGCAAGGAAATGCTGCGTCAGCAGGCGACCGCCAGCGTGCAGGAGCTGGCTGAGAAAGAGACCGGTAAGGTCACGGTCGAGCAAGTGTTGTTCACCAACCTCGTGTTGCAGTAATCAGGAGCCGTATATGGCTGTGCAAGACCTGCTTTCCCAGGATGAAATCGATGCCCTGCTGCATGGCGTCGACGACGGCTTGGTTGACACCGAGGACGAAGCCGAACCGGGAAGCGTCAAACAATATGACCTGACCAGCCAGGATCGAATTGTCCGTGGGCGCATGCCGACGCTTGAGATGATCAACGAGCGTTTCGCCCGCTATACCCGCATCAGCATGTTCAACCTGCTGCGCCGTTCTGCCGATGTGGCGGTGGGCGGTG
>JBIHZW010000145.1:0-8660 GCA_044240245.1 Pseudomonas sp. | reverse complement strand
ACATGCTCGGGGAAGCCGGGCTGCTTCTGGTCCATATTCACCGCAACGATTTCGAACTTGATCGGCGCGACCTTCTGCAGGTGCAGCAGCACATCGAGCATGGTGTAGCTGTCCTTGCCGCCGGACAGGCAGACCATGACCTTGTCGCCATCCTCGATCATGTTGAAGTCGGCAACGGCTTCGCCGGCCTGGCGACGCAGGCGTTTTTGCAGTTTGTTCTGATTGACCGAGAGGGTGCCCATGGTGCGCTGGAATCCGGAAGTCGTTGAGGATGCGGCATTTTACGCAGAAAGCGTGACGCGCCCTACCCCAATCAAAGTGAAATGCTAGGCTGCGCCGATGAACGACGATTTCGACCCGGGCCTCGACCTGCCCGAACAACTGCACCAGCTGCTGCGCGCCGCCCCTGCTGGCCTTGGCGAGTACCAGCTGATCCAGCTACTGAAAGCCCGCCAATGTGCGCATATCCCCAACCTGCCGCTGACCGACAAGCTGGTGCTGTTTCGCACGCATTTTCTGCTGTTCAACGCCCTCTATCGCCTGCGCGAGCGGCTGTGGGCGACGCAGAGCGGCTATCTGCAGATCAGTGCGCTGAATATCCAGCTGCTGCCCTACCAGCCCGGCAGCGCGGAGCTGAGTGAACACGACCCGCTGCGCGACTATTACCTCGACCTGAGCCAGCTCGACGACACCGACGAGCAGGATGTGGCCAAACTGCTGCTGAGCTTCTGGACGCGCATGCACGGCAGCGAGGAAAAGCAGGCGGCGCTGGAGCTGTTCGAGCTCGAAGGCCGCGAGCAAACGCTCAATCTCGCCACTATCAAGCACCGCTACCGACAACTGGTGAGCCTGCATCACCCTGATCGAGGCGGTAACACGGCGCGTCTGCAGTCGATCAACAAGGCCATGGAAATCCTCGAACGCTATTACGGACGGGTTTGAGAGTCCGATTTGCTCTAACGCCGCGCCTTTGTCCTTATCAATGGCTGCCTATACTGCGACATACGGTCGCATAGGTTCGGCCTTGTACCTGATGACGCTGTACACGCGAATCAGGCGCTGCGCTGGGGGGCGACCGCTATAACAAGAGGAGGTCTGGCATGATCCATCACGTTTGGGGGCTATTCACCCATCCCGATCAGGAATGGCAGGAAATTCGTGGCGAAGAAGAAACCATTAGTCACATGTATCTCACCCACGTACTGATTCTTGCGGCAATTCCCGCAGTCTCGGCCTATATCGGCACCACCCAGGTAGGCTGGGCAATCGGGGATCGAGCGCCGGTGATGCTGACCGAGGCCAGTGCGCTGCAAATGACCGTCATGACCTACCTGGCAATGCTTGCCGGGATCGCAGTGATGGGCGCGTTTATCCACTGGATGGCACGCACCTACGATGCCAGCCCGAACCTTACGCAATGCGTGGTATTTGCTGCCTATACCGCTACACCGCTGTTTATCGGCGGGCTGGCGGCGCTCTATCCACATCTCTGGCTGGCCATGGTGGTGGGCACGGCGGCCATCTGTTACACGGTTTATCTACTCTACGTCGGCATACCGACCTTTATGGGCATACCCGAGGATGAAGGCTTTATGTTCTCCAGCTCGGTGCTCGCGGTAGGCCTGGTGGTACTGGTGGCGATGATCGCCAGCTCGGTGATTCTCTGGGGCTTTGGGGTAGGCCCGGTCTACACCAGCTAAGGCAACAGCTGATGACACAAGACGAAACCACCTCCGGGTGGTTTCGTCGTTTCAGGGCTGTGATCGCTGCGCTGCTTGGGCATAATCGCTGCCCCAATCCTGATCGCCGCACTTATGTCCGAACACCTTCTGAGCCGAGTAGAGCAGTGCTACCAGCAGGCTGAAGCTTTTTTCAAACGCCCCTTTGCCCGCGCCGAGGTGAGCTTCAAGCTGCGTGGACAAAAGGCCGGTGTGGCGCACCTGACGGAAAACAAGCTGCGCTTCAACCCGCAGCTGTACCGGGAAAACCGCGAAGACTTCCTCAAGCAGACCGTGCCACACGAAGTGGCGCACCTGATCGCGCATCAGTTGTTCGGTCTGAAGATCCAGCCCCATGGCGAGGAATGGCAGCTGATCATGCGCGGCGTGTATGAACTGCCGCCCAATCGCTGCCACAGCTATGCCGTGCCGCGGCGCACGGTCAGCCGCTATATCTACCGTTGCAGCTGCCCGCAGGGAGAATTCCCGTTTTCCGCCCAGCGCCATTCCCTGGTCAGCAAAGGCCGGCGCTACTACTGCCGGCGCTGCAAGGTGACCTTGAGCTATACCGGCGAACAGCGCGTCGAATAACCCACTGGTGGAATTACAGGACGTAACGCAACACCGCGACAAAGTGCATCAGGCTGCCGCCCATGACGAACAGATGCCAGATGCCGTGCCAGTGACGGAAGCGGCTGTCATAGGCAAAGAAGATGATGCCCACCGTGTACAGCACCCCGCCGCCGGCCAGCCAGATAAAACCCGCCATGCCCAGCGCGGCAATCAGCGGTTTGACCGCGATCAGCACAATCCAGCCCATCACCGCGTAGATCACAATCGACAGCACCCGCGCCTCGGAGCGCGGCTTGATCTCCTGCAGCATGCCGATGATTGCCAGCGTCCAGACGATGCCGAACAACGTCCACCCCCAAGCACCTTCCAGGGTCACCAGACAGAACGGCGTATAGCTGCCGGCAATCAGCAGGTAGATCGACAGGTGATCGAGCTTGCGCATCAGCACTTTCGCCCGGCCCTGCACGCTGTGATAAAGCGTGGAGATGCTGTAGAGCAGCACCAGGGTCAGGCCATAGATCGCCACGCTGATGATCTTGCGCAGCTCGCCATCCAGGCTCGCCAACACCAAGAGCCACACCGCCCCCACGCAGGCCAGAAGCGCCCCGACCAGATGCGTCCAGGCGTTGAAGCGTTCCCCGTGATACATGTTTTCCGTTCCCGAACAGTCAGCTGGCTCGAATGCCCCAGGCTTATGCCGGAAAATCAGCTATTTGACGAGTACCCTTTTGCCCGAAAAACACTTACTTCGACTTAGCCCACCACCTTGGCGGCCTTAAGCTGGGCGATTTGCTCGACGCTGTAGCCCAGCTCTGTCAGTACTTCTGCGGTGTGAGCGCCCAGGGTTGCGCCGATATGCCGGGGCGCGGGCAAGCCGTTGGAGAATTTGATAGGGCAGGCGATCTGCATCTGCGGCGCGTTACCTGCACGCGGCACTTTGGTGACCAGGCCGCGTGCCTTGATCTGCGGATGTTCGACCGCTTCGCTAAGGTTGAGCATCGGTTCCACGCAGGCATCCAGCCCGGCGAATACCTGGCCCCACTCGGCGAAATCGCGTTTCTCGAACTCGATTTCGATCTCGCGTTTAAGCGCCTGCTGATCTTCGGGCTTCTGCGACAGGCCGCGCGCGGCAAGCTCCGGGCGGCCGATGGCGGCGCAGAATTGCTGCATAAACTGCGGTTCCAGGCTGCCGACCGAGAACCAGCGACCGTCGCGGGTGCGGTAGTAGTCGTAGAAGCTGCCGCCATTGAGCGCCTGGTTTTCCATCGCCGGCTCTACACCAGCCGCCAGATAGCCCGCGCCGGCCATGCCGTGCAGGCTGAAGGCGCAGTCGGTCATGCTGATATCCACCTGCTGCCCCTGCCCCGTGGCCTGACGCTGGATCACCGCCGCCAGCAGGCCGATCACCCCGTGCAGCGAGCCGCCGGCAATATCCGCAGCCTGAATGCCCAGCGGCAGCGGCCCGGTTTCACGCCGCCCGGTGTAACTGGCGATACCGGCCAAGGCCAGGTAGTTGATGTCGTGGCCGGCGCGGTCCTTGTACGGGCCGCTTTGGCCGTAACCGGTGATCGACACGTAGATCAGCTTCGGGTTGATCGCCTTGAGCGCTTCGTAACCGACACCGAGCTTGTCCATCACCCCCGGGCGGAACTGCTCCAGCACGATGTCGTACTCGGCCACCAGCTGCTTGACCATCGCCACCGCCTCGGCCTGTTTCAGGTCCAGGGCGATACAGCGTTTGTTGCGGTTGAGGTAGGCGTGACTGGCTGACACGCCGCCATCGTGCGGGGGCAGCACGCGCACCAGATCCATGCGCGAAGGCGACTCGACCCGCAGCACTTCCGCGCCCATATCGGCCAGCAACAAAGAGGCAAACGGCCCCGGCAACAGGGTGGAGAAATCCAGCACTTTCAGTGACGACAGCGGGCCTTGCATAACAGCTCCTTAGGGAACTCAATCCCGTAGCCCGGATGCAATCCGGGGAATATCAACAAACTCCCGGATTGCATCCGGGCTACGCAAGCGCGCTCTTCACTGCCAATGCAGCGGCTGCTTGGCATCCAGCTCGCTTAGCTGATCGGCAAAGCGAGCTTCCAGTACATTGCGGCGGATTTTCATAGTCGGGGTCATACAGCCGTTGGCCACGGTCCAGGCCTCGCTCACCAGTACAAAGTGACTAAGCCGCTCGTGGGCCTCAAGCTGGGCATTGAGCTGCTGCAAAGTCTGCGCAAGGTCGGCCGCCACCTGTTCACGGGCCTGTTCACGGGCCGCTGGCGACAGTTCGATCAGCGCCAGCGGCTGATCCAGGTTGCTGCCCATTAGGCACACCTGCTCGACCCAGAGGTTCTTGGCGATCTCGCCTTCAATCGGCGCTGGGGCGATGTACTTGCCCTTGCTGGTCTTGAAGATGTCCTTCACTCGTCCGGTGATTTTCAGGTAACCGGCCGCGTCGACCTCGCCCTTGTCGCCGGTGTGCAACCAACCATCGGTGATGGTTTCCGCGGTTTTCTCCGGGTCCTGGTAATAGCCCAGCATCAGGCTCGGGCAGCGCAGTAGGATTTCGCCATTCTCGGCGATGCGCAATTCATTACCCGGCATCGGCCGGCCCACGGTGCCGAAACGCACCTGCCCCGGCCGGTTGAAACAGCCATAGGCCAGGTGCTCGGTCATGCCGTAGCCCTCGCAGATGGTGATGCCGATGCTCTGATACCAGTCGAGTAACGCGCGCGGAATCGCCGCCGCGCCACTGACCAGAATGCGCGCCCGGTCCAGCCCTAGCCCCTTGCGAATCTTGCGCGCCACCAGGCCGCCGAGCAGCGGAATGCCCAGCAACCGCGCCAGCTTGAGCTGCGGCAGTTTCTCCAGCACGCCCTGCTGAAAGCGCGTCCACAGGCGTGGCACGGAGAAGAACACGGTCGGCCGCACATGGCGCAGGTCGCTGGCAAAGGTCTCCAGCGATTCGACAAAGGCGATTCGCCCACCGCTGTACAGCGCCGTCATCTCCACCAGAAAGCGCTCGGCGGCATGCGACAGCGGCAGGTAGGAGAAGTACTGATCCTGCTCGGTGATCTGCAGCTCCTTCACCGAACGACCACCGGCAATGGCAAACGCCTTGGCAGAGAGCATCACGCCCTTGGGCTGGCCGGTGGTACCGGAGGTATAGAGGATGCTCAGCAACTCATCCGGCAATTGCGTGTGGCCATCGCGTAACGGCTGATGCGCCGCCAGCAAGGCATGCCAGCCGTGACTGGCCTCAATGGTCGGATACGGCATGGCGATACGCATGACTTCGGCCGGAATGCCCGGCGCGAGCTTGGCCGGTTCATCCAGCTTGCCGAGGAAGATCACCTTGCACTGCGAATGGCGCAGCACATAGTCGATGCTCTCTGCCGATTGCAGCGGATACAACGGCACGCTGACCAGCCCGGCGAGCATGATCGCCAGATCGGCGATGATCCACTCGGCGCAGTTCTTCGCCAACAGCGCCACCCGATCCCCCGGCGCACAACCCAGCGCCTGCAGGGCCGTGGCCATGCGCCGCGCCTGATCATCCACCTGGGCCCAGGTGAAGTCATGCCACTGGCCGTTTACCGGCTGGCTGAGCCAGACCACATCGGGGCGCTTCTCAACCCAGAGCGCCAGGCGCTCCAGGGGCAGTTGATCCGTCATAGCAATCCCTCGTTCTTATTGTTTTGCCGACATGAACGTTAGCGCTTGAACAGCTTCCCTAGGTAAAAAAACATCGTGCGACCTGCAGACGGGCGATCCCGATAAACCGCAGGGATCGCCTGGCGGCGGCAACAGCCCTACAGCTTCATCCCACGGCTGATGATTTCTTTCATGATCTCCGAAGTGCCGGCGAAGATGCGCTGGATGCGCGCGTTCGCGTACATCTTGCAGATCGGGTATTCCCACATATAACCCCAGCCGCCGTGCAGTTGCACACCCTCATCGACCACCTTGCACAGCAGTTCGGTGGTAAACAGCTTGGCCTCGGCGGCTACTTCCGGGGTGAGTTTCTTCTCGTTGTGGTCGGTCACGCAGCGGTCGACAAACACCTGCGCCACGTCGATCTGCGTGCGCATCTCGGCCAGCTTGAAACGGGTGTTCTGGAAGTGCGAGATCGGCCGGTCGAAGGCCTTGCGTTCTTTCACGTAATCGATGGTGGTCTGCAGCGCCGCCTCGGCCGCCGCCACCGCGCCGCAGGCGTTGGTCAGGCGTTCCTGGGCGAGCATATTCATCAGGTAGAAGAAGCCGCCCTTGGCATCGCCCAGCAGATTGGCCCTGGGCACCTTGACGTTATTGAAGAACAGCTCGGCGGTGTCCTGGCTCTTCATCCCGAGTTTTTCCAGGTTCTTGCCGCGCTCGAAACCTTCCATCCCGCGCTCGACCAGAAACAGGCCCATGGCGTGCTTGTTGGCTGGGTCGGTCTTCGCCGCCACGATCACCACATCAGCCAGCAGGCCGTTGGAGATAAACACCTTGGAGCCGTTGAGCACGTAATGATCGCCCTGATCCACAGCGCTGGTGCGCATGCCGGCCAGGTCAGAACCGGCGCTCGGCTCGGTCATCGCCACCGCGAGAATCAGCTCGCCGCTGATAATGCCCGGCATAAAGCGCGCCTTCTGCTCCGCATTGCCGTACTCGGCGATATAGGGGCCGCACAGCGCCGAGTGCAGCGGCAGCATAAAACCCGGCTCGTTAATCTTCGCCAGCTCCTCGCACATGATCTGCTCGTAACGGAAGTCCTTGAGCCCGGCACCGCCGTACTCCTCATCCGCCCACGGCAGCAGAAAGCCCATGTCGCCGGCCTTCTTCCACACCTCGCGACTGACCACGCCGGCCGCTTCCCATTCGTCCTGATGCGGCACCACTTCCTTTTTCAGAAAGGCGGCGAAGGCGTCGCGGAACATATTGTGTTCGGTGTCGAAAATAAGGCGCTGCATGCGGCTGTGCTCCCTGAGCTGAAGTCGTGCAGCAGGTTAGGCCCCACGCCCCCGCCGCCTCAATGACCCATGCGCTCAGCCTGGATTGACCCAATCGCTCGACCGGCTTGTCGGCGGTGCAGTGAGCTGCCTACCATCGGCGTACTTTCAAGGAGCCGTCATGCGCGAACGCACCATCGCCAGCCACTTTGTCCGCGCCGCCTTGCGCGGGGCCGAGCGCCAAGGCCACGACTGCACCCCGCTGCTGCGCCAACTGGGCATCCAACCGGCGCTGCTCTACGAGCCCCGCGCGCGGGTCGCCCCGGAACAGTTCGCCCGCCTGGTGCAACTTTTGTGGGAAAGCCTCGACGACGAATACCTGGGCTTCGGCCGCCTGCGCAGCAAACGCGGCACCTTCGCCATGATGTGTTACGCAATCATCCACTGCCATTCGCTGGAAAAAGCCCTGGGCCGTGGCGCGCTGTTCTACAGCCTGTTCCCCGAAGCCCCGGCCATCAGCATCCAACGCGGAGGCGATTGGGCGCGGCTAAGCGTGGACGACTCAACCCTGTGGGACCCCGACCACTTTCTGGTGGAAAGCCTGTTGGTGATCTGGCATCGCCTCGGCAGCTGGCTGATCGGCCAACGCATCCGCCTGGAAGAAGCCACCTTCACCTACACCCAACCCGCCCACGCCGGCGAATACGAACTGCTATTCCCCTGCACCCGGCGCTTCACAGCCGGGCGAACCAGCCTGCTGTTCCACGCGCGTTACCTGGCCATGCCGCTGCTGCAGGACGAACGCACCCTCAAGCAATTCCTCCAACACTCCCCCGCCGACCTGCTGGCCCGCCCCGATGGCGGCGACAGCCTGATCAGCCAGATCCGCCGCCTACTCGGCCGCGACTGCAGCAACTGGCCGGACCTGGATGCCGTCGCCCAGCAGCTGCATATGAGCCCACAAACCCTGCGCCGGCATTTGCGCGAGGAAGGCTCAAGTTTTCAGGAACTGAAAGACCATCTGCGCCGCGACTTGGCGATTTACCACCTGGGGCGCGATGAGCTGGCGATTCAGGATATTGCCGAGCAACTGGGGTTTTCCGAACCCTCGGCGTTTCATCGGGCGTTTAAGAAGTGGACCGGGTTAACGCCGGGGGCTTATCGGGCGCAGGAGGGGTAAGACTCGACGGGTGCTTGTAACAGCAGAAATACTCTTAAGAAGCAGCTAGCTAACGTTGGCCAGCAGCGATTGATGCTTATGCGAAAAAACGCAGACTTAGCGGCGCAAGGAACGAGCCGCACGCCCTTCTGCCTCGAAGCTTTTCAGCCACTGCTTGAGTTCATCGATCGGCTTGGGCTTGCACAGCCAAAATCCCTGCAACATGTCGCAGCCTTTGGCCTTCAAGTGGCCAGCTGTCTCGGCGGCCTCAATACCTTCGCCCAC
>JBIHZW010000144.1:0-8759 GCA_044240245.1 Pseudomonas sp. | reverse complement strand
GAAATGGCGCAACGCCACACTACGTTCAACCAACTTCGGCAACGACGTTGATGAGAACCGCCTGATCGTCAGCTACACACTTCCACTGTTGTAATCACGTTCATTGAGGAGACGCAGGACGCGCTTGGATCAAGGAAGATCCAACATCGCGAGCCTCACCCACACTGTGCTGCACTGCAGAGCTTGATATGCAAGTGTTAGTTAACTGAAAGAAAAACGCTTGACCTTGCCGCCGTGGAAAGGTTGAAGATATGTCCAAGCCCAAGCAGAACCCGCCCGCCCGATGCTGGCTGGCACTACCAGTGCTCTAAATCGCCACAGTGACCAGACAATCCAGTTTATTGATCAAGTGTTCCATGGCACGGTTTATCGCTGTGTTGAGCAAAAGAGCTCTGCTAATGTTTATTCAGACACGCTAACGGCAACCGCTATGTATCGGTTTTTCTCGGTCCTGGTTTTGGTACTCAGCCTGATGCTGCCAGCTTTTGGCAGCATGCCGGCAGCTGAACCTTGCCCGATGCAAAGTGCCATGGCCGATATGGATCATGCCGGCAGTGAGGCTCCTTGCTGTGAGGACATGAGCGACACATCCAGCTCAGGCAGCAAATCGCCCTGCAAAGCCGGCCAGGAATGCAAAACCAGTGGTCTGCTGCAAACTGTGGTGATCAAACTCTTCGCTCCATTGCATGCTTCCCCGCAAACAGCGCTGATACAGCCGCTACTTCAACGAGAGCCCGCCGGTCTTTGGCGTCCACCCCGCGTCTCCTGATGCTCTGATCTGAAATGCGCTCCGCTAAGAGAGCGTTCTGTTGTCGCCTGCATTTAGGCGGCATCGATCAACGTCATTGGAGACGAAAGCATGCCTGCTTTCCTTTTCGCACGCCGTGGCTGTTCGGGCGTGCTGGCTGCTGTGCTGTGGGTGAGTTCATTTCTCACCGCGCAGGCGGAGCCACTTACGTTCGCCCGTGCTCAAGCCCTTGTCGAACGTACGGCCCCAGAGAATCTTGCCAGGCAGGCCCAAGTCGAGTCGGCACAACAGGCTGTGCTTCCGTCGGATGCTCTACCTGATCCCAAGTTGATCCTGGGCGTGGATAACCTGCCGATTGAAGGCCCGGATCGCTACTCGCTTAATCGCGACTTTATGACCATGCGCCGCATTGGCCTGATGCAGGAAGTGCCCAACAGCGATAAGCGCCAGGCTCGCCGGCAACTGGCTGAGGCCACTGTTACCCGTGCCGAAGCAGAGCAACGCGCGATGGTCTTGGAGACCAAGCGGCAGACGGCGCTGAGCTGGCTCGATGTCTATTACGCAGAGCGTCGCGTTGAGCTTTTCTCTGAGTTGGATGAACAGATCACCCTGCTGCGCTCAGCTATACAGGCATTGATCGCTGGCAACTCCGCGCGATCCAGCGAGCTTCTTCAGGCCGATCAGGAAGCACTAACGCTTGAGGACCGGCGTGATGAGCTGGATCGTGATGTTGCGATTGCACGCGCCACGTTACGCCGCTGGGTAGGCGATGATGCGAGTCAGCCACTGGCCGGGACTCCACCTGCGCTTAGCTTGGAAGTACCGCACCTGCAGCATCGCCTGGGGGAACATCCAGATCTGCGGGCTGCGGCCGCCCGTGTGGGCGAAGCTAATGCTGAGCTGGCCGAGGCAGTTTCCGAGAAGAAACCCGACTGGGGTGTGGAGTTCGCCTACAACAACCGTGATAACCAGTTCGGCGACATGGTGATGTTGCAGTTCACCTTTGACCTGCCCATGTTCGTCGGCACCCGTCAGGGACCCAAGATCAACGCCAAGCAACACAGCGTGGCCCAGGTGGAGGCCGAACAGGAGGTGCTGCTGCGCGCTCACCAAGCCGAACTGGAAAGCGGCCTCGCCGAGTTGGCGCAGCTGCGCAAGATGTTGATCCGTACCGAACAACACCTTATCCCCTTGTCGAGCAAGCGCGTGGATCTGGAGCTTGCTGCCTACAAAGCGGGCAACAGTCAATTGGCGGCTGTGATCAATGCCCGTCGTGACCTGATCGAGGCGCAATTGCGGAAAATCGAACAACAGCGCCAGCTCAGCCAGCTCTCCGCAAGTCTGTATTACGCCTATGTGGAGGGCCTGAAATGAAAGCGCTCACTCTGAAGTATTGCCTATTGGGCCTAGCCATCGCGGCGGGTGGAACCGCTGGCGGTTTCTGGCTGGGCCAGCAAAGCTCATCCCATGAGCAGATGCCAGCAGCAAAATCAGAAGATCGCCAGGTGCTCTACTGGTACGACCCGATGGTGCCGACTCAGCGTTTCGAGCAGCCAGGCAAGTCTCCCTTTATGGACATGGAGCTGGTGCCGAAGTATGCCGGCACTGAGCAGGATACGAGCGCTATCAGCGTGCCTGCACAAGCAATCCAGAACCTAGGCATGCGCACGTCGACGGTCGTACGGGCAGTACTACCATCCGGTATCGATGCGGTAGGTTCACTGGCCTACAACCAGCGCGAAGTCGCTACTTTGCAGGCGCGCTCTGCCGGCTTTGTCGAGCGGGTCTATGGCCGTGCCCCCGGAGATGTACTGCCTGCAGGAACGCCGTTGGCTGACCTGCTGATCCCCGAGTGGTCGGCTGCCCAGCTTGAGTTCATCGCGGTATTGCAGAGCGGTGATGCTCGGCTGGTCGACGCCGCGCGTGAACGCATGCGGCTGCTGGGTATGCCAAAAGGGTTGATCGATCATGTGCAACGTACCCTTAAACCGAAGGCATTGCAGACATTGGTCACCCCAATTGGCGGTGAGTTGCTGTCCCTAGAGTTACGCGCTGGCATGGCGGTTTCGGCAGGCCAAGACCTGGCACGCCTCAACGGGCTGTCGAGCATCTGGCTCGACGCGGCCATCCCTGAGTCCCAGGCCGCAGCGGTTCAGCTTGGCGCGCAGATCAGGGCAAGCCTGACGGCTTTTCCAGGCCAAACCCTGAAAGGCCGGGTGATTGCACTATTGCCCAGTGCCGACGTGCAGACACGAACGCTGACGGTGCGCAGTGAACTGCCCAATCCAGAAGGCAAGTTACGCCCCGGTATGTTTGCATCGGTGCGGCTGAATAGCGCAGGCGAGCAGCCGGTGCTGCTTATTCCCAGCGAGGCAGTGATTCGCACCGGTAAACGCGCCCTGGTCATGCTGGCTGAAGGCGAAGGACGCTACCGTCCTCATGAGATCCAGGTCGGGCGGGAGGCCGATGGCCGCTTCGAAGTGCTTGCGGGCCTCTCTGAGGGACAGGCGGTGGTGACCTCGGGGCAGTTCCTGATCGACTCCGAAGCCAGCCTGCAGGGCGTGATGGCGCAGGTCGATGACGCGCTGCCTGAGCCACCCCCGCTGCATGAGGCGCAGGGGGTGATCCGCGAACTTGACGGGCAAACGGTCACGCTTGCGCACGGCCCCTTCAACAGCCTGGGCATGCCCGGCATGACCATGGCCTTTGAACTGGCCAAGCCCGAGGTCGCGACCGGACTGAAGATCGGCGACTCCGTACGCATTGCTGTGCGACAGAGCGATACCGGATTGGTCGTTGAGCAGCTCATTAAACAAGGAGCCAGCCAATGATCGCGCGCCTGATTCATTGGTCGATTGGCAACCGCATGCTGGTCTTGTTGGCGACCCTGTTTATCACTGCCTGGGGCATCTGGTCTTTACGTAGCACACCGCTGGATGCCTTACCGGATCTTTCTGACACTCAGGTGATCATCCGCACCAGCTTCCCAGGTCAGGCCCCCCAGATCATCGAGAACCAGGTCACCTACCCGTTGGCTAGCACCATGCTTTCTGTGCCTGGCGCGAAGACCGTGCGTGGTTACTCGTTCTTCGGCGACTCGTTTGTCTACGTGTTATTCGAGGACGGTACAGATCTCTACTGGGCACGTTCCCGCGTACTGGAGTACCTCAACCAGGCGCAGGATCGACTGCCTGATGGGGTCACCACCACCCTTGGTCCAGACGCCACTGGCGTGGGCTGGATCTACCAATATGCCCTCCTGGATCGCAGCGGCAAACATGATCTCGCGCAGTTGCGCTCAATCCAGGACTGGTTTCTTAAGTACGAGCTGAAAAGCCTACCTAACGTGGCGGAGGTCGCCACGTTAGGCGGCATGGTCAAGCAGTATCAGGTCGTGCTCGATCCGCAGAAGATGGTTGCCTACGGTGTGACGCAGCGGGAGATTGAGGAGGCGTTACAGGGGGCGAACCAGGAAGCCGGGGGTGCCGTCCTTGAGTTAGCCGAGCGTGAATACATGGTGCGTGCCTCAGGCTATCTGGAAAGCCTGGAGGACTTCCGCAATGTGCCGTTGCGCACCTCACAGACCGGCATACCAATTTTGCTTGGCCAGGTAGCCAGCATTCAACTCGGCCCGGAGATGCGCCGTGGCATAGCCGAGCTAGATGGTGAAGGCGAAGTGGTCGGTGGTGTGGTGATCATGCGCTCGGACAAAAACGCTCGCGAAGTGATCAGCGCAGTCAAAGAGAAGCTGGACAGCTTGCGCGCAAGCCTACCTGCGGGCGTCGAGTTGGTGACGACCTATGACCGCTCCCAGTTAATTGACCGGGCCATAGATAACCTCAGCTTCAAGCTGCTGGAAGAGTTTGTCGTCGTCGCCCTGGTCTGTCTGATCTTTCTCTGGCACCTGCGCTCCTCGCTGGTGGCGATCATTACCCTGCCGCTCGGCATCCTTATGGCGTTTATCGTCATGCGTCATCAAGGCATCAATGCCAACATCATGTCCCTAGGCGGTATCGCCATCGCCATTGGTGCCATGGTCGATGCGGCCGTGGTGATGATTGAGAACGCCCACAAGCACATCGAAACGTGGCAAGAGCAGCATCCGAACGAGCGCCTACAAGGCGATACGCATTGGCAGGTGATCGGCAAGGCGGCTGCTGAGGTTGGCCCTGCGCTGTTCTTCAGTTTGCTGATCATTACCCTGTCGTTTCTCCCGGTGTTTACCCTCGAAGCCCAGGAGGGCCGGCTGTTTGGTCCGCTGGCATTTACCAAAACCTATGCCATGGCTGCTGCTGCCGGGCTGTCAGTCACTCTGGTACCGGTGCTAATGGGCTACTGGATACGCGGACATATACCCAATGAGCAGAAAAACCCCCTGAACCGTTGGCTGATCGCGGCCTATCGGCCTGTACTTGAAGCGGTGCTGGCATGGCCGAAGACCACTTTGGCATTGGCATTACTGGTCTTCGTCTCCAGTCTCTGGCCGCTAAGTCGGCTTGGCGGTGAGTTTCTGCCAGCGATGGACGAAGGCGACCTGCTCTACATGCCCTCGGCATTGCCCGGCCTTCCAGCAAGTAAAGCAACTGAGCTGCTGCAACAGACTAACCGCATGATTCTCAGTGTGCCGGAAGTGGCGCAGGTGTTCGGCAAAGCAGGCCGAGCAGAGACCGCCACTGACCCCGCGCCACTGGAGATGTTCGAGACTACGGTGCAGTTCAAACCACGCGATCAGTGGCGCGATGGCATGACAGCGGAGAAGCTGATCGATGAGCTTGATCAAGCGGTAAAAGTCCCCGGGCTTTCGAACATCTGGGTACCACCGATCCGCAACCGCATCGACATGCTCGCCACCGGTATAAAGAGTCCTATCGGGGTGAAGGTTGCCGGCACTTCGTTGGTCGATATTGAGCGCATCACCCGTGAGATCGAAGGGGTGGCCAAACAGGTGCCGGGGGTGAGTTCGGCGCTGGCTGAACGACTGACTGGCGGGCGTTACGTGGATATAAAAATCAATCGCCTGGCCGCAGCGCGTTATGGCCTCAACGTCGATGAAATCCAGGCGGTGGTGTCAGGTGCTATTGGTGGCAGCAACATCGGTGAAACCGTAGAAGGGTTGGCGCGCTATCCGATCAATCTGCGTTATCCCCGCGAGTGGAGAGACAGCCCCGAGGCGTTGCAACGGCTGCCCATCCTTACGGCGGCAGGCCAGCAGATCACGCTCGGTTCTGTGGCCGACATAAGCCTGAGCGAAGGACCACCGATGCTGCGCAGCGAAAACGGACGTCTTTCCGGCTGGGTCTATGTCGATGTCCGTGACCGTGACCTAGCGTCGACCGTACGTGAGCTCCAGCAGCGGGTGTCGGAGTCTGTGCAGCCAGATGCGGGCATGACCATTTCCTACTCGGGGCAGTTCGAGTTTTTGGAACGCGCCAATGCACGCCTAACCTGGGTGGTTCCGGCGACACTGCTGATTATCTTCGTGCTGCTCTATCTGACCTTCAATCGTTTGGCCGAGGCCTTGCTGATCATGGCCACCTTACCGTTCGCCCTGACAGGCGGTGTCTGGCTGCTCTACTGGCTGGGTTTCAACCTATCGGTGGCCACTGGTGTTGGCTTTATTGCGCTGGCTGGGGTGTCGGCAGAGTTCGGGGTGATCATGCTGATCTATCTGCAGAACGCCTGGCATTCCCGAGTTGAAGCGGGGCGCACAGATAATCCTGCTTTGCTTGAGTCAATTCGAGAGGGGGCGGTACTGCGCGTGCGGCCGAAGGTGATGACGGTCGCGGTGATCATTGCCGGTCTATTGCCGATCCTCTGGGGCGAGGGAGCAGGGTCCGAAGTCATGAAGCGAATCGCCGCTCCGATGGTAGGTGGGATGATTACCGCACCATTGTTGTCGATGCTGGTGTTGCCGGCAGCGTATTGGTTGATGCGGCGTAAAGGGGGAGAAGCATGATGTAGCAGGTCTGGGGATGACACAGGGTAACTGGAGAGGAAGTCTGAGTTGCCCCTGTCATTTAATATTTTTGAGCTACTAAAAAGCCCCCTAATACTGCAATTACGAAGATGTAATTTTCGCTTCACTTTGATGACAGGTGCATACGTTTATATTTTCACTACAACCTAAGTAGAGGAATTAAACGTGAACATTCTTAAATCTGTCTTGGCGGTATCTATTCTTTCTGCATCGTCCTTGGTTATGGCCGAAGGCGGCGGTGACCGTGTCTATGGTCGAATGATTCAGGATAATGAAAGAGCGATGCAGGAATACGCTGCTGCTCGTGGCAAGACTCCGCCAGAGGTGACTCACTATCGCTACGGCATGAAGCTGGACATCGCGAAGGTTGTACATACGAGCCCTACAGGCTCTGGTTGCGAGGTAATGCCGGCTCAGATGACCTATGAGGACTCCAGCGGCGATTTGCAGACTGTTGAATATCGGGCAATGGGTACAGCCTGCCGGAATCAAAACTGAGCTACATAGGAGCTTACAGGTCACTGACTTAAAAGTAATTTTCAAGTCACCCTGACGTTATTTGGCGTGTGGAAGTATGGCGTGAGCGCGCACGGGCGATACCTGGCGCGCTACGGCAACTACTACAAGAAATCTCACCGAGATAAAACTGCCAAATAATTCAGGAGCGTCACATGAATAACCCCTTTTTTTGCTTATCGCTGATAGCTCTGAGTATCGGCACCGGACAGGCTGCAATTGCCGCCGAAGAAAAGGCCGAAGGCTTCGTCGAGGGCAGCAGCCTCACTATTCTGAATCGCAACCTCTACTTCAATCGTGACTTTCGTAAGGGGCAGTCGAGCGGCACAGGTAATGGTTACTCGGAAGAGTGGGCCCATGGAATCATCGGGCAGTTTGAGTCTGGATTCACCGAGGGTACCGTTGGCTTTGGTATCGACGCGTTTGCGATGCTGGGCCTGAAACTCGACTCTGGTGATGGGCGATCCGGCGCAGGTGGCTCCGTTGATGTGATGCCTTACAACAGTGCAGGGCAACCCGAGGATGACTACTCCAAGGTGGGAGGTGCGGTTAAAGCCAGGTTCATGGATACAGTCATCAAAGCTGGCGATGTTTTTCCTGTTAGCCCCGTCGTTCAATACGGCGACTCGCGACTCCTGCCCGAAAGCTTCCGCGGTATCACCGTGGCCAACAACAGTATTGACGGCCTGGCCCTGCAAGGTGGCCGCCTGCATTCAATGAGCGAGCCCAACTCAAGCAGCATGCGCGATGGCTTCGCAACGTTCTATGCCGGCTCCGTCGACGCTCCCTGGATTGCCTATTTTGGCGGCGATTACTCGGTCAACGACAACGTCGGCATCAGCCTCTATACCAGCCGTCTCAAAGATGCGTGGAACCAGTACTACGCTGGTACCACGTTGAGCTATCCGCTCTCCGACGATGTTGCCTTGATCGGTGGACTTAATTACTACAAAGCTGTCGATGAGGGAAAACAACATCTGGGCAGCTTCGATAACAACATCTGGAGCGGTAAGGCTGGAGTGCAATTTGGTGCCCATACCGTCATGGTTGGCATTCAGCGCAATAACGGCGATGACGATTTCGATTACCTGCGTCAGTCCGACTCGATCTACCTGGATAACTCCATCCAGTACAGCGACTTCAACTCGCCCAAGGAAAAGTCCTGGCAGGTGCGCTATGACTTGGACATGGAGCCTTTTGGTGTACCCGGC
Organism: Pseudomonas sp.; assembly: GCA_044240245.1. Taxonomy (GTDB): domain Bacteria; phylum Pseudomonadota; class Gammaproteobacteria; order Pseudomonadales; family Pseudomonadaceae; genus Aquipseudomonas. The sequence continues at coordinate 307 of JBIHZW010000144.1, read as the reverse complement.
CTGAGCTTCATGACCCGCTACGCGCAGGGCTGGGATGCTGACTACACCAACGCCAACGAGGTTTACATGCGGCGCGACGATGATGGTAATCCGCTGACCGATCAGAAGCGATGGGAGCGCGACATCGAAGCCAAGTACGTCGTGCAAGCCGGCTCAATGAAAGACATGTCCTTCCGTATTCGCCAAGCGACTACCCGTGCAACCGATTTCGAATCGGATCTGGATGAGGTTCGTCTCATCGTCGAATATCCGCTCGAAGTGCTTTAAAGCGTTGTCGGCGAGTGCCTGCGGGCACTCGCCTTGCGCG
>JBIHZW010000051.1:0-17650 GCA_044240245.1 Pseudomonas sp. | reverse complement strand
ACAGGCGGCGGAGTACGAGTCGCAGTTGCTCGGCGCTGGCTTTATCGAACCACGGCCAGAAGAGGAGGGCGGTAACGGCGAGAATTTCGTGCTGACGCCACGAGGCTTGCAACTGCTCAGCATGATCGATAGCAGCATTCCCGGGGGTGAGCATTCCCGTGAGTTGCTTGACGACCAGGGCCCGGCTGCTTTGTCGCCGGAGGTGTTTGCCGATACGGCGGCTAGAGCCAATCTCGTTTAACTACTGTTGGCAATGTTTGCTCAGCGGTAGGGCGCGGGCTGGACGGCCAGGCTTTCAGCCTTGCGCTGAAGGTTGCTGGTGCGTGGCGTATGTCCGATTCGGATTAATCGATCTCAGCGATAGAGCAATGCAGAGCCATGCCATAGCCGGCTATGCTGGAGGCTGGTTCAACTCGGGTATCGCTATGAAGTGGTTGTGGGTCTGTTGTTTGCTGTCGTGCAGCCTAACCGTGTCGGCGCAAGCTCTGCGCGTAGGCTTTGGCACGCACAAACCGCCCTATATCTTCGAGAACGAGGCCCGTGGCCTTGAGTACGACATCGTGATGACTGCCGCGCAGCGCGGCGGGTTGGAGCCGGTGGCTTACTACGCGCCGATGGAACGTCTGAACCTGATGCTGAGCAAGGGGCAGATCGACGTCATTGCCACCACCAATGAGCGCAGCGGCGGTTCTATTTTTTATTCGGAACCCTATATCCGCTACCAGAATGTCGCGGTGGCCCTGCGCTCGCGAAATCTGGATATCCAGCGCATCAGCGACCTGGTGGGCTACTCGGTAAATGCCTTTCAGCGCGCGCGCTTTCTGCTCGGCAGTGAGTACCAGGCGATGGCCGAAAACAATCCGCGCTACCGCGAGGAAGCGTTTCAGATTGCCCGCAATCGCATGCTCTACAGCGGCCGAGTGGATGTAGTGGTGACGGACATGCGCATCCTGCGTTACTTCAATCGTGAGGTTTACACCCAGGTCGATGTGACCCAGCCGTTGGCCCTGTATCCGATTTTCGCGGCCACCGACTACAAGCTAGGTTGCCGCCAACAGGCCCATTGCGAGCGCTTTAATCAGGGTTTGGCAACGATTCGGGAAAGTGGCGAGTACACGACTATCGAGCGTCGCTACGCCATGCACTGACGGCATCTGGCGCCGTCAGTGCCTCAGCGGTTTATTGCGTGGGTGCGACCTCGTCGAGGCCCTCTTGCGCCGCCAGCAGCTCTTCCTCGGTCTGCAGCGGCGTGCTGCTGACGCTGAAATCGACAATCTCGATGGAGCCCTGACCCTGACCCAGCAGGTGGAAGGAGAACGCCTTACGCGCTTGCGGGTTGTCGAAGGTAAAGCTGACTTCGACGGGCTTGTTACGGGTTAGCAGTGGCAGCTCGGGGATCGCCAAGTCGACGTTGCGGTCGTATTCCTTGGTTTTCAATTGCAGTGTTGCGCCCTTTTTATCCATGCGCAGGGCACGGATTTTCAGGGTCACGGTGGTTTGGGTAGCTGCACCCAAGGTCAGGTATTGTGCCCCCACCAGGTTGTCTGCCCAGTCATCACTGACGCTGGGTTTGAGCTTGATTGGCTGCTGATTGGCGAACTGGTAGCGCTGCTCGGCCTGGCCTCCGTTGCTCAGCGATTGGTCGAGCAGGGCGGCTTGCTGGCTGATCAGGCGCGCCGATTTGCCGCTGAAGCGGCCCAGGTAACGTGCGCTGTCGGCAATAAAACCAGGGCTGGCATAGCGCCGGCAGACATTCTGGAAGTCGCATTCGGTCAGCGTGCCCAGACCGTCATGCCGGCGTAGCAGGCCGTTGGTGTAGGAGATGATCTCGCGGCCTGTGGCGTAATCGCGCAGCAATGAGCGCCCGGTGATATTGGCTGGCACCGGGAAAGCGAAGTAGTCGAGCACCGAAGCGGTCAGGTCGACATGGCCATACACGCCCTGCTTGAGTGCTGGCAGCTGCGCCTGTTCAGGGGCCAGCAGCAGATTGAAGCCCCAGGCCGAAGCCAGGCGCACGTTCTCCAGGCCGTGGGATTCATCCGAGGTGACGATCACCAGGGTGTCTTTCATCACGCCCTGTTTTTCCAGCGCCGCGAGGAAGTCGGCGACGGCATCGTCCAGGTAGGCAATCGCCGCCAGTTTGGCGTTGGGGTGACGGTCCAGGTAGTCCTGCGGAGCGGAGTAGGGCTGGTGAGTGCCCACGGTCAGCAGGGTCAACATCCAGGGTTGACGCTTCTTGCGCAGCTGTTTCACGTAACCCAGCGCGCCTTCGAAGTAGGCCTTGTCGTCCATGCCCCAGGGGAATTCGATATAGGGCTTGTTCTTGAACCAGTCGCGGCCCAGGGTCTTGTCGAAACCCATCTGCGGCATGATCTGGTCTTTGGCCATAAAACGCAGCCCGGCACCTTGCAGGAAGTGCGTGGTGAGGCCGCGCTCGCGCAGTTGCGCGGGCAGGCACTGCTCGCTGCGCGCCTGGTTGTTGAGCAGTTCGACACCCTTCGGGGTGCCGGAGTCGAGTTTGTTGTAATCGCCGCAGAGCATGGCATAGAGGCCGCGGATGGTCTGATGACCGTGTAGCACGTAGTCGGTGGTGAGCATGCCGCGTTCGGCCCATTGGCTCAGGCGCGGCATTGGGTCTTGCGTGTAGCTGCTGGCAATGGCCTGACGGCTGGCTTGCAGGTAGGCGCCGGTTACGCCTTCCAGGGTGATGATCAGGACGTTGCGGGCGCTGCCGGCTTGCTTGAGCAGCGGCGTGCCGCTCAGGTCGAGTTGGTTCAGGCCGCTGATGTCGGGTGGGCTGCTGGGTTCATCACCCGCCAGCCAGTCGGCCAGATATTGCTGGCTGCTATTGGTGCTTTCCGCCAGCAGCTTGTGCGGCAGGTTGAACTGCAACCATTGGTCGGCTTCGCTGGGTTTGAATTGCTGGCCGACGCTGTGCACGGCAAACAATGCCAGCGGTAGCAGCAGCCAGGTGCGTGCAAATGGCGCGGCGCGGCGTGGTATCTGCAAGCTGCGCAGGCCGAGGTAAAGCGCCACCAGCACGGTCATGGCGATAGCCAATAGCGGCTGACTTAAGCCGCTGCCTTGGGTCGAATGGCTGACGAACTGCGCATCGACAAGGTATTGCAGGTCGGCCGGTTCCGGCATACGCCCCACCGCATTGACCAGCTCGGCGGTGCTCAGGGTAAAGATGCACCAGGTCAGCAGCAGAGGAATGCTCAGCAGCCAGGAACGTTGGTACAGAACAACCAGCAGCAGACTGCCGATTGCCAGGTCAGACAGATAGCCATAGGCGTGCGACCAGCCTAGCGCGTAGCGGCTGAGCAACGGCAGGGCAAGTAATAACAAACCGAGGGTAAGCAGGGTGCTGGAAGGGTGTTGCAGCCAATTGCAGGTAACGCGCACGGGTACTCCTGGGGCGATTGCCATCGTTCAGCAGCGGCAATGCCGAAATCAGCCGCAAGATGCGGACTGACATGATTCTGAAACAAGGTTGTGCTAAGCGCCAGTGGCTCGGGCGCAAAAGGGCAAAACAACTTATGTTGCGATGAGGGGGGAAGCGGGGGATTGGGAGGGGTTATGCACTGGCCAGCGCCTTGTCATTGCGAGCAAAGCGCTGCATGGCCAGAAAGCGTTACTTTTTACCGATGGTGATCTGCTTGGTGGTTCCGTACACCTGGCCGCTGACGCCTTTGGCAATTTGCTGAATTTCCCCGCCGGATTTCAGGAAGGCTTCGATCTGTGCGTCGATCGAGGCGCTGGTTTCCACGGCTGGAGCCGGCTTGGGTTTGCTGTTGGATGCTTTTACGCGCATGACGGCCATTAACCTACTCAAAAATTAATTTGGCCGCGCATAATACTCGAAATGCTTGACAATTGCTTGATAAATAAAGCTCGGATGTGGCGATATGCAGAGAGATTATTCTGTAAATAGTCCGGGTAATTAGTAGATATGCCAGTAAGTGATTGTTTTAATAAGAATAGATAATTCGTGTTGAGGCCGCGTCTCACGATCTGGGCCATCGGTCGGATTGCCCCGCAGGTCATCAGGCTGGCGCCGTGCGATGGCCGGTAGGCCGAGAAATTAACAGGCGAGTCGGCTAGAATGCCGGCCTGGTAATGAGGGTAGGGCATCATGGCTGTAATTGGACGAATGAATAGTTTGCAGGTCGTGAAGCACACCGACTTCGGCCTGTATCTGGATGGCGGCGCGGATGGCGAGATTCTATTGCCCAAGCGCTATATCCCGAGCGATACCCCAAGTGAAGTGGAAGACTGGTTGAACGTCTTTATTTACTTGGACAGTGAAGACAAATTGATTGCCACCACGGAAAAGCCAAAAGTTCAGGTGGGTGAATTTGCCAGTTTGAAAGTTGTGGATATAAACCGGGTGGGTTTATTCCTTAATTGGGGTTTGCCAAAAGATTTGTTGCTGCCGCACTCCGAAGAAAAACGCCCACTGCAGATCGGTGATTATTGCGTGGTGCATGTGTTTCTCGACAAGCGCAGCAAGCGCATCACCGCCACCGCGCGACTGGATCGTTACCTGGACATCGCGCCAGCGAACTACAAGGCGGGCGAAGAAGTCGACCTGCTGGTGGTCGAGTCCACCGATATGGGTTTCAAGGCCATCATCAATGGCAAGCACTGGGGCCTGATCCACAAGAATGAGCTGTTCAAGTTCGTGCGCAGCGGCATGCAGGAAAAAGGCTTTATCAAGGAAGTGCGCGCCGACGGCAAAATCAGCCTGAGCCTGCAACAGGTTGGTCAGGAAGCGGCCAGCAGCCTTGGCGAACAGATTCTGGCCAAGTTGCGCGAGCACGATGGCGTACTCAAGGTGAACGACAAAAGCTCGCCTGAAGAAATTGCCGGGCTGTTTCGTGTCAGCAAGGGCAACTTCAAGAAAGCCATCGGCGGTTTGTACAAGCAAGGTCGCATCGTGATCCACGAAGACCGTATCGAACTGCCGAGCAAGTAATCCCCGTTACGCTTCACTGCAGTGCAAAGTCAGTGAGGCGTTCGGCCTTCAGCTAGGCTTGGGATGACAGCTTGAGTCGCGTTGCAGCTGGGGGCGCGCGACTTAAGCAACGTCTTGCCGGTGTAGCTCAGTCGGTAGAGCAGCGCACTCGTAACGCGAAGGTCGCAGGTTCGATTCCTGTCTCCGGCACCATCTAAGCCAATCGGTTAACCGCCACCAAACTGGGAGAACGACGCGGTTCGGCCTGGTTTACTTTTTTGCGGTGCCTCAATTCTGCCAGCATAGCGCCAGGCCCAGGGCGCGACTATGTCTTCGGCGGGAAGCTGCCAGAGGCCTTTGCCCATATTTCTGGCCAGGGTTTCGGCATCCTTGAGCCGGTGGTCCTTCAGCTGTTTTGTATAGGCCCAGGCTGCGCCCTGTGCGACCAGGGTGTGATTCACATCAACGCCGCCGACATAGGCGCGAGCCAGTGTTCTGCCGTAGCGGTCGACTTCTTGCACATGCAGGACCACCTGCTTTTCCAACACCAGTTCAGACAGGGCCTGTTTGGCTTCGGCGCCATAGGGCTGTTTTCTTTCCGGCGCGTCGATTTCCGCAAGGCGCACCCGCAGCCGTTTGTTTTCAGTGGTCAGGCAGCTGAAGGTGTCGCCTTCGCTGATGGTCATCACCCTGCAGATGAATTGCTCAGCAAGGGCTAGGCTGGGCAGGCAGGCGAGAAGGAGTAGAGCGATACGGATAGTCATCTGGTTGGCGATGCTCAGGCGAATGCATAGCCGTTGATAGTAATAAATGCCCGCCGAATTAAGCGGGATGGGTATCGCGAAACAGCACTGCGGGTTGTGCGAAGTGCTTATCCTGCGTTGGACGCTGGGGTTGCTTGTGCTTTCCAGCAAACCGAGGATGATTGCTCATTATTTGAGCGATTAAGCGGCGTTCGGATGCCCTGTCTGGATCAATGGTCGGAACCGCAGGCGTGCTGGTGTTGCCAAACCTTCAAGGTCGTTTCGCGCCGATGGCGCAGAGGTTGTAATGACGATGTGCAGATATGTGCTCAGTCTGGTGGGGTTGCTGCTGGTGACGCCGCTGTATGCCGAGCCGCAAGCGCCGCAGACGCTGCGGGTGATTCCGAAAACCTATATCAGCCCCGGTGCCAGCGGCAGCATCGGCAGCTCGCAGAGCAGCGAAAGCCATAACCTCTATGGCGGGCAGCGCCTACCCGATGGCCTGCCGCGCCATGAGCAGCGCTACGGCAGCCAGTCGATAGAAAACCGCGGGACGATCAAGCAAACGATCGAGTACCCCAATGGTTACCGGGTGCAGCAGTATCCTGGGCAAAGCACCGAATACTACGAGCGCAGCCGCTAACAGGCCGTTGAAGAATTACCTACGTTGCCGATACTGCGTTGAAAACAGGCTCGGAATGCTCATTTACAGCTCGTAAACTCCGCTTCCTTGCCTGTTTTCGCTTTGTCTCGACTGCCTCGCCAACATTCTCAACGGCCCGCTAGCTCAGGCCGCCATCACCAAGCCCCAGCGCAAGCCTAGAAACGCCAGCAGGCCCAGTGGGCCGAACATCAGGGTCAGTACATAGCAGGGCAGCAGTGCCCAATGGCTGATGCCGGCGATGGCACCTTCGTGGCGGATATACAGCCCGACCATCAGATCGAACGCCAGGATATGCACCCAGGCTGCCAGCGCGGCAGTGGGTTGGCGCAGCAGTGAGAGCACCCCGCCGAGACTGAAGAAACCGGGCCTGCCGCTACCCGGTTCGGGTCGTTGGCGCATCGCGACAAACAGCAGCCAGCTGTAGACGATAGCCAGCAGTACCACGCTAAGGCCCAGTACCAATTCATCGGTATAGGACCAGAACGGTAGGCAGACCAGCATCAGCCAGCCGCCCAGGGCGATCAGCGAGGTGAGTTTGAACAAGGGTTTCAACGGGGCCATGGTGCGCTCACTGGACAATGTGTGGGCTCAACCATAGCGGATACGACGATTGTCGCAGCCCTGTATCAGCGGCTGAATACAACGCCATCAGCTGGCGCGAGGGCCAGCCGATGGGCGCGTTTTATTACTTCTTGCCCCACAGCTCTTCCAGGCGTTGATCACGGCCGCAGCCGTTGCGGTAGTAGTTGTAGCGCAGCGGATTACGTTGGTAGTAGTCCTGGTGATAGTCCTCAGCCGGGTAGAAGGTGCTGGCGGCGAGGATTTCCGTGACCACCGGGGTCGGTAGGCGCCCGGATTTCTCCAGGGTGGCCTTGGAGGCTTCGGCCAGCTGCTGTTCTTCTTCGTTGTTGTAGAAAATCGCGCTGCGGTACTGCGGGCCGCGGTCGCAGAACTGGGCGTTGGCGGTCACCGGGTCGATGGTGGGCCAGAAGGCTTCCAGCAGCTTCGCGTAGCTGGTTTTGCTCGGATCGAAGCGCACCTGCACCGCTTCGATATGCCCGCTGCTGCCGGCCGACACCTGCTCGTAGGTGGGGTTGTCGACATGTCCACCGATATAGCCGGAGGTGGTTTCAATCACTCCGGGCACTTTGTCGAAGTCCGATTCGGTGCACCAGAAGCAGCCGCCGGCAAAGATCGCCACGCCAGGGTTTTCCACCGTTGGCGCACTGGCTTGTGGCTGCGGCGCTTGTGCAGCGGTGGGTTCACAGGCAGCCAGCAGGCCGCCCAAAGCGAGAATGCTGCTGGCCAGCAGACGGCTGCGCCAGGTAGAGGTGATCGCAGTCATGTTCAGCTCCGCAGCTCAGGTAAGGCTTCGCCTTCAGGGATAAAGCGCAAGGCCACGCCGTTATTGCACCAGCGTTCGCCGCGCGGTTTTGGGCCGTCGTCGAAGACATGGCCCTGATGCCCGCCGCAGCGTGCGCAGTGGTATTCGGTGCGCGGGAAGAACAGCTTGAAGTCGCGCTTGGTGCCCATGTGGCCGGCAATTGGCTGGGTAAAGCTGGGCCAACCGGTGCCGCTTTCATATTTGTCCTGGCTGGCGAACAGCGGCAGGTAGCAGGCGGCGCAAAGGTAGGTGCCGTCGCGTTTTTCCTGATTCAGCGGGCTACTGCCGGGGGCTTCGGTGTCTTCTTCGAAGAGCACGGCATAGGCTTCGGGCGTCAGTAGGGCGCGCCAGTCGCCATGGGGTTTATCCAAGGGTGTCACGCTACTGGCGATGGCTTGCGCCAGGCTGAGTGGGGCGTGACCGAGCAGGGGCAGGGCTGGCAACAGGGCCATTCCCTTGAGCAGGGAGCGTCTTTTCATGGCGGTGCTCTGTGTGAGGTGTGGCCAATAGACAGAGGTAAAACCGAGTTGTTACAGCTGTGCCGGCCGCGCGCGATAATTTTCTCGCGGTAAGTTGTAAGCAAAGATAAATCGCACGCTCAGGCGATAGGCAGGCTGCTGGTGGTATCGACGCCGTCATCGATGATGATGCAGTTACGCCCGGCATTCTTGGCGCGATACAGGCGCTCGTCGGCGCGCTGCAGCATGCTTTCCCAATGTTCGTCGCGGCGCAGGATGGCCCCGCCGACCGACATGGTCACCGCGCCGCCAGGCCCGCGCAGATGCTGCGCCACTTGCTGCTGCAGATGTTGCGCGGCTGCCAGCAGACCTGCGCGCTCGGTGTTGGGCAGCAGCAGGAGGAACTCCTCGCCGCCGAAGCGGAACAGCCGGTCTTCCTTGCGCGAGGAGCTTTTGATCAGCTTCACGAAGTCCACCAGCACCTGGTCGCCGGCCTGATGGCCGTGGTTGTCGTTGATCCGTTTGAAATGGTCCAGGTCCATCACCAGCACGCCGTAACTGTTGCCATGGCGACGGTAGATGGAGGCGGCGATCTTCAGTTCTTCATTCATCGCCCGGCGGTTGCGTGCGCCGGTCAGCGGGTCGTGGATGGCCAGTTGTTGCAGCTGGTCGCGCTGGCTGCTGGTGCGGTAGGCAAAAACGAAGCTGAGGATGCTGGCCATCATGCTGGTGACCAGAAATGAAACCATCTGGTAGTCGCTTTCGAACACCGCACCAGGGTTCAGCTGGCCGTAACCGACCAGGGTGGTGAGCACCAGAATGGTGGCAATCAAGGCCTTGGTGGGCGACACCATATAGAAGTTGAAGAGGATCAGCGGGTAGATCCAGAACAGGCCGTTGACGCCCAGGTTGATGGCGATCAGCGTCGAGCCGATGGAGAAGATGGTGGCCAGATAGATGCCGGGTTTGACGGTGTCTCCGGTGCGCCAGGCATAGAGCACCGCGAGCACGGTGGAAACCACAATTACGGTGTCGGCGGAACCTACCAGGTAGTTACCGGTAGCTAGTCGGTATACGGCATAGGGGGTAATGCCAATCACGCCAAACAGGCCCATCAGCGTAATGATGGACAACTGAAAGTCGTTACGCAGGCGCCTGAGCAGCCGCGATATCCGCATAGTGAATAACCATTGTTGTAGTTGTTATGAGCTAAGCATGCAGAGCTTGGCTTGGCGATGGCAATAGTAAAATCCAGCAAAGTGCCAGTATGGGCCTCTATCTGCCGAATGGCGCCCGACTTGCCTGGTACTAAGGTTCCAGCCCATGTGCCGCAAGGCTTGCACAAGGTGGGCGGGAAAATGCCAGCAGACTCTTGCTGCGCTGATAGCGGGCCAGGCGTTCAGCAAGCGGCTGAGGCAGATCGCTGCAGGGGATAAAACCCAGGCGCTGGTAGAAGTCGTTTAACTGCGGATGGCAGAACAGCCAGACCGGCGTGGTGCAGTCGGCCAGCGCGGCCTCGACCAACTGACGTGCCACGCCTTGCCCACGCAGCGCCGTGGCGACCATCAGGCTGGTCAGCCAGTGCCCATGTGCGACCTTGTGCAGGCACAGCGCGGCGACGATTTCCTGATCTTCTGCCACCCATAGCTGGGCACCGGCAGTGGCGCGCATGGCTGAGCGTTGGCTGCGGTAGAACTTGTCGGCAAGTGGTTTGAGCGGTGCGGGGAGTAGACGGTAGTGCATAGCGGCTAGTGATCGTGCGGTGAATTGAATGTCTGAGCGCAAGCGCGATGCTTGCCTCAGACCGGTGGCTCAGACGTTGGCAGCGTGGCTGCCGAGCAGGGTTTTCGCACCGTGCTTGTCTTTCTTGTCCATGCGCTTTTCGCTGGCGGTTTTCAGCGGCTTTTTCTTCACTTGTTTCTTCGAATCCATACCTTTGCTCATGATCTTCACCTCTGACAATGTCGTGGTTGAACATTCTGGAGCGGGCCACCCCCTCGCGGTGAGCGAGGCTGGTGTTACGAGTCTACGCCCATGCTGGGCGAATAGCTGGGGAGTTATCCGGGCAGGCAGAAGGTCGGCCGGGGTTCGACTGGTTAACAGTTCACCGGCAAAATCGGCGGCTGGCGGTGACAGTTTGAATTTGCCGCCGCATCATGGGCGCACCTTGCGCCGCGTGCAGCCTGGCTGCTGTGTGACTGTTGAACCCCCATGTCGAGACATTGATGGAACAAGCGCTGATTTACGCCGGCCACAGCGTGCCTGGGCGGGTGCGTGGGCACAATGAAGATGCCCTGTTGTGCTGCCCCCAGCTGAATCTCTGGGCGATTGCCGACGGCATGGGCGGCCATCAATGCGGCGAAGTGGCCAGCGCCCTGGCTCTACAGACGCTGCAGACAGCCTGCGCCGAAGGCCAGGAGTTGGTTGAAGCGGTGCATGCGGCCAATCGGGAGATTCTCAGCGTGGCGCGCGCCGATGAGCAGCGCGGCATGGGCACGACTCTGGTGGCGGTGCGCTTCGCTGGCGCCGCGTTCAGCATTGCCTGGGTCGGCGACAGCCGCGCCTATCGGGTCAGTGCCGGGCATATCGAGCGCCTGACCCACGACCACAGCTGGGTGCAGACGATGATCGATGCCGGGCAGATGAGCGCCGAGGCGGCGCGTAGCCATCCGCAGCGCAATGTCATTCTGCAGTGCCTGGGCCGCGATGATCAGCCGTTGCAGGTGGGTTTGCAGCATGGCTCGCTAGGTGAGCATGAGTTGTTGCTGCTGTGCAGTGATGGCCTGACCGGCGAGCTGGAAGACGCGCAGATCCAGCAATTGTGCAGCAACGCCCAGACCCTCGATGAGCTGGTGGACCAGCTACTGGCGCAGGCCAACGAAATGGGTGGCAAGGATAATATCTCCTGTATCGTGCTCGGCCTTGATGCGGCTGCGCCCAGTGTTGAGGCCAAACCGCGCGGTTTGCTCAGCCGCCTGTTTACCTCCCGCAAGCCCTAACCTGCCGGTGTGCACTGACTTCCATGACTGAACAATTGCTCGAAATCCCCGGTTATCAGGTGCATGGTCGCCTGGGTAAAGGCGGCATGGCCGAGGTTTACCTGGCCACCCAGGAGTCGTTGCACCGCAAGGTGGCGATCAAGGTATTGCTGAGCGCGGATGATCAGGCGTTCAGCCAGCGCTTTCTCAAGGAAGGCCACATCGTGGCGTCCCTGCATCACCCCTCGATCATCACCATCTATGACATCGACCAGCTGGCCGATGGTCGCCACTACCTGACCATGGAGTTCGTCCCCGGTGGCGATCTGGCGCAGCACAAAGGCGAGGTGTTCGACCTGCCGCGTGCCTTGCGTATCGTTCAGCAGGTGGCCAGCGGCCTGGCCGTGGTGCATGACAAGGGCCTGGTACACCGCGATATCAAACCGGCCAACATCCTCTTTCGCAGCGACGGCACGGCGGTAATCACCGATTTCGGCGTGGCCAAGGAAGTCGAGCTGGACCATGACCTGACCCAGTTCGGCATCGCTGTCGGCAGTCCGTCCTACAGCAGTCCTGAGCAGGCGCAGTGCCAGGTGCTGGATGCGCGCAGTGATATCTACAGCCTGGGGGTGATCCTGCTGGAGATGCTCACTGGCGCCAATCCTTATCGCGCCGCCAATTACACCCAGACCGTGATGAACCACCTGCAGATGGACGTGCCGCAACTGCCGGCGCAGTTGCAAAATTACCAGTGGTTGCTCGACCGCATGCTGGCGAAAGAGCCGGATGAGCGGTTTGCCGATTGCAAGGTGCTGCTGGCCAGCCTCGATGAGCTGACCCGCGATGACCCGGACAGCACGCGCATCGCCCCAGCGCTCAGCCTGGGCAAACCGGGCAGAGGCAAAACTGCGCGCAGTACGCTGTGGGTCTGGCTGCTGGCCGGCATCGTGTTGCTGGCCGGCGCGGCCGGCGGCGGTTATTACCTGTATCAGCAGAAGCAGATCAGCGAATACCTGGCGCGTGCCGAGCTGCGCCTGCAAAACGGCAGCCTGCTGGAGCCGCCGCAGGACAATGCCGATTATCTGTTCCGCCAGGTGCTGGCGCTCGATGCGGATAACCCTGCGGCTCTGGATGGCCTGGCCCGTGTGCTGCAAGCGCGGATCAATCAGTACCTGCAGCTGGCCGAACAGCGCCTGTCTGATCAGCAGTTGCTACTGCCTGAAGATGACAGCGCCACTCACTACTTCCGCCAGGTGCTGGCCTGGGAGCCGGACAACCTGCTGGCCCTGGCCGGGATCAATCGGGTGGCGCAGCGCTATATTGAGCAAAGTGAGGACGCCTACAAGCGCCGCGAGTTTGCCCTGGCCTTGGCGCTGGTGCAGCAGGGCCTGGAAGTGGAGCCGGCCAACGAGCAGTTGTTGCAGCTGCTGGGTGGCCACGAACAGCGTGTGCGCCTGGCCCAGACGCCTCGGCGCCGACCTGCGGCGGCCGAACAGTCGGCGCCGGTTAACCCGGTCAAGCGGCTGTGGAACAACCTATTTGATTAAGTCGTCATGCTGGCGTATTGCTACCGGGCTGATTGGCAGGCAGCATGCGCGCCTCGCTCGTAGCGCCGGCAGTTGATGCCGAGTTGTGGCGAGTCCTTGGTGGTTGGCTAACTGATTTTTGCCGGAGTACGCAAATGCTCAGAATTCACTTCAGTGATAATCGTCAGGCGCCAATTTGGCTGGTCGACGAGCGCTTCACCATCGGCCAGGACAGCCGCAACAGCCTGGTGCTGGTGGACCCGAGCATCGGTCCGTTTCACGCGGAAATTCGCCAGGACCATGGCTTCTACTACCTGACAGATGTCGGCAGCCCGAGCGGCTCCTTCGTCAATGACGAGCGGATCAATACGCGCTTTCAGCTGCGCGCCGACGACCGTGTACGCCTGGGTTCGGTGGAGCTACTGCTGGTCGATCCGGCGCGCAGCAAGACCAAGTCCGAGCAGGCCGCACGCTGGTATTTGCAGGTGATCCAGGGCGAGCACGAAGGCAAGAAATTCCATATCAACGGCTCCATGACCTTTGGCCGTTCGGTGAAGTGCGAGCTGTGCTTCAGCGACCAGGAATTGTCGCGTCGGCATTGCGAGTTCTACCTCAAGGATGACGTGCTGGAGGTCAAGGACCTGGCTTCGGCCAACGGTATGCTGGTCAACCAGCAGAAGGTCGCGACGGCAGTGCTGCAGCCTGGCGACCAGCTGAAGATGGGTTCGGTCAGCCTGCTGGTGATCGGCCCGAAAAGCACCGTGGCGCCCAGCGAGGATGAAGATGCCACGCTGTTTATGCGCGTCGTGGATCTGCCCAAACCACTCAAGCCGGCGGCCCTGTCCAGCTCGCCGAGCAGCCAGGCCAACCCGCTGCGCACGGCCGCGCAGGCCAATCCCATGCGCGCTGCGGCGGCGCCCGCGAGTGCATCCAGCGGCCTGAACAAACCTCTGCTGGCACTGGGGTTGCTGCTGGTAGCGGGACTGTTGGTGGCGGCTGCGGTGTTTGTTCTTTAAATCCGACCTGGTAGTTGTGTTCTGCGCTGCCCGATCGGTGAATACGCTGACTTGATACGACAGTGCCAGATGGCTGCTTTGGCGTTAGGCTACGCCTCTTTGCACTGCCATCTGCTGTCGGAGTCTCCGTGAAGCCATTGCTCTTGTTGCTATCTGCCTGTTGCCTGGTGTGCCAGCCGTTAAGCGCACTGGCCTGGTCGAATCATTCGCTGGGTAGTCAGCTGGCGTTGCAGGCAGTGCCCGAGCTGCAGCGCACATTGCGCTACGAGCCGCTAGAGGCGTTTCTCGATGCGCAGGCTCCGGCCATCGAGCAGCTGCTGGACCTGCAGGAAACCTTTGCCCGCGCGCATTTTGCGGATTACCCGGCGCGTCCGGATGCCTTGCGCTTTAGCGCTGCGACCACAACTGCTGCTGACAGACGCAGTGCGTTTCTGCAGGCGCTGCGGGTCAATCCGCAGATTCGCCTGGCCGGTTTCGTTCAGCAATTGCCGGGGCAGGCCGATGATGGCCGGCCGCGCTTGGCTGCCGAGCAGGTGCTGGTGTTTCGCAAGATCGGCCCCTGGAGCCACTGGCGTTACCTGGCCTTGCAGCCGGGTGAGGCGGTGAGTGCTGTGCAGGTGGTCAGCAGTGCGGCCGATGAGCCGGACTATGGCCATGACATCAACCTGTTCAGCGACAACCCAGGCGAAGTCGGCGCGCACTACAACTTCGGCGCGCAGCCCTTTGGCGATGCGCGCTTCGAGTATTCCTCTCAGGCGCCATTCCATATCGGCTATTACCACGAGCCGGAGCTGGTTTTGCAGGCGGCGCCTTATCTGCGCCGCACTCTGCCGCACTGGCGCATCTACCAGTACACCAGTCTGGCGCGTCTGGCCCTGGAAAGTGGCCACGATTACTGGGGTTACCGTTTTCTCGGCTGGGCGCTGCACTACATGCAGGATCTGACCCAGCCCTACCACGGCAAGACCGTGCCGGGCGTCGCCACGGCCGAGCTGATGCTGATCGCCCTCAAGGCGGCCAGCGGTTATCCCGAAGATCGCCTGGCGACCATTGCCCGAGTGGCGGACCGGCACACGGCGATTGAGGAATATCAGCTGGAGCGTATGCAGCAGCTGATGGATGAGCAGGCGGCCTCGCCCCTGTTACAGGCCTATACGCAGAACCCGCAGGACAGCTATCCAGCCTATTCGGTGGACTACGCGCAGCAGGTGGTGGCGGCCGAGTCCTATGCCAGTGCCGATGCCTTTGATGAGTTGATTGGCCAGTGGCTGGCGCGCAAACCGTCGGCGGCTCCGGGTTTCAGCGGTGGTAATCAGCTGGCTCAGGCTGAAGCTGATCCACTGCTGGAGCAGTTGCTGGTGGAGCTGTTCAAGCGCTTCGGTGCGCACACCCGCAACGTGGTGCAAACCACCCTGGCGCAGCCTGCGCCTAGTGTACCGGCGGCGCAGTGAACCACAGCTCGCGCCGCTGCAAGGGCGTGGCGCTGGGCAACAGCGGATTATGCAATTCGATCCGCTGACGCTGGTCGAGTTGCGCACGCTGCAGGCTGGCGGCGAAGTGCTGCTGGAATAGACGCTCGAAGGAGCCATCGGCAATGGCTTTTTCCATGCCTATGCGCACGGTTTCCGCCAGTTCCGGGCGTTTGCGCGAGAAGAAGAAATACATCGCCGTGGGGTAGTGCAGCAGCACATGCGGATCGACGACCAGTTGCTTCGCGCGAGGGTGCTCCAGTTCATCCCAGATCTCGATTACCGAGCGCGGAAAGTAGTCGAAGCGCTGCGCCTGCAGCATGCGAAACAGGCTGCCGTAACTGGATGAAACCCTGACCGGCAAATCATGGCCGCGGAGGATTTCGCTGTCCGGCCAGTCGTGGCCCTGGCCTGCGGAAAACTGGCGCAGGTCATCAAGGTTGCGCACATCCTTGAGCAGCTGAACACGGTCTTTGGGCAGTAGGGCGATGCGCCAGCCGAACAGGCCTTTATCCAGCGGAATACGTACCGGCAGCAGGCGTTGCTCGCGCTCATGGCTGGTCATGCTCCAGGCCACGTCGAGGCGGTCGTTGTGCTCCAGGTTAACCAGCGCGCGCTCCTGCTCCATGCTGTAGTGCGAAGGCTCCAGGCGCAGCGCGCTGCCGGCTTTATCCAGCGCCAGTTGCAGCTGCGCCAGGGCATAGATGGAGCGAAACTCATCGCCATCGGCCCGGCGGGGGTAGCGCAGGGTTCCGCTGTCATCGGCCTGCAGTGGTGGGGTTAGCAGGCTGACCAGCAGCAGGCCGCGAAGCCAGCGCCAGGCCGCCTGCGAAAGCGTGCGGGGCATTTCGGTTAGAGTCCTTTCAATACCGGCCCGTAGTTACGTGAGCGGGCTGTCCGGCGCGCATTATGCCAGCCTGTAACGCTGCTGTTATGCCGTAGGTCGCATGCCTGCAGCCAGGCTAGGCGATGCTGCGTAGAAACTGCCCGTAGCCGCGTGCCTGCCCCAGGTCACTGGCGAACTCGCCTTGCTGAAATGCGATGCGCCCATTGATCAGCACAGCATCCACCGCTGCGCCGCGGTTGACCATGCGCTGCAGGCCGCCGAAGGCCTCCATCGGCGCCTCCTGGTAGCTGGCCAGGGATTCATCCAGTGCGCTTGGGTCGATGATTACCAGATCGGCACGAGCGCCTTCATAGAGCCTGCCGGCATCGATATCGAACCATTCGCCCAGCTCGCCAGTCAGGCGCCAGATCGCGGTTTCAATCGGCATCACCGGTTGGCCGCGTAGCTCGGCATCGCGCACCAGTTTGAGCAGGCGCACGCCGAAGTTGTAGAAGGCCATATTGCGGATATGTGCGCCGGAGTCGGCAAAGCCGATCAGGGTGCTGGGTTCGCACACCAGTTTTTCCACCACCTCGGGGCGATGGTTGGCGATCAGGGTGCGCCAGCGCAAGCGCGGGCCGTGGGCCACCAGCAGGTCGAGGAACAGGTCGGCGGGGTGTTCGTCGCGGGTCTTGGCCAGTTCGCCGACGCTTTTGCCGACCACGCTGGCGTCCGGGCAATCGACTATCCAGGCGTCATCAAAGTCGCGGTGCCAGACTCGTGGGCCGAATTTCTTCTCCACGTCCTGGCGAAAGCGCAGGCGGTAGGCCGGGTCCTGGAACAGCTGGCTGCGCATGTCGTGGTTGGCCAGGTGCAGCGCGGCCTGGCCGGCGGGGAATTCCTCGAAGACCACGAACTCCATGCCATCGGCATAGGTTTCGAACGGCACCGGCAGGGTTTGCCAGCGGAAGTCGGCGCTGGTCAGGCGATTGATCCAGCGGGTCAGCGGGCCGAGGATCGGCGCCAGCCACGGGTCGGCTTTGACGTCCATCAGGGTAATCAGGGTGGTCTTCAGCGGCTTGCGCCACCAGCCGCCGATACTGTCCCAGAGAAAGGCCAGCACATTGAGCTTGGTCACCAGATTCGGCGCGCCCTGATGGATGCGTCCGCGCCGGCGCAGGATTTTGTTCAGCCGCGCATACTCGGCCCAGGGCGCATAGACCGAGGGTAAGGATTTCGAGCGCTGGCGGTCGCCATCCAGCTTGTCCCAGGGGTTGGTCATGCTCGACAAGCCGAGCAGGCCGGCGTCCAGCGCGTCTTCCAGCAGGCGTTCCATCTGCTGCAGTTCGTTTTCGCTGGGGCGTACCTTGGCGTCTACCGCGCGCTCAAGGCCGAGGACGGCGACGCGCAAATCGGAGTGGCCGAGGAAGGAGCAGATATTCGGCCCCAGCGGGTGCTGATTGAGAAAGGCGGCGAACTCGCCGGCGCTGTGCCAAGTCTTGCGCGCCTGCAGCAGCGGCAGCACATGTTCACGCGGCACCGATTCGACGCGGGTGAACAGGTCCGAGCAATCCTCGGGGCTGGACAGCACCATGCTGATCGAGCAGTTGCCGATCATCACCGTGGTCA
>JBIHZW010000146.1:0-8624 GCA_044240245.1 Pseudomonas sp. | reverse complement strand
CAGGGGCGGCCACCAGTTCGGCGTCGTAATGGGTGTGCATATCGATAAAGCCGGGCGTCACCCAGCGGTTTTGCGCATCGATCACCTGACCACAGCCGCTTTCATCCAGGGCACTGGCGCTGATGCAGGCCAGCTTGCCGTCGGCGATGCCGAGGTGACGCAACACTCCTGGCGTGCCGCTGCCATCGAAAAACAGCGCGTTCTTGATCAGCACATCGAACATCGGCAGGCTCCTGGGCGAATGAATTCGGCCAATCGAGCTTAGTCTGCTGCGCGCGGCGGCTGTGAGGGCGTAAGTGAACAAGCTGGGGCCTATTCGGCCATGGGCGCGTAAACCCGCCAGTCGCTCAGGCGTTAAGGCGACGGCGCTCGGCGCTGATCTCCGGCATATCGGTGCGGCGCACGTAAACCCGCAGCGGCTCGCTGATATTCAGGCGGTCATCGATGTTCTGTTCCAGCAGCAATTGCAGGCGCGCGCGGTCGAGGTTCATCAGCTCGCCGTCAAAAGCGCGCCATACGAATTCGCAGGTCGGTGTGATGCTTTTTTCCAGCACGTCGAGGCCGAAGGAATCTTCGGAGAAGCGCACGATATAGCGCCCGGTCTTGGCATTGAAGCCGACAAAACCCTGCAGTTGGTCGGCAGCCGCGCAGATGCTGGCAGAGGTGATGCTCATGGAAACCTCGTCGATGGCAGTGGAAGTCATCGACATAGGCTAAGGGGCTTGGCGTAGAGCATCTTGCGATGGATCAATAAGTGGATGTGCGAGCTCTACGGAACTGTTGTTTGGCGATTTATTGCTTAAGAAACGCGCGGCGCAGGCGTTGGAGAGCTGCGACCTGTTGCTCAAGAGTTGCCAGTTGGGCGGCTGCCGGTTGGTGGCTCTGCGGGTTATCCGGGTTAAGGCATGCGGCGGGCTGGGCGGCGCCGAAGGCCTCCCAGCTGCGAGTCGGCGCGTGGCCCTGGGTGCTGAGCAGCCGCGCCAGGCTACCGTCATTCAGCCAGCTGGCGCTTAGCCACAGGTTGTCCGCTGGCTCATCCGCACAACCGCTGGCCGAGTGGTTGTGCTCCAGCTCCACCAATTGCCCATCAGCGAACAGCGCTTCATAACTCAGGCCACGTTGGCACTCGGCGGAAACCTCGCGGGTGGCGTAAAACGACAGGCGTTCAACCTGCGTGTCGCCGACCTGCAATTGCAGTAGATGATGGCGCGATAGCTGCCAGCCTTGTAGCTCGGCGGGTAGAGGCAGCCTCAGCTGCAAACTGCGTTGGCCAGCGACGGCTGTGCTTGGCGGGTCGCTTTGTACGGCCGATGCCAGCTCGCGATACAGGCCGGCATGGCTGTGACTGGGGCGGAAGCGGTAGTGATCGGCATCGACGATCTGCACCTGTTCGTCGCAGTCGGCAGTTTGCTGCTGTATGGCCCCGCACGCATCGCTCCAGCGGTAGCGCAGGCGGATACCCAGTTCTACCGAGCCCTGGCGCGACAGTAGGCCGTATTGCTGAGCTGTGCCGGTTTCCGGCACAGCCGGCAGAATCACCTCCAGCGTCGGCTGCGGCCGGCCAAACCCGGCAACAATCGGCATAAACAGTTGCAGCGTACTCAGGGTGTAGCCTCGGTGCTCGGGGTTCTTTTCGTTGACGCTAAAACTCAGGGCGCGGCCATTACGAGCAATCTGCTGCTCGGACAATTCCATTTGCTGAAGGATGGGCAGCAACTTGCTGCCGATCGGCAGGATGCGTTCACGTCGGGCGGTCAGGCCGGGGATCAGCCAGCGCGGCTCGTAGGTGGCGTCGACTCGCAGCTGTGCCGAGGCGAGCATGCTGTCCAATTCGGCGGCGGGCAGCAGACCACCGATATGCTGAAAATCCAGCTCGACCTGCAGCGTGCGGGCGCTTGCCGGTGCGACCTGCAGGCCAATCATCAAACCCAGGGTGGTCAGCCAGCGAAGTGGCATACGCGGGGCTCCGTCAGCGAGTCAAAGCGGGGGCGTTGTTCATACCATAGGCCGTTGTGGCCGCTTGGCAATTTGCAGGGGGAGGTGGCGGGGCGGGAGTTGCTGTATGTGTTTGGGGGGGAGCACCTGGCGCGCCATTGCGGCTCGCCAGGGTGGTGCGTTCAGTTTTTGCTGGTGCTGGAAAATGCGCTGATCTTGCCGAACGGTGCGCTTTGCATGTCTACCTTGACTGCCATCAGCGGCGAGTTGTTAACCCACACATCGTCGATCACGATGGTTTCGCCGAGGTCATCGTTATCGGCGGCCACCAGCAGGTAGTAGGTGCCATCTTCTGCAGCCTCACCATCCCAGCTCAGACTGATCTGGCCGATCACGGCTTCGGCATGCGAGGGCTTGTCGGCAATCACCGCGCCGTAGGCATCCAGCAGCATGGCACGCGGCTTCAGGGCGTATTTGCTGACGCCCATGCACGGCTCGTTGCACAGCGAGTGCACATTGAGGGTGTAACGCTCACCCTTTTTCAGCTGCAGGGAAAAGATCCGGTAGTTGGAGATCGAGCTGCCGAAATCCAGGCGCGGCTCGTCGGCGCTGATTGGCCACTGTGGGGCCAGCAGGCCGGTATCGAGCGGCAGCGGGATGGCCTGGGTGTTGTGGATGGCTTCCAGGGCGCTCTTGGCCATTGGGCTTTTGCCCGCTATGACCTCTTGCTGGTAGGTCGTCTGCGGGTTGTTGGCGCAGGCGCCAAGCAGCAGGCAGGCGGCCAGAATCAGAAACTTGTGCACGGTAAAACTCCTGTGTGACAACGTCCTTGTGTACACGCCGGGCGCTGGTGGCGCGGCGGGCGGCGATTCTACTCGCTTTGCGCGATGGGCGGAGTGGTCAATCTGCCGGTACGACGAACTGCGCACATTAATCTGTGCCGCTCGCGGGCCCGCGGCGCATCCTGCGCCGCGGGCCTGGTCAGCTTGTGTTTAGCCAGAAAGCCCGACATAGACGTTCTGCACGTCATCGTGGGCGTCGAGCGCTTCGAGGAAGGCTTCGACTTCTTCCAATTGCTCGGCAGTCAGGCTGCTCACCGGGTTTTTCGGGATATAGCCGATCTTCGCCGAGTTGACGCTGAAGCCCTGCTCCGGCAGTGCGCGGCACACAGCGTCGAGGTCGGTCGGTTCGGTGATAAACAGGGTGTTGCCGTCTTCGGCAGGCTCGAAGTCCTGAGCGCCAGCTTCGATGGCGGCCATTTCCGGGTCAGCGCCGTTTTCAGTGCTGGCCTCGATCATGCCCACGTGGTCGAAATCCCAGGTCACCGAACCGGAGGCGCCCATCTGGCCCTTGCGGAACAGCACGCGGACTTCCGCCACGGTGCGGTTGATGTTGTCGGTCAGGCACTCGATGATCACGGGCACCTGATGCGGGGCGAAACCCTCATAGGTGGCGGAGTGGAAGGTCACGGTATCGCCCAGCAGGCCGGCGCCTTTCTTGATCGCCCGGTCGAGGGTTTCCTTGGGCATCGAGGCTTTTTTCGCCTGATGGATCGCCAGGCGCAGCTTGGGGTTCAGGTCCGGATCGGCGCCGTTACGGGCGGAGATCATGATTTCCTTGACCAGCCGGCCGAAGATCTTGCCTCTGGCGTTGGCGGCGGCTTCTTTAGGTTTGGCTTTCCACTGGGCGCCCATGGGGTATCTCGTCGTTACGGGTTGATGGATGGATCTCGGATCTGCTGCGCCTCGGCGATACCGGGCTAAAAATGCCCGCGCCCGAGCTGCGCAAGATCCGAAACAAATTCTAAAGGCTGCGATTCTAGCCCTTCGAGGCGCTGGCGGCACCTGTAGCGCTGCAATCTGCCGATCAGTGTTGTGCTGTACGGCTTATTTGCCGGGTTTCTGTATGGGCGCTATGGCGCTGCGGACCGCTTTAATAAGCGCTGATTGATTAATCCGGAGCGCCCATGCAACCCAAGGATTTACTGCTGGCCCTGGTGGTGATCATCGTCTGGGGCATGAATTTTGTGGTGATCAAGATCGGCCTGCACGAGATGCCGCCGATGCTGCTGGGTGCGTTACGTTTTCTGCTGGCGGCCTTTCCTGCCGTGCTGTTTATCAAGCGCCCGCAGATTCCGCTGCGCTGGCTGCTGGCCTATGGCTTGACCATCTCGCTGGGGCAGTTCGCCTTTCTCTTCTCTGCCATGTCCGTCGGCATGCCGGCCGGCCTGGCGTCGCTGGTGCTGCAGTCACAGGCGCTCTTTACCCTGCTGTTTGCTGTGCTGTTGTTGGGTGAGCGCTTTCGCCTGGCCAATCTGTTCGGGCTGCTGGTGGCTGCCGGCGGTTTGCTGCTGATCGGCTCGCAGGGCAATGGCCTGATGACGCTGGCTGGCTTTCTTCTGACACTCTGCGCCGCCGCCATGTGGGCGCTGGGCAATATCGTCACGCGCAAGTTGGGCAAGGTGAATCTGGTGGGGCTGGTGGTGTGGGGCAGCCTGGTGCCGCCGCTGCCGTTTTTTGCGCTGTCCTGGCTGATGGAAGGCCCCGGGGTGATCGAGTCAGCGCTGCGCGGCTTCACTCTGGATACGCTGCTGGTGCTGGTCTACCTGGCGTTCGGTGCGACCATTCTCGGCTATGGCCTGTGGAGCCGTCTGCTGTCGCGTTATCCGGCTAGCCAGGTGGCGCCGTTTTCGCTGCTGGTGCCGGTGGTCGGGCTGACTTCTTCGGCATTGCTGCTCGATGAACGCCTGAGCAGCCTGCAGCTAGTCGGTGCGCTGCTGGTGATGCTTGGCTTGCTGCTGAATTTTTGCGGCGGCTGGTTGCAGGAGCGTTTGCGGGCGCGCTGGGCCTAGGTTTTTAGCGTTTGCCCATGGCGCGGCGGGTACCACTTGGCGCTGGACCGATCTTCTTTTCGTGGCTCGACTTGTTGCCCTTCTGGTGCCAGGGCTGGTCGTCCTGTTTGCCGGAAGCAGCTTTGGCGGCGCCGAACAGCGAGGCAAAACCAGTGGCTTTAGGCGGACTGACAGGCGCAGCCTGGTCAGTGATTGGCGCGGCGCTGTCGGCAGACTGAACGGCGAGGGTGGGTTCAGCTGCTGGAGTCTGGGTCATGGCGAGGTCCGCGGGTGCGAGAAGAAAAGGCCGGCGAGTATACCTGGCTATTGCCCGAGGTTCTGGACTGTTGGTCAGTGGCGCTGTGCCCGATGGGTGCTGCGCGAAAAAATTGGATTCGCTGGGCCGGGCGGCCCAGCGAACAGGCAGGATCAGTCCTGGCGGCTGGTCACTTCCAGCAGGTGATAACCGAACTGGGTTTTCACCGGGCCTTGCACCACGTTGATCGGTGCGCTGAATACTACGGTGTCGAATTCCTTGACCATCTGGCCTGGGCCGAACGAACCAAGGTCACCGCCGCTGCGGCTGGACGGGCAGCTGGAGTTGTCTTTGGCGACTTGGGCGAAGTCGGCACCGCCTTCGATTGCGGCTTTCAGTTCGTTGCACTTGTCTTCGCTGGCAACCAGGATGTGACGGGCAGTGGCGCGGGCCATGGGAATTACTCCTTATAAAGAAGCGGCAAAGCCTACCGGAATCGTTCGGCTATTCAAACGCTGGGCGTGCGACGTTTATCGGTTGGCCAATAAATAAGTGCCTGGAGCACTTATTAACGCTGCGCTGCGACTGCCGCCAGGGATGGCGGGCATAAAAAAGGCTTACCCATGGGTAAGCCTTTTGTTGTTTCGGCAAGCGTTTAGCCGCGTTGTTGCTCAGCCTGGCAGGCGGCTGCGGTGAACAGCACGTCGGTGGAGGAGTTCAGCGCGGTTTCCGCGGAGTCCTGCACGATGCCGATGATAAAGCCGACAGCGACCACCTGCATGGCCACATCATTGGGGATACCGAATAGGCTGCAAGCCAGCGGAATCAGCAGCAGCGAGCCGCCGGCCACGCCCGACGCGCCGCAGGCGCTGATCGAGGCGAGCAGGCTGAGCAGCAGGGCTGTCGGCAGATCGACAGCGATGCCCAGGGTGTGCACGGCTGCCATGGTCAGTACGGTGATGGTGATCGCTGCGCCGGCCATGTTGATGGTCGCACCCAGTGGGATCGACACCGAGTAGGTTTCCTCATGCAGGCCCAGACGCTGGCAGAGCTGCAGGTTGACCGGGATATTGGCCGCCGAGCTACGGGTGAAGAATGCCGTCAGGCCGCTTTCACGCAGGCAGGTCAGCACCAGCGGATAGGGGTTGCGACGGGTCTTGAAGTAGACAATCGCCGGGTTGGTCACCAGGGCGACAAACAGCATGCAACCGACCAGTACCAGCAGCAGGTGCAGGTAATCGAGCAGAGCGGACATGCCCGACTCGGCCAGGGTGGCTGCAACCAGACCGAAAACCCCCAGTGGCGCCAGGCGAATCACCAGTTTGACGATGCTGGTGACTGCGTCGGAGAGGTCAGCGAGCATTTGCTTGCTGCTCGGGCTGGCGTGGCGGAAGGCAAAGCCCAGGGCGATGGCCCAGGCCAGGATGCCGATAAAGTTGCCTTTGAGCAGGGCATTGATCGGGTTATCCACCACATTCAGCAGCAGGGTTTTCAGCACTTCGCTGATGCCGCCGGGTGGCGACAGCTCGGCGCTGTTGCTCACCAGGGTCAGGCTGGACGGGAAGGCAAAGCTGGCGGCCACCGCGATCAGCGCTGCGCTGAAGGTGCCGATCAGGTACAGCAGCAGAATCGGTTTGATATGGGTCTGCTGGCCTTGCTGATGGTTGGCAATCGACGCCGCTACCAGTACGAATACCAGCACCGGAGCCACGGCCTTCAGCGCCGAGACGAACACCGTGCCGAGGAAGCTGACGCTCGCCGCGGCTTCCGGCAGAAACAGCGCCAGGGCGATACCGGCCACCAGGCCGATGGCGATTTGCAGCACCAGGCTGGTGCGATTGAGCAGTTGCAGAAGCGGGTGTTGGGCAGTGGTCATGACATGCATCTCTACTTGGCGGGCAGGCCTGCGATCTCTTCCTATTGCCTGCCGGGCTCGGGGCGCCGGGGCTGGATGCATGGCTGCAGTGCGCGTTATGAGGCTTTTCGCGGGGGATGAAACAAGGCCACGCTGAAAAATAGCGCGCGACTCTACCACAGTGACCCGCTGTTACGCGCTGGCGCAGTGCCAGCCCCGCCCAGCGGCGCTTATGCCTATCAACCGACCGTCAGGCGGGCTAGGCTAGGGCCTTTGCGAGGCCATGAGGTTGTTATGTCCAACGAAGATGCGAGCGCTATGGCGGTTGAAACCCTGACGATCGTCGAAGCGCGGGTGCTGGGTTGCTTGATTGAAAAGCAGCTGACCACTCCCGAAGCCTATCCCCTGACGCTGAATGCCCTGGTGTTGGCCTGCAATCAGAAAACCAGCCGAGAGCCGGTGCTCAACCTTACCGCCGGCCAGGTTGGCCAGGCCCTGCGTAGCCTGGAAGGGCGAGAAATGGCGCGCCTGGTGATGGGCAGTCGGGCGGACCGCTGGGAGCACCGCGCCGACAAAGCGCTAGAACTGGTAGCGGCGCAAGTGGTGTTGCTCGGTCTGTTGCTGCTTCGCGGCCCGCAGACTATCAACGAGCTGCTGACGCGCAGCAGCCGCATGCATGATTTTGATGATGCCGAGCAGGTGCAGCATCACCTTGAGCGCCTGATCAGCCGCGAGCTGGCCTGCCTGTTGCCACGTCAGTCCGGGCAGCGTGAAGACCGTTATATGCATGTGCTGGGTGACCCGGCGGATTTGCAGGCGGCATTGGCGGCCAGGGCCAGTGAGCCGCAGCGCGCGACGGCGGGCGGTCAGCAGGATGAGCGCCTGGAAGCTCTGGAGGCGCGCATCGCCGCGCTGGAAGAGCGCTTGGCGCAGTTGGAGTTGCCTGCGCAATAAACAAAAAAGGTGCTCGATTGAGCACCTTTTTTGTGTTGCCTATTAGCTGTGATCAGCTAAAGCGCAGGCCTGGTGTGCGTTCAGCGCCACCTTCAGCGACGCCGTTTGCGCCTGTGCGGTCGGCACCGTCTTCGGCTACACGCAGACGTTCTTGCAGGCGATCAGCACCACCTTCTGCAACGCGGTTTGCGCCAGTGCGATCAGCACCGTCTTCGGCTACACGCAGACGCTCTTGCAAGCGATCAGCGCCACCTTCGGCGACACGGTTTGCACCAGTGCGATTGGCACCGTCTTCGGCTACACGCAGACGCTCTTGCAAGCGATCAGCGCCACCTTCGGCGACACGATTTGCGCCAGTGCGCTCGGCACCGTCTTCGGCTACACGCAGACGCTCTTGCAGGCGATCAGCGCCACCTTCAGCGACGCGGTTTGCGCCAGTGCGGTCGGCACCGTCTTCAGCTACACGCAGACGCTCTTGCAAACGATCAGCACCACCTTCGGCGATACGGTTTACACCAGTGCGGTCAGCGCCGCCTTCAGTTTGCAGGTTGCTACCAAAACCCATCAGGGTTCTGACGCTGCTGTCCTGCTTTTCACCCAGCAATGGCTGCGGGTTGTTCTGTGGCAGGGCAAAGGCGCTGATGGACAGGCTGCTCAGGATCACGGCTGTGAGAATTTGCTTTTTCATGTTCAGGCTCCTCGTAAGGGCGGGTGTAAGTGAGTACGGAGCCAATGATACGGATGAAAATTTGATGAAGTAGTGCAGGCTGGGCATGGTAATCATCGACACTATC
>JBIHZW010000143.1:0-8844 GCA_044240245.1 Pseudomonas sp. | reverse complement strand
AGATGGATCGACAGGAAACCGGAAATCATATTGATGATCGAGCCAGGCACGAAGAACGGCGAAATGCGCCGCGGCCCTTGCTCATGCAACGATTTGCAGTTGTTCTCGATATTGGTCAGGCCGCCGATACCGGAACCCATAGCCACGCCGATGCGCTCACGATTGGCATCGGTGACTTCCAGGCCGGAGTTGCGCACCGCCTGAAAACTGGCAGCGAGGCCGTACTGGATAAACAGATCGAGCTTGCGCGCCTCTTTGGCGGACAAGTATTCCTCGACGTTGAAGCCCTTTACCGCACCACCAAAACGTGTGGAAAAAGCGGAAAGATCCATATGCTCAAGCAGGCCAATGCCACTGCGGCCAGCCAAAATGCCCTGCCAGCTACTCGGCACATCGTTACCCAATGGCGACAGCATGCCCATACCGGTAACCACGACGCGTCTACGCGACACAGCAATCTCCTTTTCTAGTTATCAACGCCTGGAAAGCGCTTAAAGAAAAGCCGCACGCCTGATGAAGGGAGTGCGGCTTTTCCGAGTCGGGATCCGACGATTACGTTTTACGCGTGAGCGGTAACGTAGTCGATCGCTTCCTGAACGGTGGTGATCTTCTCGGCTTGTTCGTCCGGGATCTCGGTCTCGAATTCTTCCTCGAGAGCCATCACCAGCTCAACGGTGTCAAGAGAGTCGGCACCCAGGTCTTCAACGAAGGAAGCGCTGTTGGTTACTTCCTCTTCTTTGACGCCCAGTTGCTCGGCAACGATTTTCTTGACGCGTTCTTCGATGGTGCTCATACGTTGTTCTCACTCCTAATGGGACAAATCTTGGCCACTGTGCTGCGGCCAAGTGTATAGAAAGGGTTTTTAGCATTTCAAGCTGAATGCCGGGGTGCCCCACAAACACTTCAACGACCTGCCTACAAACCTGTTGCAGCTTTATAACGGATTTTAGACAGCATCTATGACAGTTTTCTGAAGCCATCCGTCACATTCAGCTCATGTACATCCCGCCGTTCACAGGGATAGTAGCGCCTGTAACGTAAGCCGCGCCATCAGAAGCGAGGAAAGCGACCACTTTTGCGATCTCTTCGGCCTGCCCCAAACGGCCCAACGGAATCTGTGTCAGCAACGCATCACGCTGCGCTTCCGGCAGTTCACGGGTCATATCGGTGTCGATAAAGCCCGGCGCCACGGCGTTCACGGTAATCGCCCGCGAACCCACTTCACGCGCAAGTGCACGGCCAAAACCTTCAAGACCGGCCTTGGCAGCTGCATAGTTGACCTGCCCACCGTTGCCCATGGCGCCCACCACCGAACCGATGTTGATGATGCGCCCGTAGCGTGCCTTGGTCATACCGCGCAGTACGGCCTTGGTCAGCCGGTACAGGCTGCTCAGGTTGGTGTTGATAACATCAAACCACTCGTCATCTTTCATACGCAGCATCAGGTTATCGCGGGTGATGCCGGCGTTATTGACCAGAATCAACGGCTGACCAAGATGTTGCTGGATATGTTCGAGGGTGCTGGCGACCGATTCACTGTCGCTAACATCGAGGACCAGGCCGGCCCCTTCAATGCCATTGGCTTTCAGGGTTTCAGCAATGCGCTCGGCACCCGAAGCGGTGGTAGCGGTACCGATAACCACCGCACCCTGACGCCCCAACTCTAGGGCAATCGCCTGGCCAATACCGCGGCTCGCGCCGGTGACCAATGCAACCTTACCTTGCAGGCTCATAACGTTTCTCCTTAATCAGACCAGGGCCGCGTTCGCAGCAGCGAAGGCGTCTGGGGTGTCCAGGTTATGGGTATTGATGCCTTTGACGCAGCGTTTGTTCAAACCAGACAACACCTTGCCCGGACCGCACTCAACCAGATCCGTCACGCCTTGCGCAGACAGACAGACGATCGACTCGACCCAACGCACCGGGCTGTAGAGCTGAGCCAGCAGATCACGCTTGAGCCCTTCCAGATCAGTCACTGCCGCAGCACTGACGTTCTGTACCAGGGCAATTTGCGGAGCCTGCCAGTCAATTGCCGCTACTGCTTCGGCAAAGCGCTCAGCCGCAGGGCGCATCAACGCGCAGTGCGACGGAACGCTAACCGGCAAGGGCATCGCGCGCTTGGCACCACGTGCCTTGCAGGCCTCAATGGCGCGCTCAACGGCAGCAGCGCCGCCGGCGATCACCACCTGGCCCGGGGCATTGAAATTCACTGCGCTGACCACTTCACCCTGCGCAGCTTCGGCGCAGGCAGCCAATACATCAGCATCTTCCAGACCGAGAATCGCTGCCATGCCGCCCTGCCCGGCTGGAACAGCCTGCTGCATCAGTTGGCCGCGATGCTCCACCAGTTTGACCGCCGCGGCCAAGGACAGGCTACCGGCAGCAACCAGCGCCGAGTATTCACCCAAGCTGTGCCCGGCGACAAACGCCGGACGCGCGGCGCTCTCAGCAAGCCAGGCACGCCACAGCGCAACAGAGGCGGTGAGAATCGCCGGCTGAGTCTTGTCGGTTTGATTGAGTTGTTCTTCAGGACCTTGCTGGGTCAACGCCCAGAGGTCATAACCAAGGGCTTCGGAAGCCTCGGCGAAGGTTTCGAGGATCAGCGGCCGCTGCGCACCATGCTCGGCGAGCATGCTCAGCGACTGGGAACCCTGACCCGGAAAGACGAATGCGAGAGATGCAGACATGGAAACCTGTTCCTAATGATCGTGATCGTCGGTAATACGTGCTCAGCCTAGCCAAGCGCAAGAAACTGACAGTTGGATGACAGGCTGCCCGCCGCGGTCACATTCTAAAGCAGGTGCTCGCCCAGGCGACCATGCAAACGCTGCGGCAAATCCTCTTCAATCTCCCGCAAAGCTCGGCGAATAGCGCTTTTAAAGTCATCAGGCCCGGCCGCACCATGGCTTTTCACCACAATGCCCTGCAGCCCGACAAAACTCGCGCCATTGTGCTGCGCCGGGGCCAGCTCACCCTGCAAGCGCCGCAACAGCGGTAACGCTAAAAACCCCACTATTCTCGCCGCCAGGCTGGATTTGAACAGCGCCTCAATCCGCCCGGCAATCATTGCCGCCAGGCCTTCGCTGGACTTGAGCAGGATATTGCCGACAAAACCGTCGCACACCACCACATCGGCCTCACCGCGATACAGCCCATCGCCTTCGACAAAGCCGATGTAGTTCAGGCCTTCAGCTTGCTGCAGCAGACTCGCCGCCAGCTTGACCTGCTGATTGCCCTTGATGTCCTCAGTGCCGACGTTCAGCAACGCTACTCGCGGACGCACTGTGCCCAACGCCTCAGCAGTAACCGAGCCCATCACGGCAAACTGATAGAGGTGCTCGGCGCTGCAATCGACATTGGCGCCCAGATCGAGCAGATGACAGAAGCCCGCCTGCGTCGGAATAGCAGTGACCATGGCCGGACGATCAATGCCGGGCAGGGTTTTCAGCACATAGCGCGACAACGCCATCAGCGCCCCGGTATTACCGGCACTGACGCAGGCCTGCGCCGCACCACTGCGCAGTAACTCAAGGCTGATACGCATCGACGAATCCGGCTTGCCACGCAGCGCCTGGGCCGGACGTTCGTCCATGGCGATAATCTCGCCAGCATGCTCAACACGCAGACGGGCACGATCGACGCCGGGATAGCGGGCAATCAGAGATTCAAGCAGAGAGGATTGGCCGACGAGGACCAGGTGCAACGAGGGGTTTTCAGCCAGACAGGAGATGCAGGCTGGAACAATGCAGTGGGGACCGAAGTCCCCACCCATTGCATCAATCGCGATGATCGGAGCGGACAAGATTTACTCGTCAGCGCCCTTATCGATCACTTTACGACCACGGTAAACGCCTTCTGGCGATACGTGGTGACGCAGGTGGATTTCACCGGTGCTTTTCTCGACCGACAGGGTGCTGGCGTCGAGAGCATCGTGCGAACGACGCATGTCACGGGCGGAACGGGATTTTTTGTTCTGCTGAACAGCCATAACTAATTAACTCCTAAACGTTTGGGTCACGCTTTAACTGCGCCAATACACTGAACGGGTTGGACCGCGTTACCTCGTCCTCGCTCGACTCGGGCTCTTCGAGGCCGGCCGGCTGCTGGCAATCTTTAGGGTCATGAGCCGGGACAATGGGCAAGGCAAGCAGAAGCTCCTCCTCAACCAGCGCCAGCAGATCCAATGGGTCTTCACCCAACTCAATCACGTCATAGCCTTGCGGCACTGACTGGGTATTTCCACCCTCTTTCACCACAGCGTAATCACACGCACTGTGGATCGGCAAAGTGACCAGCTCCAGACAACGCTGGCAAACCATCTTGACTTCAACCTCAAGCTCGCTGTGAAAAACTACAGCATTGCGCTCGTCGCGCTCGAAGAAGAACTTCGTACGCACCATGCCTTGGTTATCGGCAAGCGGGCCGCAGAGTCGCTGCAAATCTGACAGTTGCAGCTCACCTTCGAGGGTGGCGCTGCGATCAGCTAATTTGCGCGGATCAACGTGAGGTGGAATCGGGCCATTTGACATAGGCGGCGCATTTTAGGGATGCAACCCGCCGCTGTCAAAGGAAATTCGGCCTGTCCAGCATATGGACCGACAGCTAGAATCGCCCACCATCTGCAAACGACTATGACTATCATAGAAGGAAATCGCCGTGCTGCCTCTGGTGCTCGCCTCCAGCTCACCCTACCGACGTGAACTGCTCACCCGCCTGCGCTTGCCCTTTACCTGGAGCGCTCCGCACATCGACGAATCACGGCGACCTGATGAAGACGCAGAAGCCCTGGTGTGCCGGCTTTCGCTGGAAAAGGCCCAAGCACTGAGCACTACCCACCCGCAGCACCTGATCATCGGCTCAGATCAGGCCGCAGTACTCGGCTCGCAAATCATCGGCAAACCACACACCCTGGAGCGCGCTCGCGAGCAGCTAATGGCCGCCAGCGGCAACAGCGTGACCTTTCTGACCGGCCTCACCCTGTTTAACAGCGCCACCGGCCAGCAGCAAACCGACTGTGTACCCTTCACCGTGCATTTTCGCCCGCTCAGCGAAGCGCAAATCATGCGCTACCTGGCAGCCGAGCAACCCTTCGACTGCGCCGGCAGCTTCAAGGCCGAAGGCCTGGGCATCAGCCTGTTTCGCAGCACAGAAGGCAGCGACAACAACAGCCTGATCGGCCTCCCCCTGATCCGCCTGGTGGACATGCTGCAAGCCAGCGGTATCGATATCCCCTAAAAACAATAAGCCCGATCAATGATCGGGCTTATTTGCAACAGACCAAGACCTCAGCGCAACGCCGCCCCCTGAAACCCCATCCACAGGGCAATGCGCTCAGCCATGCTGGCACCCAGGGTTTTCGCGAAACGATCGAAAGGCGATTCCTGCACCGTAAAATCGACGATTTCCTTCTCGCCAATCACTTCCCGCGCCACATAGCTGGTATTACCCAAGGCATCGACCAACCCGAGTTTTAAAGCCTGCTCGCCCGACCAAATCAGGCCTGAGAACAGCTCAGGGTGCTCGGCATCTTTCAAGCGCTCGCCACGCCCCTGCTTAACGCTGGCAATAAACTGACGATGGGTGGTTTCCAGAACGCCCTGCCAGAACTTGGTCTCTTCGGCCTTTTGCGGCTGGAACGGATCGAGAAACGCCTTGTGCTCGCCGGAGGTATACACGCGGCGATCAACACCCAGCTTCTCCATCACCCCCACAAAACCAAAGGTTGCCGCAGTCACACCGATGGAGCCGACCAGACTGGCTTTATCGGCATAGATTTCATCAGCGGCACTGGCGATGTAATAGGCACCCGACGCACCCAAATCGGTGATTACTGCATACAGTTTGATCGCCGGATACTCGGCGCGCAGGCGGCGAATCTCATCATAGATGTAGCCCGACTGCACCGGACTGCCGCCTGGGCTATTGATGCGCAGGATCACGCCCTTGGTGTTGGTATCCTCAAACGCCGCACGCAGGCTGCTGACAATATTATCGGCACTGGCCGATTCTTGATCGGCAATCATCCCGCGCACTTCGATCACCGCAGTATGACTGCCGGTAGTCGCGCCTTTTTTCATCGCCAGCATGGGCGAGAACAGCGCCAAGGCGCCGAAGATATAAATGAAGGTCAGCAGCTTGAAGAAAATCCCCCAGCGCCGCGCCCGACGCTGCTCCTGCACACCGGCCAGCAGGGTCTTCTCCAGCAGCTGCCAGCTTTTACCGTCGCCATCTGCAGCCGCCGACGCCTTCCATTCATCTGCCATGCAAAACCACCTCAACTGACTGATTAGACGCACGCTGACCTAGCCAGGCGCGCAACTCGGTAAAACATTCTATTGCCAGCGTTGGCTGACACTCACGCAATGCCTGCAAAGGCTGCGCGCCATAGCCGACCGCCACACAATCCATGCCAGCGCGCTGCGCCATCAACAGATCGAAGGATGAGTCACCCACCATCAGCGCCCGATCAGCAGCAACGCCGCTTTGCGCAAGAATCTCGTGCAACATCAGCGGGTCCGGCTTGCTTGCCGTTTCGTCGGCGCAGCGGCTGTAGTCGAAATAATCCAGCCAGCCACGATCTGCCAGCACTCGCTGCAAACCATGCCGCCCTTTACCAGTCGCTACCGCCAGACGATAACCCTCAGCACGAAACGCCTCCAAACCCTCAGCCACGCCATGGAACAGCGCCGAAGGCTCGGACTCAAGAGCCAGGTAGTTTTCGCTGTAGCTTTGCCGCAAGCGCTGCGCACGAAGTGCGTCATGCATATCCGGATAAAGACAACGAATCGCCTCAGGCAAACCCAAGCCGATAATGCCGCGCACCTGATCATCCGTGCAGCGCGGCAACTCACAGGCATCGGCAGCCATATGCATCGCGGCGACAATCCGACCGATGGAATCGACCAGTGTGCCGTCCCAATCGAAGATCAGCAGCTGATAGCCATGCTCCTGACAATCACTCACCGAGACGCACCATAGTCCGCGCCCACATTTCATCGACCGGCGCTTCAAGTTTGAGTTGACCACCTTCAGGCAGCGGCACAACCAACTCATAGGCATGCAGAAACAGGCGCTTACCGCCTAGATCGCGAATTTCCTTGGTGAAATCGTCATCGCCGTACTTGCTGTCACCGGCAATGCAGTGCCCAGCATGCTGCGCATGCACACGAATCTGATGGGTACGCCCGGTAACCGGCTTGGCCTCAACCAGCGTGGCAAACTCACCGAAACGGCGTAGCACACGGAAGATGGTCAAAGCCTCCTTACCTTCCGGGTTAACCTCAACCATGCGCTCACCGGAACGCAGATTGCTCTTAAGCAGCGGCGCATTGACCTGCTTCTTGGCCGTCGCCCAGTTGCCACGCACCAGCGCCATATAGCGCTTGTCCACCCCATCGCCACGCAAGGCTTCGTGCAGGTGACGCAACATGCTGCGCTTCTTGGCAATCATCAACAGGCCCGAAGTATCACGATCCAGGCGGTGCACCAGCTCCAGATCCTTGGCATCCGGACGCAGCTGACGGAAGGCTTCGATAACCCCGTAATGCAGGCCACTGCCACCATGCACAGCGATGCCGGCCGGCTTGTTCAGCACGATCAGCGCCTTGTCTTCATAGACAATTGCAGCTTCAAGACGCTGCAAAAGCCCCTGAGCCAGCGGCTCGGGCTCATCGCGCTCAGCCAAACGCAGCGGCGGCACACGGATGATGTCGCCGGCCTGCAGCTTGTACTCGGGCTTGATTCGACCTTTATTCACGCGCACTTCGCCTTTACGCAAAATCCGGTAAATCAAAGTCTTGGGCACGCCTTTGAGCTGGGTGCGGAGAAAGTTATCGATGCGTTGGCCGGCAAGTTCCGGCGCAACCTCGAGCAGCTGGACGCCGGAGGTTGGAGGGGAAGGATTTGTCATCGCGCAATCATAACAATTTTTTATGGAATTGAAGCACTTAATCATTGCTGCTATAGTCGGGAACGCCGCCAAAAGCGGCCTGGTTTGCGGATGATCGCCAAAACTGCCATCCCCAACCAACGCAACCCATTCGGGACGTGAGGCCGTCCGACGGGTTATTCAACGAAAGAAAAGCCTCCAAGGCTGTGAATAACTCGGAAATAAAGCCTTTAAGCCATGATGCGCAGCCTGCCCCTTTGGACGGTTGCGGTAATAGTTAACCCGCTGCGGATTTTCGCGAGCGGCACCCGAGTTTCAGCGATACGTGTAGGGTGGAGATGTACAACTGTTGGTCCGCGTAGCAGCTCGCTTTACCAAGACGCCTCATCTCGTCCGCTACCAACAGCTGATTCCTCCTCCTGACTTAGTGCTTTCTGTTATCACAGCGAGCAGGAGACGTCCGTCGCGGCCCAGCACAATTGGCTGACCGCCGCTAGACACTGGAACGCTTTACGACCGTTCCTGACGCACCTGACACCGACCCCTGAAGTCGTGTGTGCCGAACGCCGCTTCCGCCAGCACCGGAAACCGACGGTACTACATGAAAAGAATGCTGATTAACGCAACTCAGCCCGAAGAGTTGCGTGTTGCCCTAGTAGATGGGCAGAAACTCTACGACCTGGACATCGAGTCCGGAGCCCGTGAGCAGAAAAAATCCAACATCTACAAGGGTAAAATCACCCGCGTAGAACCAAGCCTCGAAGCCGCTTTCGTCGACTTCGGCTCTGAGCGCCACGGCTTTCTCCCGCTCAAAGAAATCTCCCGCGAATACTTCAGCAAGGCTCCAGAAGGCCGCGTCAATATCAAAGACGTGCTCAAGGAAGGCCAGGAAGTCATCGTTCAAGTCGAGAAAGAAGAGCGTGGCAACAAGGGCGCAGCCCTGACCACCTTTATCA
>JBIHZW010000142.1:0-8845 GCA_044240245.1 Pseudomonas sp. | reverse complement strand
GAGCCGATGGCGCAGCCACCTGGCAGGGCCACTTCGGCATAACCGAAGCGCGCGACCATCGGGCCGAGCACCAGGATCGAGGCGCGCATGGTTTTCACCAGCTCATAGGGTGCAACCAGGGTCTTGATCGCCCGCGCGTCGACTTCGACGCTGAGCTTCTCGTCGATGATCGGCTCGATACCCATGCGACCGAACAGCTCGATCATGGTGGTGATGTCGTGCAGGTGCGGCAGGTTGCAGATGGTGACAGGCGCGTCACCGAGCAGGGTGGCGGCGAGAATCGGCAGGGCAGAGTTCTTCGCCCCGGAAATGCGGATTTCGCCATCAAGGCGCACACCGCCGGTAATAATCAGTTTGTCCATGATTCTCTCGGTTTAGGAGCGCGCGGCCCAATCGGCACGGCTAAAAAATTTCATGCTCACGGCGTGGATGCTGCCATCGGCGATCCAGGCATTGAGGTGAGCGTAGATCTGCTGCTGACGCTTGACTGGGCCAAGAGCGGCCAGTTCGTCACTGATCAGGTTCAGCTGAAAGTTGCAGCCTTCGCCTTCGACTTCCACTTGGGTATCCGGCAATTTAGCCTCAAGGAGACTCTTTACTTCTAAGGCTTGCATGCTCAACCTCGATCAATGCATGAATTAACGACAGCCGAGCAGACGCTCGCGGGCCGAGCATCATACAAAAAAGCCCCCCGCCTGCGAACCCCGCATTACTGCCAGCCGACCGAAGCCCTGCTCAAGCCTGCAGCGGAATAATTTCAAGCAGACCACAGACGCCAGCTATCTCACGCATGTCCTTGGGCAGATTGCTCACGCTCAGGGTCTTGCCGGCTGCATTGGCGTCACGCATAAACGCCAGCAACAGCGACAGCCCGACGCTGCTGGACCTCTCCACACCAGCGCAATCAAGCACACAAGCAGCCGCCGGGCTGACCTTGAGCAGGCGAGCGCCTTGCTCGCGCAGCGCCGGGGCGCTCAAATAATCGAGCACGCCGACCAGACTGAAAACGCCGGGCGACGCCTCGCTGATGCTGGCCTGACTCACGATGCATTCGCCCCCTGGCGGGCCTTGGCGACGGTCTCGGTCCAGTTGTCGATGACCTTGTCGAGGTCATTGCGATTGTCCTGCATGGCCTGGGCGAACTGGTCACGGAACAGCTTGCCGACGTTGATGCCGTTGATGATCACGTTGCGCATCTTCCAGGTGCCATCGAGGCTGACCATGGTGTAGGACAGCGGGTAGACCGTGCCCTTGCCGTCCTTGATCTCCATATTCACCGAGGTGCGCTCAGGGTCCTGCTGGCCGCTGACTGGCAGCACGCGGATATCCTGGTTGTTGTATTCGAGCAGGGCATTGCCATAGAACTGCATGAGGCTGCGCTTGAAGTTTTCCTGAAAGCGCTGCATCTGCTCCGGCGAGGCCTGGCGCGAGTAGCGCACGGTCATCACGCCACGGGAGATTCCGTCGACATCCACAACCGGGCCGAGAATGTTGTTCAGAGCGGTATAAAACGCGCCTGGATCGGTGCGGTACTGCTCCTTGTTGGCCTTGAGGTCGGCCAGCAGCGTGGTGGTGGTCTGCTGCACCACTTCATGCGCGGCTGGGGCTGCCAACGCAGAGAATGACATGGCGGCCAGGCAGATAAACAAAGCGTTACGCAGCGTTTTGAACATGTTCAGCACCTCTATTAATTAGCCTGGTCTTTATTGACCGAAT
The DNA here is from genome assembly GCA_044240245.1 of Pseudomonas sp. Classification (GTDB taxonomy): domain Bacteria; phylum Pseudomonadota; class Gammaproteobacteria; order Pseudomonadales; family Pseudomonadaceae; genus Aquipseudomonas. Next base: position 7,129 of record JBIHZW010000142.1, on the reverse strand, counting down.
TGAGCAGAAACTTGCCAATCAGGTCTTCCAGTACCAATGACGACTGTGTGTCGTGAATGGTGCCACCATCGCGCAGCACCTCTTCTTCGCCGCCCACGCTAAGCCCAATGTATTTCTCGCCCAACAGGCCCGCAGTCAGAATCGAGGCGGTGGAGTCTGCCGGCAGATTATCCACAGCATCATCCAATACCATGGTGACGCGCCCCATATAGCTGTTGCGATCCAGATCAATCGCCGTGACCTTGCCGATTGTCACGCCGGCCATAGTCACTTTCGATCTGACCGTCAAACCGGCGATATTCTCAAAGTGCGCGTACACCTTGTAAGTATTTTCGCTGCTGCCGACGGTCAAACCGCTGACGCGCAAGGCCAGCAGCAACAAGGCCAACAACCCGGCCAACAGGAACAAGCCGACACCAATTTCCAGCGTGCGGTTCTGCATCAGAAATCTCCAAACATCAAAGCGGTCAGAATAAAGTCCAGCCCCAATACGGCGAGCGAGGCGTACACCACGGTTTTCGTGGTGGCACGACTAATCCCTTCCGAAGTCGGCTCACAGTCATAGCCCTGGAACACGGCGATCCATGTCACGACAAACGCAAAGACCACGCTCTTGATCACACCATTGAGCACATCTTCGCGAAACGAAACACTGCTTTGCATATTGGCCCAGAACGAGCCCTCATAAACCCCCAGCCAGTCGACGGCGACCATCGCACCGCCCCAGATACCGACCACATTGAAGATCATCGCCAGCAACGGCATCGAGATAAAACCGGCCCACAGCCGCGGCGCGACAATATATTTGAGCGGGTCAACACCGATCATCGCCAGGCTCGACAGCTGTTCGGTGGATTTCATATTGCCGATTTCCGCCGTCAGCGCCGAGCCGGCACGACCAGCAAACAGCAAGGCGGTGACCACTGGCCCCAACTCACGCAGCAGAGTCAGGGCAACCATCTGCCCGACCGCCTGCTCGGAACCGTATTTGGCCAGAATGCTGAAACCCTGCAGCGACAGCACCATGCCAATAAAGATGCCGGAGACGACGATGATGGCCAGGGACATCACCCCAACCGAATACAGTTGCTTGATCAGTAGCTGAAAGCTGTTGCCGGTCGAACCACGCCCAAACAGCGCGCGCAGCAGAAACAGCCCTGAACGCCCCAGCGTGGCCACTACATCAATACCGGCGCGGCCAAACAGGCGCACCCGCTCGAGCACAGATGTCTTGCGCATCAGCGCTCCCCCAGAAGATCGTCGCGGTAATTGGCCGCAGGAAAGTGGAATGGTACCGGGCCATCCGGGATGCCCTGCATAAACTGGCGCACGCGCGGGTTATCCGACGCCATCAACTCGGCTGGCGTGCCCTGCCCCAGCACCTGGGTGTCGCCCACTACATAGATGTAGTCGGCAATGCTCGCGGTTTCCGCCAAGTCATGGGACACCACAATGCTGGTGATCCCCAACGCATCGCTCAGCAGGCGAATCAGACGCACCAGAACACCCATGGCAATCGGGTCCTGGCCGACGAAAGGTTCGTCATACATAAGTATTTGCGGATCCAGGGCAATCGCCCGGGCCAGTGCCACGCGACGCTTCATGCCGCCCGACAGCTCGTCCGGCATCAGCTCCAGAGCACCACGCAGGCCTACCGCCTGCAGCTTCATCAGCACGATGTCGCGAATCATCTCTTCCGGCAGCTGGGTATGCACCCGCAGCGGAAAGGCAACGTTCTCGAACACATCCAGGTCGGTAAATAGCGCACCGCTCTGGAACAGCACCCCCATCTGCTTGCGCATATCGAACAGTTCGCTGCGCGACAGCGTCGGCAAATCCAGGCCATTGACCCAGACTTCACCCTGGCTCGGCTTGAGTTCGGCAGCGATCAGGCGCAGCAGCGTGGTTTTGCCACAGCCGGACGGCCCCATGATCCCGGTGACCTTGCCACGGGGAATGCGGATATCGATGTTTTTGAAAATATCCCGCTCGCCGCGTTTGAAGCTGACGTTCTTCAGCTCAACCGCATACGGGTTCTCGGCGCTCATCTGGACTCCTTGCTCAACGCTTGCCTGACTGACGTACCGCCCTGAACAAAGGGCACTACTGGTCGTCGAACGTACCGAAAATGGCCGCGAACTATACCATCGCGGCATTCCTCGCCCAAGACTGAAGGTGTTGCCGAAGATAAGCGCCGCACAGTTCCTACAACCAACTCGCCACTGGAAACACTGGGCAGGCGCACCTTTACCGTTATAATCGGCAGCTTTTAGCCCGTACGCCGCAGAGAAGTCATGAGCCAGTCCACCGATCTGATCCAGTCAGCGCAACGCACCATCCGCCTGGAGCTCGAAGCCATCCAGGATCTGCTGGCGCGTATCAATGGTGATTTCGTGCGAGCCTGCGAGCTGATTCTCGCCAGCAAAGGCCGCGTGGTTGTGGTCGGCATGGGCAAATCCGGCCACGTCGGCAACAAGATTGCCGCCACACTGGCCAGCACCGGCACCACTGCTTTCTTTGTACACCCGGCCGAAGCGAGCCATGGCGATATGGGCATGATCACCCGCGATGACGTGGTGCTGGCCCTGTCCAACTCGGGCTCCACCGCAGAAATCGTTACCCTGCTGCCACTGATCAAGCGCCTCGGCATCCGCCTGATCAGCATGACCGGCAACCCGGAATCACCGCTGGCCAAGGCCGCCGAAGTCAACCTGGACGCCCGCGTATCCCAGGAAGCCTGCCCGCTGAACCTGGCCCCAACCTCTTCCACCACGGTATCGCTGGTCCTGGGCGACGCCCTGGCCATTGCCCTGCTGGAAGCCCGCGGCTTTACCGCCGAAGATTTCGCGTTCTCCCACCCGGGCGGTGCATTGGGCCGACGCCTGCTGCTCAAGGTGGAAAACGTCATGCACGCCGGCGACAGCCTGCCACGCATCAAGCGCGGCACCTCACTGCGTGACGCGCTACTGGAAATGACCCAGAAAGGCCTGGGCATGACCGTGGTGACCGAGGACGACGGCCGCCTGGCCGGGATCTTCACCGACGGCGATTTGCGCCGCACCCTGGACCGCAACATCGACGTACGCCAGACCATTATCGACGACGTAATGACCGCCCACGGCAAGACCGCCCGCGCGGAAATGCTCGCGGCAGAGGCTTTGAAAATCATGGAAGACCACAAGATCAGCTCGCTGGTGGTGATCGACGACAACGACCTGCCAATTGGCGCGCTGAACATGCACGACCTGCTCCGCGCCGGGGTAATGTGATGAGCACTGACCTGACCAGCCCCGACCTGCTACAACGCGCCAAAACCGTCAAACTGGCCATTTTCGACGTCGACGGCGTGCTGACCGACGGCAAACTGTACTTTCTGGTCGACGGCAGCGAGTTCAAGACCTTCAACACCCTCGACGGTCATGGCATCAAGATGCTGATCAACTCTGGCGTGCGCACCGCCATTATCAGCGGCCGCAAAACTCCAGTGGTCGAGCGCCGGGCGCAGAACCTGGGGATTCAACACTTGTATCAGGGCCGCGAAGACAAGCTGGTAGTTCTTGATGAGCTGCTCGGCGAACTGGGCCTAGACTATGCACAGGTTGCTTATCTGGGTGACGACCTGCCCGATCTGCCGGTGATCCGCCGCGTAGGCCTGGGCATGGCAGTCGCTAGCGCCGACGGCTTTGTTCGCCAACATGCCCACGGGATTACCCGTGCTCGCGGCGGCGAAGGCGCCGCCCGTGAGTTCTGCGAACTGATCATGCACGCCCAAGGCACCCTTGAAGCCGCTCAAGCCGCTTACCTATAGGCCAACCATGCCCCGCAAGTTATTCAATATTGCTCTGTTCGCTGTTGTCGCCCTGCTGGTAGCGGCGCTCGGCTACTGGAACCTCAGCCCGGATGGCTTTAACGAGCAATCCCGCAACGCTGGGACTGATAACGCCATCGACTTTTACGCCACCAACACCTACACCGTGCAATACCAGGCCGACGGCAAGCTGCACTACGAGCTGACCGCCGACAAGGTCGAGCACGTCAAGGCCAGCGACATCACCCTGATGACCAGCCCGAACATGAACCTGTTCCGCGGCACAGAGCTGCCCTGGAAAATCCGTAGTGAGCGCGGTGAAGTGTCGCCAGGCGGCGTTGAGGTCGAACTGATCGACAAGGTACGCGTCGAACGTACCGACGCCAAAGGCCGCCCGACCATCCTCACCACCAGCCGCCTGACCGTATTCCCCGAGAAGGAATATGCGCAGACCCAGCAAGCCGTTAGAATCGACGCGGCCAATGGGGTGACCACGGCACAAGGAATGAAAGCGTACATGAATGACGGCAGGATGCTCCTGCTGTCCAACGTAAGAGGTCAGCATGAGGCTCGTTAACACCCTCCCCCTACTACTCAGCCTCAGCGCCGCACTCGGAAGTGTCAGCGCCTGGGCTCTGCCATCCGACCGCGAACAGCCGATCCGTATCCAGGCTGACAGCGCGGAACTCGATGACAAACAAGGCGTTGCCGTTTATCGCGGCGACGTAGTCATCACCCAGGGCACTATGAAGGTCACCGGCGACACCGTGACCATCACCCAGAACGCCCAAGGTGATGTCGAGGTATTTACCTCGGTCGGCAAGCCGGCCTACTACGAACAACTGCCGTCGGCCGACAAGCAGATCGTCAAGGCCTATGGCCTGACCATCCAGTACTTTATGGCCAACGAGCGCGTGGTACTGATCGACCAGGCCAAGGTGATTCAGGAAGGCAACACCTTCGAAGGCGAGAAAATCGTCTATGACACCCAGCGCCAGATCGTCAACGCCGGCCGCGCCACAGGCACCAATGTCACTGCGCCACGCCCGCGCATCGACATGGTAATCCAGCCGAAGAACAAACCAGCCGACCAACAGGCGCAGTAATAATGGCCACATTGAAAGCCCAACACCTGGCCAAGAGCTACAAAGGCCGTCAGGTTGTGCGCGACGTCAGCCTGAGCATCGACAGCGGGCAGATCGTCGGCCTGCTTGGCCCCAACGGCGCCGGCAAGACCACCTGCTTCTACATGATCGTCGGCCTGGTACAGGCCGATCAGGGCCGCGTGATGATCGATGATCTCGACGTCAGCCATCAGCCCATGCATGGCCGCGCGCGCGCCGGTATCGGCTACCTGCCGCAGGAAGCCTCGATTTTCCGCAAGCTCAGCGTGGCCGACAACATCATGGCCATCCTGGAAACCCGCAAAGACCTCGACGGCCCTGCACGCCGCAAGGAGCTTGAGGGCCTGCTGCAGGAATTCCATATCAGCCATATCCGCGACAACCTCGGCATGAGCCTGTCCGGTGGTGAACGCCGCCGCGTGGAAATTGCCCGTGCCCTGGCAACCAACCCCAAGTTCATCCTGCTCGACGAACCATTCGCCGGTGTTGACCCGATTTCCGTGGGCGACATCAAACAGATCATCCATCACCTCAAAGCCAAGGGCATCGGTGTATTGATCACCGACCACAACGTCCGCGAGACCCTGGATATCTGCGAAACCGCCTATATCGTCAGCGATGGCCAACTGATCGCCGAAGGTGATGCCGAGACCATTCTGGCCAACCAGACAGTGAAAGAAGTTTACCTGGGGCATGAGTTCCGGCTGTAACCACAGCTTTTCTCAAGCCGACTGCAGCCAAAGCTAGCAGGCCGTTGAAAACGTAGGCGAGGCCGCCGAGACAAGGCGAAAACAGGCGAAAAAGCGGAGTGTACGAGTTGTACATGAGCATTTTGAGCCAGTTTTTAACGCTGTATCGGCAACGCAGGTAGTTTTCAACGGCCTGCTAGGCAAAGCCCTTAAAGTTAGGCATATTATTTGCTTCCTAGTGGCGCTTTTTGAAAACGCCCTGTAGTGGATTGCGCACAGACGCCGGTAAATAAGGTCTGCAATGAAACCATCGCTAGTCCTGAGAATGGGCCAGCAGCTGACGATGACACCGCAGCTGCAACAGGCCATCCGCCTGCTCCAACTGTCGACCCTGGATCTGCAACAAGAGATCCAGGAGGCCTTGGAGTCCAACCCGATGCTCGAACGCCAGGAAGATGGCGATGATTTCGACAATTCGGACCCTATGGCTGATGGCGCAGAAAGCGCCAGCCCCAGCGAACAGCCCGAAGCGCCCTATCAGGAAACCAACTATCAGGAAGCCACGCAGACTGTGGACAACCTGGAAGAAGGCGATTGGGGCGAGCGCATTCCCAATGAACTGCCCGTCGATACTGCCTGGGAAGATATCTACCAGACCAGCGCCAGCAGCCTGCCGAGCAGCACCAACGATGACGACGAGTGGGATTTCACCACCCGTACGTCTAGCGGCGAGAGCCTGCAAAGCCACCTGCTTTGGCAGCTCAATCTGGCCCCGATGTCGGACAAAGATCGCCTGATCGGCGTCACCCTAATCGACTGCATCAACCAACAGGGCTACCTGGAAGAAACCCTGGAAGAAGTGGTCGAAGCCTTCGACCCGGAACTGGATATCGAGCTCGACGAAGTCGAAGCCGTGCTGCACCGTATCCAGCAGTTCGAGCCTACCGGTATTGCCGCGCGTAACCTGGGCGAGTGCCTGCTCCTGCAACTGCGTCAGCTGCCGGCAAAAACCCCATGGCTGAGCGAAGCCCAGCGCCTGGCCAGTGACTACCTCGACCTGCTTGGCAGCCGCGACTACAGCCAGCTGATGCGCCGCATGAAGCTCAAGGAAGACGAGCTGCGCCAGGTTATCGACCTGATTCAAAGTCTCAACCCGCGTCCTGGTTCGCAGATCGAATCCAGCGAGCCGGAATACGTGGTACCCGATGTCATCGTGCGCAAACACAACGAGCGCTGGCTGGTGGAGCTGAACCAGGAGGCCATGCCGCGCCTGCGGGTAAACGCGCAATACGCAGGGTTTGTGAAGCGCGCCGACTCAAGCGCCGACAACACCTTTATGCGTAACCAGCTGCAGGAAGCGCGCTGGTTTATCAAAAGCCTGCAAAGCCGCAACGAAACCCTGATGAAGGTTGCCACGCAGATCGTCGAACATCAGCGCGGTTTCCTCGATTATGGCGACGAGGCCATGAAACCCCTAGTGCTGCACGATATTGCCGAAGCTGTGGGCA
>JBIHZW010000417.1:0-2500 GCA_044240245.1 Pseudomonas sp. | reverse complement strand
GCGCTCGCTCTGCCGATACGGGCCGTGCGGGCCGCCAACGTCCGGACCTTCGCTCCACTCGATACCCAGCCAGCGCAGGGCGTCGTAGATCTGCTGTTCCGACTCACGGGTCGAGCGCACTTGATCGGTATCTTCGATACGCAGGATAAATTCGCCACCGTGCTGACGGGCAAAGCACAGGTTAAACAGGGCTATATAGGCGGTGCCTACGTGCGGATCACCAGTGGGCGACGGCGCGATACGGGTACGAACGGTGGTCATGGCGGCTCTCAGAGAATGTGCAACGGGCAATCTTTCAAGCCCGCGATATTAACAGGCTGGCCGCCGCCGGCTCCAGCCAGCGCGGCTATTTCAGCTGCGTCAGCGCCTGCGGCGGGTTAACGCTTTGTCTTGTAGTGCGCAGCAGGCTGGACAACAACGTCAGCCTGCTTAGACTGACGGCCTCTCCTGCGGGCCTTGCCGCTTTATCCAGACACCCGCCCTACACTCGTCAAATCAGATCGCCATGCCCACCCCATCACGCACCCGCAGCCTGCTGCTGATCGTCGCCTTTGCCACTATCTATATCGGCTGGGGCACCACCTACCTGGCCAACCACTTTCTCCTGCAGGAAATACCGCCCTTTATCATCGGCTGCCTGCGCTTCTCGATTGCCGGCCTACTCGCCTTGCTCTGGGTGGTGCTCAGCGGCCAACTGCGTATGCAGCGCAGCGACTGGGGCGGCGTGCTGATCGGCAGCCTGGCCCTGATCGCGGTCGGCCAGGGCGCGCTGATCTACGCCAACCAGTATCTGCCGACCGGCATGCTGGCGATGCTCTACACCACCCTGCCGCTATGGAGCGTGGCGTTGGAATGGCTGCTGGGTGAGCGCCCGCCGCTGTGGGTGATGTGCGGCCTGGCGCTGGCCTGCGGCGGGATTGTGTTGCTGATGAATAACGCTCTGGACCACAGCGCCTCCGCCGAGCAGTGGTTCGCCGGGCTTCTGGTGGTGTTTGCCACGCTACTCTGGGCCGGCGGTGCCTGTTTGATGCGCCAGCGCCCGCCGTTTCGCTCCAGCTGGCTAGGGTTGAGCCTGCAGATGCTGATCGGCGCGCTGCTACTGGCACTGTTCGGCCTGTTGCATGGCGACTGGCAAGCACTCGACCTGCGCGCCATAAGCAGCAATGCCTGGTTGTGGTTGGCCTATCTGGTACTGCCGGTCAGCCTCGGCGTGTATCCGGCGTACTTCTGGCTGCTGCGCGAAGTGCGGCCGAGCCTGGTGTCGACCTTTGCCTTCGTCAACCCAGTGGTAGCATTGCTGCTGGGCTATCTGCTGCTGGGTGAACGACTCAGCCTGATGGCGATGCTAGCCTGCGGGATCACCCTGGGTGGTGTGGTGCTGATTATCTTCGGCCGACGCTGAACAGCATTTGTGGTAGGGGCTTTAGCCGCGACAGAGCGACACTGTTTTCGCGGCTAAAGCCCCCTCGCACATTCGCTCAATCAAACCTGCAGCAGTCGATCCCGCAGTTTCTGAATCTCATCACGCAGCTGCGCCGCGGCCTCGAACTCTAGGTCGCGGGCCAGCTGGTACATCTTCTCTTCCAGCTGACGGATGCGTTTGGTGATCTCGCTCGGCGAGCGCAGCTCGTTCTCGTAACGCGCGCTTTCTTCGGCCGCCTGGGCCATGCCCTTACGCTTCTTGCTGCGCGAGCCGGGCACGGTGGCGCCTTCAAGGATGTCCTGCACGTCCTTGAACACGCCCTTGGGGATAATGCCGTTGGCTTCGTTGAAGGCGATCTGCTTGTTACGGCGGCGCTCGGTCTCGCCGATTGCGCGCTCCATCGAGCCGGTCATGCGGTCGGCATACAGGATCGCCCGGCCATTAAGGTTACGCGCGGCGCGGCCAATGGTCTGGATCAGCGAGCGCTCGCTGCGCAGGAAGCCCTCCTTGTCCGCATCGAGAATCGCCACCAGCGACACTTCAGGCATATCCAGGCCTTCGCGCAGCAGGTTGATCCCCACCAGCACATCGAAGGCGCCGATACGCAGATCGCGAATAATCTCGACCCGCTCCACCGTGTCGATGTCCGAGTGCAGGTAGCGCACCTTGACCCCGTGATCGGCCAGGTAATCGGTCAGGTCCTCGGCCATGCGCTTGGTCAGGGTGGTGACCAGCACACGCTCCTCAATGGCCACACGCTTGTGGATTTCCGAGAGCAGGTCATCAACCTGAGTCAGCGCCGGGCGCACTTCGATCTGCGGGTCGACCAGGCCGGTCGGGCGCACCAGCTGCTCAATCACCCGCCCGGCATGCTCGGCCTCGTAGTTGCCCGGCGTGGCGGAAACGAAGATGGTCTGCGGGCTGGCCGCCTCCCACTCCTCAAAGCGCATCGGCCGGTTATCCAGCGCCGAAGGCAGACGGAAGCCGTATTCCACCAGGGTTTCCTTGCGCGAACGGTCGCCCTTGTACATCGCGCCGACCTGCGGCACGGAGACGTGGGACTCGTCGATCACCAGC
>JBIHZW010000420.1:0-7581 GCA_044240245.1 Pseudomonas sp. | reverse complement strand
CACCACAGCGCCGGTCGCCGTGGAAGGCAGCAACACCATTCAAGTGCGTCAGACTGATCTCGCCGGCAACACCTCGGCTCCGTCCAGCCTGACCTTTACCCTCGACACTCAGGTTGCCGCACCGACCCTCGCCCTCACCACCGACAGCGGTGTCGCCGGCGATCTGGTCAGCAACGATGGCACCTACAGCGTCAGCGGCACCGAACCAGGTGCCACCGTCGAATACAGCACCGACGGCACCACCTGGACCACCACAGCGCCGGTCGCCGTGGAAGGCAGCAACACCATTCAAGTGCGTCAGACTGATCTCGCCGGCAACACCTCGGCTCCGTCCAGCCTGACCTTTACCCTCGACACTCAGGTTGCCGCACCGACCGTGACCATCGCAACCGATGCCAACAACGACGGCACCCTCAGCACGGCTGAGCTGGGCGCCGCCACCACCGTGACCGTCAGCGTGGCACTGCCAGCCGGTGCGGCCGTCGGCGATACCCTGAACGTCAGCCTCAACGGCGTGGCCCAGGCCCCGATCGTGCTGACCCAGGCGCAGATCACCAATGGCGTGACCTTCGATGTCGCCCGTCCGGCCGATGGCCAGACCGTCAGCGCCACCGCCACCGTCACCGATGCCGCCGGCAACACCTCGGCACCGGGTGCTGACAGCGCTGTGGTCGGGGACACCACTGGCCCAACCGTTGTTATCAGCACCACCGACAGTAACCTCTCAGTCGGAGAGGCTACGACGCTGACCTTCACCTTCAGCGAAGCGGTCACCGGCGTTACTGCAAGCGACATCGTTCCAACGGGCGGAACGATCAGTAATCTGACGCAGTCGGCAGGTAACCCGGCGGTCTGGACGGCTACCTTCACCTCAACAGGTGGTGGCTCGCCTAGCGTCAGCCTGCCCGCCGGCAGTTATACCGACCTAGCTGGCAACGCAGGCACTGCGGGCAGCTTGAACCTCAATAGCGACCCAATCGCCACCAATGATAGCTACCTGATTTCCGGGCTGGTTGGCCAGTACTTTGGCTACAGCGAGGGAACCAACGGCGCCAATCTGACCAACCTTAGCCAAGTCGAAACATTCATCAATGGCCGGGCGCCTACAGAAACCTTTACGGCTACCAACGTGAACTACGGCCCTATAGGCAATGGCGGGTTAGGCAATGGCTCGAATCTGCAGAACTTCCTGGGTGGTGACGCTTCAAGCCTGTCGAATGATCCCTCCAGTACTTCGGACGCCATTCTCAAGCTCAGCGGCTTGATTAATCTGGCCGCCGGTAACTACCAATTCCGCGTAACGGCGGATGACGGCTTCAGCATCCGCATCAATGGCCAGACGGTTGCCGAATACAACGGCAACCAAGGCCCAACAGCGCGCGAATCCGTGGTATTCACGGTGCCAGAAGGCGGTGCACAGCAGTTTGAAATTGTCTATTGGGATCAGGATGGCAATGCTCAGCTGACCGTTGAGTTGCGTCCTCAAGGCGGTAGTTACACTGTCGTAGGAGGCAGCTCGCTGCAGCATGAGAACCCGGCGCTGGTGACCAACGAGGATCAGGCCCTGACCATTACTCCAGCCACGCTGCTGGGTAACGACAGCGACCCAGATGGCAATGCAATCAGCATCGTGAGCGTGCAAGGAGCTACCCATGGCACGGTTGCACTAGTCGGCGGTAATGTTGTTTTCACCCCTAATGCTAATTACAACGGCCCCGCCACCTTCACTTATACCGTGAGCGACGGCCAAGGCGGCCTTTCTTCAGCCACGGTTACCGTCGGAATCAAGGCGGTCAACGATGCGCCAGTTGCGGCGGCCGATAGCGCTACCACGAATGAGGACGTCCCAGTCATCATCAACGTGCTAGCCAATGATATTGACGTTGACGGTAATAGCCTGACTGTTACTGGAGCAACGGCCAGCAATGGCACCGTGGTGATCAACGCGGACAACACCCTGAGCTTCACCCCCGCAAGCAACTTCAGCGGTACAGCGCAGATCCAGTACAGCATCAGCGATGGCAAGGGCGGCACGTCGAGCTCCCAGGTAACCGTAACTGTGACACCGCAAGCTGATGCCCCGTTGATATCGCCTGTAGCCAATATTTTCGTCGTCAATCCTGGCGCCACAGTAATCTCGACTGGCAGCACCGATACGCCAATCAATACTGCAGCGTTCGATGCCGGCAGTGGTATCTCGCGCACAGACTTGGAAACTGAGCTTGGCCTACCCGCTGGGCTCCTCGACAACCGTTTCAACCCAACCGGGCCTAACATTAATCACAACGGGACGGTCACTGTAATTGACGGTAAAGCTACCCAGTCCAACTACAGCATGGCTAGCGGTACCACGGTTAACTGGAACTATTCCTTTACCAACGGTGAAAACCTCTCAAACGAAGTGCAGAATGGCTACAACGATTTGGTTGTACTCATCGTGACCGGCCCCAATGGAAGCCGAGAAACCTTCGTGGTGGATTCGTCGGAATCCAAATTCCCCAGCCTTACTAGCAATGGCAGCTTCAGCTATACCGCTACCCAAAATGGCAATTACAGTTTTAGCTGGTTGGTACTCAATGGACGAGACTCAGCAAAGGACTCATCCCTGTCGCTGTCTCAGGCCAGCTTCAATCAGAGCGGCAGTGCAGCAGCCTATGCAACACCTATAGCGCTTTCACTGTTTGCCCAACTGGCGGACAAAGATGGCTCAGAAACTCTGGGTCTAGTGCTTGCTGGTCTTCCAGCTGGCGCACGACTGAGTGCGGGAACCGACAATGGCAACGGCAGCTGGACGCTAACCGCCAGCGACCTGAGCAATCTGCATCTGCTGCCGCCTGCGGGCTACACCGGCACGCTGAACCTGACGTTCACCGGTACCGCCACAGAAACGGCCAATAGCCACACGACCAGTAGTTCGCAGTCGTTCAGTGTCACTATCAGCGAAACCACCAACACGTTGACCAATGCCACCGCTGGCGACAACACTCTTAACGGTACAGCGGGCAATGATCTAATTCGTGGTTACAACGGCAACGACACCATCAACGGCAGCGATGGTAACGACCTGATCTACGGCGGTGCCGGTACTGACACACTCAACGGTCAGAGTGGCAATGATCACCTCTATGGCGGTGTCGGTGATGACACACTGAATGGCGGAACCGGTAATGACTTCCTCAATGGTGAAGTCGGTAACGATATTCTTAATGGCGGTGCTGACGATGACATTCTCCGGGGTGGATTGGGCAATGACACGCTGACTGGCGGTGCAGGTAAGGATCTATTCCTCTGGCAGCGCGGCGATCTGAACACCGCGGGCGGTCGAGATATTGTCCGGGACTTCAACACCAGCGAAGGTGACCGCATCGACCTGCATGACCTGCTGCAAGGTGAGAATGACGGCAATATCCTCAACTACCTACGCGTAGATACTGCCACTTCGACGCTGTTGATCAGCAGCACCGGGGTGCTCAACGCTAGCGGCAGCAATGCCGATGTAACCATCAAGCTGGAGAATGGCAGCGGCGGTAATTTCAATATCAACCCTGGCAACCTCAGCCAGGCTGATCTGGTCAACTCGCTGATTGCCGGTGCCGACCCACTGATCAAAATCGACCACACCTGATGAACCCAACCCCGCTACCATAAGGAAGCGGGGTTGTTTATTTGGGCGGCAACTAAGGCAAGGAGCGGTCGATGTTGTATGTAAAGCGGGATGCCTGGGGCAATTTGCAGCAGGTCGAGGCAGCGCCTTTCGAAGGCATGGATGGTGAGCTCCTGGCTGACAGCCAGGAAGCAGAAGCCTGGTATGCCAATCAGAGCGTAGAAAGCAGCCTGCTGCAGCTCAAACAGAGTGACCTGGATATGATCCGGGTACTGGAAGACTTGATTACCGTGCTGATCCGCAAGGGAGTGGTGCGTATCACTGATCTACCGGAAGCGGCGCAGGGTAAGTTGGTCGGCCGTAGCAAGGCGCGGGATGCCTTGGGTGGCCTGCATCGACTGATCAACGACGACGAATCGAAACTGATCTAACCCTCGGTCAGCAACGCGTCAGGCTGACAAAAGCTCGCGGGCAAGCCCGCTCCTACAAAAGCCGCTGTTAGCGCCAAGGCCCCGGCTCACCAAATAGACGGCCCTGCACGCCATTGATACCCATGGCGCGCAGTACCTGCCATTCCCCTTCGGTTTCAACTCGCTCGGCAATCAGCGGCAGGTCGATGCTGTTGGCTGCCCGCTGCATGGCTTCGATAAACAGGCGCTTGTCGTTTTCCTGATCGATATCGCGGATATAGCTGCCATCAACCTTGAGGTAACCGAGGCCAAGCTTGGCCAGGTTGCCGATCATGCTGAAACGCCCACCAAAGTGCTGCAAGCCGAGGCCAAAACCCAGACTACGCAGACGCTGGGTCAGGCTATCCAGCGCGGCCTGATCGGGCAACTGATCTTCGTCTAGCTCCAGAGTCAGGCGCGGGCCCAGATGCCGGTACTGTTGTAGCTGGGCATATAGCGCCGCCAGCGCCTGCGGTTCACGCAGGGTGCTACCGGACAGGCTCAGCGCAACAGCAGCCTGATGACTTTGCAGTTGCGTCAGCACCAGACCGAGCATGACCCGATCCAGGCGCGCCGCCCAACCAAAACGCTCCACCCAGGGCAGAAAACGCCCGGCGGGAATTACCCCACCTTGCTCATCAATTACCCGCGCCAACACCTTGTGGTGCAACACCCGCGCAGGCTCGTCGGCAGCCACTACCGGCTGGAAGAACAACTGAATACGGCCCTGTTCCAGCGCCTGATCCAGCAGGTTGTACCAACTTTGCCCCTCGTCCACAGCCAGCGATTGCTCGGCCAATTCATTGAACGCCCAGCTCGGCTGCGCCTGACTGGCAGCAAGGGCCAAAGCCGCATCCAACGCGCGGTACAGCTCATCCTCCGCAGCGCCAGGGGCAAAGCTGGTCAGGCCGATGTGAGCCACCGGCAGGCAGTCACTGGCACCGGTCTGCTGCAGGCTGTGCAGGCTCTGCTCAAGCTGTTCGGCCAGTTGTTGTGCGTCGTTGCGGGCAAGACCCGGCGCCAGCAAAGCAAACTCGCCACCGCGGTTGCGCGCCAGAACAAAACGGCCCTGACTGATGTGCTGCAACTGTTCGGCGATGCTGACCAGCAACTGATCCGTACGCTGCCCACCCAAACGCTGATTGAGGCCGCTCAGGTCATTAACCCGCAGCAACAGCAGGTAGCCGCTGCAGGCCTGCTCCTCAACGTTGAGCCGCGCATGCAGCTGCAAATCGAAATAGCGCCGATTGGCCAGCCCGGTCAGGCTGTCCTGATAGGCTTCCGCACGCAGCACTTCGCTGCGCGCAGCCTCCTCGGCAAACAGCGCCTTGAGCTTGCCGACCATCTGGTTCATCGCGTTGACCACCCGGCGAAACTCGGGGGTTTTCGGCAGTTCCGGCAAGCTGAGAAATTCGCGTCGGGCAATCGCATTGGACTGCGCAACCATATAGTCCAGCGGGCGCAGCTGACGCTTGAGCAGCAGCACACCCAGAGCAATACACAACACGCCGCTCAGGGTCAGCCACAGCAGATTGCCCAGAGTGCTCTGCCAGAGTTTGCTAACGGCAAACAGCGGATGGCTGATCACCTGCACCTGCGCGGCTTGCCGCCAGCCATCACTGACAATTGCATCGCCCTGCGCGGCTTCCAGATCGACCAGTTGGGCGAACCACTGCGGCGCCTCACCGCTGACCGGCACGCCGCTGCGTTCGACCAGCAGCTCGCCAGTTGCAGGATCGGTCACACGAATGCTTTCAAAATAGCCACTGTCGAAAATCGAGCTAACCATCAGCTCGATCATCGCGGTGTCGTTGACATGCGGGCTGAGCGACAAGCCCAGTGCCGTGGCGGCATCCTGGGCATGGGCGCGGAGCTGGTTGACCTGTTGCTCGCGCGAGCTCTCGACGCTGACCAGAAAACTGCCGGTGAAATTCACCAACATCAGCACGCAGATGGCGATAAACAACTGCTTGAACAACGACATCAACCACTCCTGTCGAGCCAACTGCAGAAAAATCCGGGCTCGATTACGCTTCAACAATACAGATAGGTGCAGGCTCAAGCACTTGGCCGATACGGGGCGATACTCGGCAGCATCAGGCGCTTGGCGACTTAGGCACGGCACTGGAAAAGTGCCGACGGCACGACGGCCGTCATGGTGCGGGGCACGGGGACAAAACACAATGTCCACAGCAGCTGCGTGGGCAATTCGTCGATGGAGAGCAGGCTGTTTGCAATAACGGTCGCATTACCCGTTGCAGGTAAGCGACCGTTGATCGAGTGGCAAAAGCAACAACTTAGGCTCGGGCCAAACCCTGCAAATGCACAAAGCCAAACAACAGCACCTGCACCCGCTGCAACCAGGGCTGTGGCTGACCAACCAGGCGGGTCTTGAACAACAGCATCTCGCCAAGATGCGCCAACAGCATGCCACCGGCAATCAGGTTGACCGCCAGGTACCAGCCCTCGCCCATGGGGTAAAGCAGGTTGAGCAGCGCCAGTAGCCAGAACGCGGCCAGCGCGCCTTTGGCGAATATCAGAACAGGCATACATCACTCCTTAATCAGCTAAGTCAGCCATGTGGAAAACCTGGTCAGTCTGCCCTGATAGTGCCTCAAGTACGTCCGCACTTTGGTCGGGTCGAGTGACGTAGCAGCACTCAACGCAGCGTCAGGGCAATCGACTCATCACTGAAATCAAAGCAGCCGAGGAAGGTCTTGATCTCTAGCAAGCTGCCATCGACCTTTACATCACCCAGTAGCGCGCCCTTGAGCAGGCCGTTCTCGCCGCTCATCACGGTGTCCAGATACGTCTTGTCGAGGGTCAGCTTGAGCGTGGTGCCCTCGGGAATGCCCTGATGCAACTGCACCACACCGCGGCGCACTTCCAGTGCCCACTCCTCACCGATATCCGGGAAGCTGAAGCCCAGGGTCAGTTGAACATCATTGGCCTTGTCCGGATCAACCCGGGTAATCCAATTCTGCAGAAAGATCCGTGCGGGGAAGGTCTTCAGCATGTCCGCCGAAAGAAACGCGCTGCGCATGCTCAGCGCCATCTGCTGCACCTCATCACCGGTAAATTTACCTTCCAGCTCCATAGCGCTCATCAGGTACCAGTTGCGCCAGTTGATGTTCATGCTGGCGTAGCCCAGCTTGCGAAAGCTGCGCGCCTTGATATCGCGCGCCAAGCTGTCTTCGACATCCACCTGAATGGCGTAGCTAGAAAGCTCGGCAGCCCATTGGTAATCACCTTTGAGGTAGGCGTCTCCCGCGGCCAGCAACAGTTTTTCCCGGCCACCCATCAAGGCGATCAGACGCTCGGCCTTGTCTTTCGGCGGCAGCGGGTCGAGCGCCACCGGGTCGCCCTGGAACCAGCCCAGGTAGCCGTTGTAGATCTGCCGCACGCTGTGTTTCACCGTGCCGTAGTACTCGCGCAGGTAGGGTGTATAGCCGGCTAGGTGTGGCGGCAGTTTGACCTTCTCGACCAACTCGTCCGGAGTCAGGCCCTTGTTCATCCAGCGCACGCTCT
>JBIHZW010000141.1:0-8963 GCA_044240245.1 Pseudomonas sp. | reverse complement strand
CAGCCACAAGCTGGGTCTTGAACGCGGCCTGTCGGTGGCACTGTTCCCGATGGTGATTCTGACCATGACCATCGAACGCCTGTCGATCACCTGGGAAGAACGCGGCGGTGGCCATGCTTTCAAAGTAGCTATCGGCACCCTGTTCGCTGCCACCCTGGCGCACCTGCTGATGAGCGTGCCGCAGCTGAACTACTTCATCTTCACCTTCCCGGCCGTGCTGATGATTCTGGTGGGCTTTATGTTGGCGATGGGTCGCTACCGTGGCTACCGCCTGACCGAACTGTTCCGCTTCAAAGCCTTCCTCAAGGACTAATGCCATGTTCGGTCTGATCAAGACGTGGAAAGCCCTGGAAGCCAAAGGCATCATGGGCATCAATCGGCGTAACGCGGACTACGTGCTGAAGTACAACAAACGGCACCTGTACCCGATCGTCGATGACAAGATCATCACCAAGATGCGCGCCATCGAAGCGGGTATCGATGTGCCGGAAATGTACGGCATCATCGATACCGAAAAAGGCATCGATAACCTGCGTGCAATCATTGGTGACCGCCCGGATTTCGTGGTCAAACCGGCGCAGGGTGCTGGCGGTGACGGCATTTTGGTGATCGCGGATCGCTTCGAAGAAAAGTACAAAACCGTCTCGGGCAAGATCATCAGCCATGAGGAGATCGAGCATCAGATCTCCAGCATCCTGACTGGCCTCTACTCCCTGGGCGGCCACCGGGATCGCGCGCTGATCGAATACCGTGTAACCCCGGACCAGATTTTTAAAAGCATCAGCTACGAAGGCGTGCCGGACATCCGCATCATCGTACTGATGGGTTACCCAGTCATGGCAATGCTGCGTCTGCCCACCCGCCAGTCCGGCGGTAAAGCCAACCTGCACCAGGGCGCCATCGGTGTTGGTGTCGACCTGGCAACCGGTGTAACCCTGCGCGGCACCTGGCTGAACAACAAGATCAGCAAACATCCGGACACCACCAACGCGGTGGACGGTGTGCAATTGCCGAACTGGGACGGCTTTATGAAGCTTGCCGCCGGCTGCTATGAGCTGTGCGGCCTGGGCTATATCGGTGTGGACATGGTGCTGGATCAGGACAAGGGCCCGTTGATTCTCGAACTCAACGCCCGCCCCGGCCTGAATATCCAGATCGCCAACGACTGCGGCCTGACCCACCGCGCCCACGCCGTCGAAGACCGCATCGCCGAACTGCAGAAAAAAGGCATAGTCGAAACCGCCGAAGAGCGCATGCGCTTCTCACAAGGGCTGTTTGGTCACGTCTCGATTGCACAGATCTGAAACTTCGCCTCTTACTCTAGCATCACGGAGCAAGGGGCGATTTAGCTAAACACCCTCCGAACTACCTAGACAACGAGATCCCCTCCCCACCCGCAATCTACAAAAGTGGCTTTAAGGCCGGCCAGACGTTATCCAGCAGCTTGGGTTGCGCTACGGCAGCAGGGTGAAGGCCGTCGCTCTGCATCATTGCAGGCACGCCACCTACGCCTTCCAGCACGAACGGCACCAGGGCAGTGCCGTACTCCTGCGCCACCTTGGGGAACACCTCAGCGAACGCCGTGGTGTACCGCACGCCGTAATTGGGCGGTAGCTGCATACCCAGGATCAGCACCTTGGCACCTTTTTGCTGCGATGCCTGCACCATGGCCGCAAGGTTTTGTTGCAATTGCGCAGGGGGCTGGCCACGCAGGCCATCGTTGCCTCCCAACTCGATAATCACCAGCTCCGGCTGATGCTCTGCAAGTAGCGCAGGCAGCCGTGCGGCGCCGCCTGCACTGGTGTCGCCACTGATCGAAGCATTGACCACTCGATGGTCAAAACCCTCCTCCGCCAAGCGCTTTTCCAGCAAGGCGACCCAACCCTGGCGGGTATCCAGGCCAAAAGCCGCGCTGATACTATCGCCGACGACCAGTACGGTACCCGCGAACGCCGCCGGCCCCCACAGCAGCAGGCTCAGGGCAGTACCGATCAACCACTTACGCATTGGATTCTCCATGAGCTCAAGTATTCTCACCGCGCGAAACCTTAGCAAAGTGGTTCCCAGCACGGAAGGCGAGCTAACCATACTCCATGATCTGTCACTGGAACTGGTATCCGGCGACAGCCTGGCGATTGTCGGCAGCTCCGGCTCGGGCAAATCCACCCTACTCGGCCTGCTCGCCGGGCTCGACCTGCCCAGTAGCGGCAGCGTTGTGTTGGCCGGAAACGACCTGGCCAGTCTCGATGAAGATCAGCGCGCGCGCGTTCGCGCCGAGCACGTCGGCTTTGTCTTTCAGTCCTTTCAGTTGCTCGACAGTTTGAATGCCCTGGAAAACGTCATGCTGCCATTGGAGCTTGAAGGCCATGCCGATGCCCGCCAGCGCGCACATACCTTGCTCGACCGCGTCGGCCTGGGCCAACGCCTGACCCATTACCCACGCCAGCTATCAGGCGGTGAACAGCAACGTGTAGCTATCGCCCGCGCCTTTGCCGCCGAGCCTGCGGTGCTGTTTGCCGACGAGCCCACCGGCAACCTCGATAGCCACACCGGCGAGCGCATCAGCGATCTGTTGTTCGAACTGAACAAGGAACGCGGCGCGACCCTGGTACTGGTCACCCACGACGAGCGCCTGGCTCATCGCTGCCAACGCCTGATCCGTCTGGAAGGCGGCCACCTGGTCGACCACGTGGAACCCTGATGAATCATCTGCCATTTACCCGTCTGCTCTCCCTAGCCAGCCGTCAGTTGCTGCGTGATGCCCGCGCTGGCGAGCTGCGTGTGCTGTTTTTCGCCCTGCTGATCGCGGTCGCCGCCAGCACGGCCATCGGCTATTTCAGCGCGCGCCTGAACGACGGCATGCTGCTGCGCGCCACCGAGTTTCTCGCCGCCGATCTGCGCCTGACTGGCAGCTCGCCCAGCGCACCCGAGCAGATCAGCAGTGGCAAACAACTAGGGCTGGAACACGCGCAGCTGGTCGAATTCTCCAGCGTGGTGGCCAGCGATGCGGGTATTCAGCTGGCTAGCATCAAGGCAGCGGACAACGCTTACCCACTGCGCGGCCAACTGAAAAGTGCCGCCGCACTGTACGACACCGAACACACCGGCCCTGGCCCACAGCCCGGCGAAGCCTGGGCCGAAGCCCGTCTGTTTGTCGCGCTTAATCTCAAGCCAGGCGATAGCGTTGAAGTCGGCGCAAAGACCCTGCGCCTGACCCGCGTGCTGACCTTTCTGCCCGACGAAGCCGGCGACTTCTACAGCCTGACCCCGCACCTACTGATGCACCTGGATGACCTGGCCGCCACTGGCGTGGTGCAACCGGGCAGCCGCGTGCGCTATCAGGAACTGTGGCGCGGTGAGGCTGATGCATTGGCGCAGTATCGCCAGGGCATCACCCTTGCACCCAACCAGCGCCTGGAAGATGCCAAAGATGGCAATCGCCAGGTTGGCAGCGCCCTGGGCCGCGCCGAACGTTATCTGAACCTTGCCAGCCTGGCCGCCGTACTGCTGGCCGGGGTTGCAGTGGCCTTGTCGGCGGCACGCTTTGCCGCCAGACGTTTCGATGCCAGCGCACTGCTGCGCTGCCTGGGCCTGTCACGTAACCAGGCGCTCGGTCTGTTCAGCCTGCAGCTGGCGCTGCTGGGAATTACCGCTAGCCTGATCGGCGCATTGCTAGGCTGGCTGGCTCAGTTGGCTCTGTTCAACCTGCTTCAGGACCTACTCCCAGCGCAGATCCCACCTGGCGGCCTGTGGCCCGCGCTGGCCGGCATGGCCACCGGGCTGGTCGCCCTCGCCGGCTTCGCCTTACCGCCACTGGCGGCACTCGGCCGTGTGCCGCCGTTGCGAGTCCTGCGCCGCGATCTGCTGCCTGTGCCGGCCAGCTCCTGGCTAGTGTATGGCGCAGCTTTGTTAGCGCTGGGCCTGATCATGTGGCGCTTGAGCCTCGACCTGCAGCTGACCTTCGCCCTGCTCGGCGGCGGCCTGGTAACCGCGCTGCTGCTGGGCGGATTACTGCTGCTCGGCCTGCAGAGCCTGCGCCGCATGCTGGCCGGTGCTTCGCTGCCCTGGCGGTTGGGCCTGGGCCAATTGCTGCGCCACCCACTCGCGGCAGCCGGGCAATCGCTGGCTTTCGGCCTGATCATTCTGGCCATGGCGCTGATCGCCTTGCTGCGTGGCGAGCTGCTCGACACCTGGCAGGATCAGTTACCCGAAAATGCGCCAAACCACTTCGCCCTGAATATCCTGCCGGCAGACAAGGACGCCTTCGCCGCTCGCCTTAATGAACTATCACCGCACCCCGCGCCATTGTTCCCCGTGGTGCCCGGTCGACTGGTGATGATCAATGGCGAGCCGGTACGGCAGATCGTCAGCAAGGAGTCCCAAGGCGAGCGGGCGATTCGCCGTGATCTAAGCCTGACCTGGGCCGCCGACTTACCAGCGGATAACAACTTGATCGCCGGTAACTGGTGGACGGATGTCAATACCAGCGAATTGCCGGGCGTATCGGTGGAGTCCGAGCTGGCCGAAAGCCTGCAACTGAAGCTGGGCGACCGCCTAAGCTTCAGTGTCGGCGGGCTTAACCGCGACGCGGTGGTCAGCAGCCTGCGTGAAGTCGACTGGAACAACTTCCAACCCAACTTCTACATGATCTTCCAGCCCGGCACCCTGCAGGATCTGCCGGTCACCTACCTGACCAGCTTCTACCTGCCACCGCAGTACGAAAAACAGCTGGTCGACCTGTCACGCGCCTTCCCGGCTGTGACCTTGTTGCAGGTCGAAGCGCTATTGGCGCAGTTGCGCAGCATCCTCGCCCAAGTCACCCTGGCCATCGAGTTCGTCCTGTTGTTCGTCCTGGCGGCGGGTCTGGCCGTGCTGTTCGCCGGGCTGCAAGCCACCCTGGATGAGCGCATCCGTCAAGGCGCTCTACTGCGCGCTTTGGGCGCCGAACGCAAACTGCTGATCAAGGCGCGCCGCGCCGAGTTCGGCCTGCTCGGTGCATCCAGCGGGCTGCTGGCGGCCTTTGGTTGCGAGCTGATCAGCTTCCTGCTCTATCGTTTTGCCTTCGATCTTGCCTGGCAACCGCACCCCTGGCTGTTGTTGCTACCTTTGATCGGTGCGCTGCTGGTAGGCACGGCAGGCGTTCTCGGTACGCGCCGGGCGCTAAACATCAGCCCGCTGACGGTGCTGCGCGAGGGCTGATAGACTCGCGCACCACTTTTCTCAGCCGTCTGAGAGCCTGTTTTTAACGCAGCAGGGCCGACGCGCAGCAGACGTTGAATAGGTTCTTATGAGTCGCTACCGCCCACCCCGCTCCGCCGGCACGCCCCTTATCACTCCCGAGGGCGAGGCCCGCATGCGCGCTGAGCTGCATGAGCTGTGGCATGTACGCCGCCCCCAGGTCACCCAGTCCGTCAGTGAAGCCGCCGCCCAGGGCGATCGCTCGGAGAACGCCGAGTACACCTACGGCAAGAAGATGCTGCGCGAGATCGACAGCCGCGTACGTTTTCTGACCAAGCGCCTGGAAAACCTCAAGGTCGTCAGCGCCCACCCCAGCGATCCAGACAAAGTCTACTTCGGCGCCTGGGTCACCCTGGAAGATGAAGACGGCAGCGAGTCGCGCTACCGCATCATCGGCCCGGATGAGCTGGACCTGAAAAACAACCTGATCAGCATCGACTCCCCTCTGGCCCGCGCCCTGATAGGTAAGAGCCTGGACGCCGAAGTGCGGGTGCAAACCCCGACCGGCGAGAAAACCTGGTACATCGTTGCCATCGACTACCCGTGACCGAGCCAAGCATGCCCTCCGCCCCTGATACCTCATCCCAGCAAGCCCGCCTTGAGTGGGATGAGCAGGGCCAACCGCTGTCCAGCCAATTTGCCGATGTGTACTTCTCCAATGAGAACGCCCTGGCCGAAACCCGCTACGTATTTCTCGCCAACAACCAGTTGCCGGAACGTTTTGCAGCGCTGAAGGCCGATCAACAGCTGGTGATTGGCGAAACCGGCTTCGGCACCGGCCTGAATTTTCTCTGCGCCTGGCAGCTGTTCGAAGAGCACGCCGCGGCGGGCGCACGCCTGCACTTTGTCAGCGTGGAAAAATACCCGCTACACAAAGCCGACCTACAGCGTGCACTGACCTTATGGCCGGAGCTTGCGCCCTACGCCGAACAGCTGCTGGCGCAGTACGTGGCGCTGCATCCTGGCTTTCAGCGACTGGTGTTTGCCGGCGGGCAGATCATCCTCACCCTGCTGATCGGCGATGCCCTAGAGCTGTTCGGCCAACTGGACACCAAGGTCGACGCCTGGTTTCTCGACGGCTTCGCCCCGGCCAAGAACCCCGATATGTGGACGCCGGAGCTGTTTGCCGAACTGGCCAGGCTGTCCCACGCCAGCACCACTCTAGGCACCTTTACCAGCACCGGCTATGTGCGCCGTCGGCTGAACGATGCCGGCTTCAAGATGAAGCGTGTACCGGGTCTTGGAAAAAAATGGGAAGTGCTTAAAGGCGGCTTTATCGGCACAGCTGAAACAGCCGGAAAGCCCTGGTTTTCCCGCCCACAGCAGCCGATTGGCGAGCGCAGCGCACTGGTGATTGGCGCCGGCCTGGCCGGTTGCGCCACTGCGTCCAGCCTGGCCCAACGTGGCTGGCAGGTGACCCTGCTGGAGCGGCATGCCGCCATCGCCCAGGAAGCCTCGGGTAACCCGCAAGGGGTGCTCTACCTCAAGCTGTCGGCCCATGGCACCACCTTGTCGCGCCTGATCGTCAGCGGCTTCGGCCATACCCGCCGGCTACTGGAAAAGCTACATAAAGGCACGGACTGGGACAACTGCGGCGTGCTGCAACTGGCCTTCGATGCCAAGGAAGCGCAGCGCCAGGCGCAGCTTGCAGCTGCCTTTCCCACCGACCTGCTGACGAACCTGGACAGAGGCGCCGCCGAAGCTAGAGCAGGCATCACACTGCCGGCCGGCGGTTTGTTCTATCCCGAGGCAGGCTGGGTGCATCCGCCGGCGCTGTGTGCATTGCTTATTCAGCAGCCAAATATCTGCCTGCAATTGCATCAGGAAGCGCTGGAACTGCGCCGTGAGGGTGATAGCTGGCAGGCCTGGAATGGCGATCAGCTGTTGGCCAGCGCCAGTGTGGTGGTATTGGCCAGCGCCGCCGAGATCAAGGGTTTTAGTCAGAGCGCAGGCCTTCCGCTAAAACGCATCCGCGGACAAATCAGCCGTCTGCCGGCCACAGCCGCCAGTCGCGCATTAAGTATGGTGGTGTGCGCTGAAGGCTATGTCGCCCCGGCGCGTCTGGATGAACACACCCTGGGTGCGAGTTTTGACTTCAACAGTGACGACTTGACGCTAAATAGCGCCGATCACGCAAGCAATATGCAGTTATTGGACGAGATATCGCCTGAGCTTTCCTGCGCACTGAATCCGGCGGCACTCGACCCCGAGCAACTGCAAGGCCGCGCCGCGTTTCGCTGTACCAGCCCGGACTATCTGCCGATTGTCGGCCCGCTAGCCGACACAGCCGCCTTTGCCGAGGCTTATGCCGTGCTAAGCAAGGATGCCCGTCAGGTACCGGATACGCCCTGCCCCTGGCTGGATGGCCTGTATATCAATAGCGGACATGGCTCGCGCGGGCTGATCACCGCGCCGCTGTCCGGCGAGTTGATCGCCGCTTGGCTCAACAACGAGCCGCTGCCAGTGCCCGCCGATGTAGCGCAAGCCTGCCATCCGAATCGCTTCGCCTTGCGCGCACTAATCCGCAACAAGAGTTAACGCTGCGCGCCTGTTAATAGGCGCGCGCAAGAATCAACCGCGCAGGCTAAACCGCCAGGCGCGGTGAATCTTCTGGTTGCGGGCAAAATCCGGATCGAGAGTCGACTCGCTGATTTCTTCAACCTGATAACGCGCAGCCAGGCTCTCATCGAGTTCAAACTTGCGGAAGTTGTTGGAGAAATACAGCACCCCGCCCGATGCCAGACGCGCCATGGCCAGATCGAGCATCTGCACGTGATCACGCTGAATATCGAAGATGCCTTCCATGCGCTTGGAGTTGGAGAAAGTCGGCGGGTCGATAAAGATCAGCTCGTACTCGCCGCGATCCTCGGCCAGCCAGGTCATCACGTCGCCCTGTTCCAGCTTGTTCTTGTCCGAATAACCGTTGAGCGACAGGTTACGCCGTGCCCAGTCCAGATAGGTCTTCGACAGGTCGACGCTGGTGGTGGTACGCGCGCCGCCCTTGGCCGCATGCACAGTCGCCGTAGCGGTGTAGCAGAACAGGTTGAGGAAGCGTTTGCCGGCGGCCTCTTTCTGAATACGCAGACGCAGCGGACGATGGTCGAGGAATAGACCGGTATCCAGATAATCGGTGAGGTTGACCAGCAGCTTTACGCCGCCCTCGCTGACTTCCATAAACTGGCCTTGGGTGGCCTGGCGCTGGTACTGCTTGGTGCCGCTCTGGCGCTCGCGGCGCTTGATCACCACCTTGTTCTTGTCGACACCCAGCGCCTGCGGAATCGCGGCGATGGCATCAAACATGCGCTCTTTGGCTTTCTCAGGATCAATGGACTTGGGTGCGGCATATTCCTGCACATGCACCCAGTCACCATACAAATCCACCGCCATGGAATATTCCGGCATATCGGCGTCATACAGGCGGTAGCACCCAACGCCTTCCTTGCGCGCCCACTTGCCCAGCTGCTTGAGGTTCTTCTGCAGGCGGTTGGCAAACATCTGCCCGCCTTCGCTCAGGCGCGCCTGCTCGACCACCGGTGCAGGTGCCGGAGTCGGTTTGATCGGGTTGCCGTTCTTGTTGTACTGGCGCTCCAGTGGCTCCAGCGGGGATTTGTCAGCTTCGGCCTGTTCGCGATCACGTTCGCGCTGCTCGGGAGTACGGCGCTCGCCAGTGACGAACTGCTCGGGCTGCACCTTGATCAACAGCAGTTTGCACGGTAGCGCGCCGT
>JBIHZW010000140.1:0-8974 GCA_044240245.1 Pseudomonas sp. | reverse complement strand
TGGGCGTGTTTGAAGGCGTACGCGCCTACAACACCCCGCAAGGCACGGCGATTTTCCGCCTGCAAGCGCACACCGACCGCCTGTTCGACTCGGCCCACATCATGGGCATGAAGATCCCGTTCAGCAAAGACGAGATCAACGAAGCCACCCGCGCCGCCGTGCGTGAGAACAACCTGGAAAGCGCCTATATCCGCCCGATGGTGTTCTACGGATCTGAAGCCATGGGCCTGCGCGCCAGTGGCCTGAAAACCCAGGTGATCGTCGCAGCCTGGAGCTGGGGCGCCTATATGGGCGACGAAGCCCTGCAGGTTGGCATCAAGGTGCGTACCAGCTCCTTCACCCGCCACCACGTGAACATCTCGATGACCCGCGCCAAGGCCAACGGCAACTACATCAACTCGATGCTGGCGCTGCAGGAAGCCATCTCCGGCGGTGCCGACGAGGCCATGCTGCTGGATACCGAAGGCTACGTGGCCGAAGGTTCGGGCGAGAACATCTTCCTGGTGCGTAACGGCGTGATCTATACCCCGGAAGTCACTTCCTGCCTGAACGGTATTACCCGTAATACCATTCTGACCCTGGCCGCCGAGCATGGTCTTCAAGTGGTCGAGAAGCGCATCACCCGCGATGAGGTGTATATCGCCGATGAAGCCTTCTTCACCGGCACCGCTGCCGAAGTCACGCCGATTCGTGAGGTCGATGGCCGGCAGATCGGCGCAGGCCGTCGCGGGCCGATCACCGAGAAGCTGCAAACTGCCTATTTCGACCTGGTGACCGGTAAAACCGATGCCCACGCCGAGTGGCGCACCCTGGTTAAATAAGCCGCTCGCGTGTGCCGGGTGGGGTTCCATCCGGCGATGCAGGCTAGGCTGATAGACGAGCGTTGAGTCTGTCCGGGAGGCGAAAGCCTCCTTGGTCGTTTCTGGAAGTGGCATGAAAATACTGATCGTAGGCCCCAGCTGGGTGGGCGACATGGTGATGGCGCAGACGCTGTTTCAGTGCCTGCAACAGCGCCACCCCGGCTGCGCAATCGATGTGCTGGCCCCCGAGTGGAGCCGGCCGATTCTCGAGCGTATGCCCGAAGTGCGTCAGGCCCTGAGCTTTCCGCTCGGTCATGGCGTGCTCGAACTAGCGACGCGGCGCAAGATCGGCAAGTCCCTGGCCGGCCAGTATGACCAGGCGATTCTGCTGCCCAACTCGCTGAAGTCCGCGCTGGTGCCGTTTTTCGCCGGTATCCCCAAACGCACCGGCTGGAAGGGTGAGCTGCGCTACGGCCTGCTCAACGATATCCGCACGCTGGACAAAGACCGCTACCCGCTGATGATCGAGCGCTTTATGGCGCTGGCCTTCGAGCCTGGCGCCGAGCTGGCGCGGCCTTACCCACGTCCAGCCTTGCAGATCAATGCGCAGAGCCGCGACGCCGCCCTAGCCAAGTTCGGCCTGAGCCTGGATCGCCCGGTGCTGGCGCTGTGTCCGGGGGCCGAGTTTGGTGAGGCCAAGCGCTGGCCGAGCGAGCATTACGCCAAGGTTGCCGAACTGAAGATCCGCGCCGGCTGGCAGGTGTGGATATTCGGCTCGAAGAATGATCACCCGGTCGGTGAGGACATTCGCAGCAGGCTGATTCCTGGCCTGCGTGAGGAAGCGGTGAACCTGGCCGGCGAAACCAGCCTGGCCGAAGCCATCGATTTGCTGTCTTGCGCTGGCGCCGTGGTGTCCAACGATTCTGGCCTGATGCATGTGGCGGCAGCGCTGAATCGCCCGCTGGTGGCGGTCTACGGCTCGACTTCACCGGGCTTTACCCCACCGCTGGCCGAACAGGTGGAAATCGTCCGCCTGGGTCTGGAATGCAGCCCCTGCTTTGACCGCACCTGCCGTTTCGGTCATTACAACTGCCTGGGCCAGCTCAAGCCGCGCCCGGTGATCGAGGCGCTGGATCGCCTGGTCAGCGACCCGGTCGAGGTTGAATAGCTTGCGGGTATTGTTGATCAAAACCTCTTCGCTGGGCGACGTGGTGCACACCTTGCCAGCGCTGACCGATGCTGCGCGGGCGATCCCCGGCATCCAGTTCGACTGGGTGGTGGAAGAGGGCTTTGCCGAGATTCCCGCCTGGCACCCGGCGGTGGCGCAGGTGATTCCGGTGGCCATTCGCCGCTGGCGCAAGCACCTTTGGCAGACCTTCAAGAATGGTGAGTGGAAGCGCTTTAAGCAGCGTCTTGGCGAAACCAAGTACGACCTTGTCATCGATGCCCAAGGCCTGCTGAAAAGCGCCTGGCTGACCCGTTACGTCAAGGCGCCAATCGCCGGCCTGGACCGCGATTCGGCCCGCGAGCCACTGGCCAGCCGCTTCTATGACCACGCCTATGCCGTGCCGCGCGAGCAGCATGCCCTTGAGCGCACCCGCCAGTTATTCGCCCAAGCGCTGGGCTATAAGCTGCCAGCGGGCGTCGGAGACTACGGCCTGAACCGCGCGCAACTGGCTGACTCCGTATCGCAGCCTTACTTGCTGTTTCTGCACGGCACCACCTGGCCAAGCAAGCATTGGCCGGAAGCCGATTGGCGTGCGCTGGCCGAGCAGATGAGTGCACAAGGCTGGGCTGTGCGCTTGCCTTGGGGCAATGAAACCGAGAAGGCGCGTGCCGAACGGATTGCCGCCGGCATTGAAAACGCTGCAGTGTTGCCCAAATTAAATCTTGCTGGTGTGGCCAAGGTCATCGCTGGGGCCAGCGCTTGCGTGGCGGTGGATACCGGCCTCGGCCACCTGGCCGCTGCGCTGGATGTGCCAAGTATTTCCCTGTACGGCCCGACCCTGCCTGGGCGCGTCGGTGCCTATGGTCGTGGTCAGGTGCATCTGTGCGCCACGGGGCCGAATGCCGGCTCGGGTGATCGACACAAAGCCTGTTTCGACGGCCTGGATACCGAGCGTGTCGCCACACAATTGCAGGCCCTGTTGCTGGCCGAGGACGTTGTCTGATGCAGCTCGCGTTTATTCTCTACAAGTACTTTCCCTTCGGTGGCCTGCAGCGCGACTTTATGCGCATAGCCCTGGAGTGCCAGGCGCGCGGTCATGCCATTCGCGTCTACACGCCGATCTGGGAAGGTGATGTGCCGGCGGGCTTCGAAGTGGTGGTGGTGCCGGTCAAGGCGCTGTTCAACCACAAGCGCAATGAAAAGCTCACCGCCTGGGTTGAGGCCGACCTGGCCAAGCGCCCAGTGGATCGGGTGATCGGCTTTAACAAGATGCCTGGTCTGGACGTCTACTACGCCGCCGATGGCTGCTATGAAGACAAGGCGCAGACCCTGCGCAATCCGCTGTACAAGCGCTGGGGGCGTTACAAACACTTTGCCGATTACGAACGGGCGGTGTTTGCCCCCGAGTCGAAGACCGAGATTCTGATGATCTCCGAAGTGCAGCAGCCACTGTTTATCAAGCATTACCACACCCCGCTGCAGCGCTTTCACCTGCTGCCGCCGGGCATCGCCGCAGACCGCCGCGCGCCGGCCAATGCTGCCGAAATTCGTGCCGAATTCCGCGCCGAGTTCAAGCTGGCGGATAACGACCTGCTGCTGGTGCAGATCGGCTCCGGCTTCAAGACCAAGGGTCTGGATCGCAGCCTCAAGGCCCTGGCCGCCTTGCCGCGCGAGCTGAAACAACGCACCCGACTGATCGCCATCGGTCAGGATGATCCGCGTTCGTTCCAGCTGCAGGCCAAGGCTTTAGGTGTGTCCGATCAGGTGCAGATTCTCAAGGGGCGCAGCGATATTCCGCGTTTCCTGCTCGGTGCCGATCTACTGATCCACCCGGCCTACAACGAGAACACCGGCACCGTGCTGCTGGAGGCGCTGGTCTCCGGCCTGCCGGTGCTGGTAACGGATGTCTGCGGTTACGCCCATTACATCGCCGAAGCAGATGCTGGGCGCGTGCTGAGTGGCCCGTTCGAGCAGGAGCGCCTTAACCATCTGCTCGCCGATATGCTCGCCGACGATCAGCGTCGCGCCTTCTGGGGCCGCAACGGTTTGGCTTATGCCGACAGCGCCGACCTGTATTCCATGCCGCAACACGCGGCCGATATTATCCTGGCGGCGCGTCCATGAAACTGGTACTGGCTGAACCCTTTAAAAGATTGTGGGCCGGGCGCGATGCGTTCGCCGCCGTCGAGGCTCTGCAGGGGCAGGTGTACCGCGAGTTGGAAGGCCGCCGAACGCTGCGTACCGAGGTCGATGGGCGCGGTTACTTCGTCAAGATCCACCGCGGCATCGGCTGGGGCGAGATCGTCAAGAACCTACTCACCGCCAAACTGCCGGTGCTCGGCGCGCGTCAGGAGTGGCAAGCCATTCAGCGTCTGACCGACGTCGGCGTGGCCACCATGACCGCCGTGGCCTATGGCGAACGCGGCAGCAACCCGGCGGCGCAGCATTCATTTATCGTCACCGAGGAGCTGGCGCCGACCACCGACCTTGAACAGCTCAGTCTGAACTGGGCGCAGCAACCGCCCGAGCCCCGGCTGAAGTGGGCGTTGATCAAGGAAGTGGCGAACATGGTCGGCAACATGCACCGCGCTGGGGTTAACCACCGCGACTGCTACATCTGCCACTTCCTGCTGCACACCGACAAGCCGGTAACTGCCGATGATTTCCGCCTGTCAGTGATCGACCTGCACCGCGCCCAAGTCCGCAATCAGCTGCCCTTGCGCTGGCGCAACAAGGACCTGGCTGCGCTGTATTTCTCCGTACTGGATATCGGCCTGACCCGGCGCGACCGGCTGCGTTTTCTGCGCGCTTATTTTCAACAGCCGTTGCGCCAGACGCTTAGCGCCGAGCACTCGCTACTCGCCTGGCTGGAACGCAAGGCAGAGGCGCTGTATGCGCGCAAGCAGCGTTATGGCGATGCGCTGTAAGTGGCGATAGGCGGAGTGCCTGTCGTATCGAATGAGTTTTAAGGGGCTGTGAAATGAAATTCCAGGGTTTGACCGTTGCAGTGGTGCCACCCAAGGCATTGGGGGATGTGACCCTGTATCTGCACCTGGCCTGGCAGTTCCATCAGGCGGGCGCGCGGGTGCGTTTTATCTCCAATACATTGCTTTCGGCGCGGGAGTTTTTTACCTGGCTGCAGGTTGAGCCTCTAGAGCAGGCGGACCTGCATGCTCTGGCCGGTGAGTGCGATCTGGTGGTCGCCTATTTTGGTCATCTGGCGAAAAAAGAACCCGCCGAGCGTGAGCGCAGCCTGGAACGCGACAATATCGCCTACGTCACGGCGAAGAAGTTGCCCCGGGATATTCCCTTGCAGGGGCGCAAGGTGAGCGTGGCTGGGCAGTGTTTCAAGACTGCCAGCATGCCGTTCTGTCTGCAATCGCGTGCGGGCCTGTCGATGCGCGAGTGGATTGATCGCTATGTGGCGACGGTCTATGGCATCCCGGTTAGCGACTCCCTGGATATGGTCTGCCCCAGCCTGCGTCGTGAGCCCGGCAATCGGGTGTTGATTTTCCCCACGTCGCCACACAGTAAGAAAAACTACTCAATGAGCGGCTTTCGACGTTTGGCCCAGTCACTGCGTAAGCAGGGCTGGCAGGTCGAATTTATTGGCATGCCGTCTGAGAGCAAAGAGTTGCAAGCCTTTTTTCGTGGCTTTCCGGTGTTCACCTTCGTCGATATACGCGGCCTGATGGCACATATGGCCGGTGTTGCTGCGGTAATCAGCAACGACTCTGGGGGCGGCCATCTCGGTTCGATGATGGGGCTGCGCACTTTCACGATTGCGCGGCGCCATGCAAGTTTTGTCTGGCGTCCTGGGTTCAATACCAAGGGGTTGGTTCTGGCGCCGCGTTTTCGCTTCAAATGGCTGGATGGCGACTATATCTGGCGGCCTTTTGTACCGGTCGGGCGAATTATTGAGGCCTTGGGGCGCTATACGGCCGTCGGCGTAGCGACGCCGCAGAGCGAGGCGCGCTGATGTCGGGTTGGAATCTGGCGCCTGAGTACGAGGGGTTGAGTGATGAGTTTGGTTCCCTGCAGGCGGTATTCGCCTTGCAGGGGCGGCGCCTGACTCGCGATCCGCTGTCGGAAGTGATCCTGGTTGAATTCGCGGGCGTGCGTTATTACGTCAAGCGCTACTGGGGTGGCGGCAAGGGGCTGCGGCGCTTTGTCGGTCGACCTCGGGTCAAGGCCGAATGGCAGAACCTGAAGAACTTCGCCAAGTGGGGGATCCCCACTGCACCGATCGTTGCGTATGGATTGGAGCGGCGCATGGGCACTTTCGTGCGCGG
Source organism: Pseudomonas sp. (assembly GCA_044240245.1). Taxonomy (GTDB): domain Bacteria; phylum Pseudomonadota; class Gammaproteobacteria; order Pseudomonadales; family Pseudomonadaceae; genus Aquipseudomonas. The sequence goes on along the minus strand of JBIHZW010000140.1, from coordinate 2,714 downwards.
TGCTTTGATCACCCGGGAGTTGGAAAACACTCTGGACATGGCCCATATGGCCAAGCATGAGGATCCGCGCTTTGGTGATCCGCACTGGGTGAGGACTATCAGTGCGCAGTTAGCGAGTGCCACGCGTACCTTGCACAGCCATCACTTTGCCCATAACGATCTGAAGTGGCGCAACCTGCTGGTCAATGAGCGTGCTGAATTGTTTTTGATCGACTGCCCAACGGGGGCTTTCTGGTGGGGGCCGCTCCTCAGCTACCGCATGGTCAAGGATCTGGCCTGCCTGGATAAAGTTGCCAGCAAGGTGCTTTCGCGCAGCCAGCGTCTGCGCTTCTACTTGCAGTACTGCGAGCGTGAGCGCTTGAGCTGCACTGACAAACGGCGGGTGCGGCAAATAGTGAAGTTCTTCGAGGGCAGGGAATGAGTGACTTTATTGCGGCGCAGGATCGCGCCTTGCTTGAGCAGCATGGGCTGACCAGCTTCGAGGCGCTATGGACGCTGCAACTGGAAGCGGTGGATGAGCCCAATACCGAACGTGGCGGCTGGAGTAGCGTGTATCGACTGGATCTCGGCGAGGCGGCGTTTTACCTCAAGCGCCAAAGCAACCACCTGACCCGCAGCTTGTTGCATCCCTTCGGCGAGCCCACCTTTGCCCGCGAATTTCGCAATATTCGGCGTTATGCGGCGCTGGGTATTCCCGCGCTGCAGGCGGCGTTTTTTGCCGAGCGCAAATTGCCGGGTGAGCGGCGTGCTGTGCTGCTGACTCGCGCTCTGGATGGCTGGCAGGACCTGGAGGCCTGGTTACTCGGTTGGGCTGCGCTCGAAGAGGCGCGTCGTGCGGCAATTCTCAAGGCCTGTGGTGAGCTGGCGCGGCGTCTGCACCAAGCCGGGCAGATGCATGGCTGCTTTTACCCCAAGCATATTTTTCTGCGTGAGACTGCTGAAGGCTTCGAGGCACAGCTGATTGATCTGGAAAAGACCCGCCCGCTGCTGTTCGGTCAGCGTGATCGAGTAAAGGATCTGGAACCGTTATTGCGCCGCGCCAGTGTGTGGAGCGAGGCGGAGGTCGGCGTGTTGCTGGCGGCCTATCTCGGCGAAGAGGTTGATCTCGGCGGCTGGAGTGAACGTCTCGGTGCCCGCAGGCGTCACAAGGAGGCGCGGCGATGAATTTGGCGGGTCTCAGTCAGGCTGGCCGCGCGCCAGCGTTGCCGCTGACCATCGAGTTGGCTGATGCGGCTGGCTCGGCTGAGCTGACCCTGCAGCGCTTGCTGCGCGTACTACCCGGGCAGCGCTATGTCGCCCAGGCCGAATGGCGCGGGCGGCCGGTGCTGGCTAAGTTGCTGGTCGGCGACAAGGCTGCGCGGCATTTTCAGCGCGAGCGTGATGGTTCGCGCTTGCTCGCCGAACTAGGGCTGAATACGCCGCTGCTGCTGGCCGAAGGTTTGCGTAATGACGAGGGCGGTTGGCTGCTATTCGAGTACCTGGAGGGTGCGCAGAGCCTGTGGGATGCCTGGCGCGCCGTGGAGCATCAGCCGTTGCTCAGCGCCGATCAGCAGGCGGTGCTGGCTGATGCGCTGGTCAGCATCGCGCAGATGCATGCCAAGGGGCTGTGGCAGGCCGATCTGCATCTGGACAATCTGTTGCGCCATAACGGCCAGTTGTTCGTTATCGATGGCGGCGGTGTGCAGGTCGAAACGGCCGGCCAGCCGCTGTCGCGCGGCAAGGTGCTGGAAAACCTCGGGGTGTTCTTCGCCCAGCTGCCAGCCGAGTTGACTCCCTTTATCGAAGAGCTGCTGGTGCATTACCTGCTGGCCAACGGTGAGCATGCGTTGCCGCTAGAAGCGTTGCTAAAGGAAGTGGAAAAAGTGAGAAAGTGGCGTTTGCGTGATTATCTGCGCAAGATCGCCCGCGATTGCAGTCTGTTCGCCGCGAAAATCGGTGCCTTCGGTCTGCAGGTGGTGCGCCGGGACAGTCAGGCCGAACTGCAGCCGCTGCTGAACAACCTGGATCTGCTCACCGAGCAGGGCCATATCTACAAGACCGGCGGCGCGGCCACCGTGGCACAAGTGCAGCTGCAAGGCCGGCCGCTGGTGGTCAAGCGCTATAATGTGAAGAGCGTCGCCCACTGGCTGAAACGCTTCTGGCGGCCCAGCCGCGCCTGGCACAGCTGGGTCGAGAGCAATCGCCTGCAATTGCTGGGTATCGCCACCCCGCAGCCATTGGCCGTGCTAGAGCGCCGCTGGTGCTGGCTACGCGGGCGTGCCTACCTGATTACCGAATACTGCGGCGGGCAGGATATAATCGCGCGCTTTCAGCCATACCAAGATGGACCCCCCCCGGAAACCGAGCTGTTGGCGCTGGATCGTTTGTTCGCTGCATTGTTGCGCGAACGCATCAGCCACGGTGATTTCAAGGGGCACAATCTGTTTTGGGATGAAAGCCTGGGTCGCTGGTCGCTGATAGACCTCGACGCCATGCAGCAGCACCGCAGTGCGCGCAGTTTCGCCAAGGCCTATGCCCGTGACCGCGCCCGTTTCCTGCGTAACTGGCCCGCCAATTCGGCGCTGCACCAGTTGCTCAACCAACGTATACCGCTGACGCCCGCCGTCGGCTCAGCAGACTAGAAGAGGCAAAACCAGTGGCACTGACCATTCTCGGCCTGTCCGGCGCCCTCAGCCATGACCCTTCCGCCGCCCTGTATATCGACGGCAAGCTGA
>JBIHZW010000139.1:0-8980 GCA_044240245.1 Pseudomonas sp. | reverse complement strand
AGCTCTAGCAGGGTCACGGTGCTGGCCAGGGCGCTGGCCTTGAGCATTAGGATCACTTCGTTGCTGTAGGCCGGCAAGCCGATACGCGCGGCGCGTGGCAGGACGATATAGAACATGGTCTTGGCTCGCGACATACCCAGGGCGCGCGCAGCTTCGATCTCGCCCGGCGGCACGGCCTGAATCGCGCCACGCAGAATCTCGGCGATATAGGCGGCGGTGTGCATGGTCATGGTCAGTACGGCGCACCAGTACGGGGAGCGCAGATAGGGCCAGAGCGGACCTTCGCGCACCGCATCGAACTGCGCCAGGCCGTAGTAAACCAGGAACAGCTGCACCAGCAGCGGCGTGCCACGGAAGAAGAAGATATAGCCGTAGGGCAGGGCGCGCACATACCAGTGCCGCGAGGCGCGGGCGATGCCCATCGGCAGGGCGAGAATCAACCCGGCGAGAACCGCGATAGCCACCAGCTCCAGGGTCAGCAGAGCGCCTTCAGACAGGCGCGGCAGCCACTTGATGATCACGTCCCAGTTAAGGGCGGTAAGGCCGCCCCACAGCGCATAGGCAATAAGCGCAACGGCAACCGACCAGGCTGCTATTTCAGAGATCTTTCTCATGACGCGCTCCTGACAAAGCCACGGCTGGAGCGTTTTTCAAGGAAGTGCATGCCAATCATCGCGAGGACGGTCAGGCCCAGGTAGATAAAGGCCGCCACCAGATAAAAGGTGAAGGGCTCTTTGCTGGACGTTACGGCGATTTGCGAGCGGCGCATGATTTCTTCCAGGCCGATCACCGACACCAGCGCGGTGTCCTTCATCAGGATCATAAACAGGTTGCCCAGGCCGGGCAGAGCGATGCGCCACATCTGCGGCAGGATCAGCCGCCAGAAGATCCGTGGTTTGGACATGCCCAAGGCTTGGCCAGCTTCGCGGTGGCCCTTGGGGATGGCCAGGATTGCGCCACGAAACACCTCGGTGGCGTACGCACCGAAGCAGATGCCGAGGGCGATGGTGCCGGCGGCGAAGGCGTTCAGCTCAAGGCTTTCGATGCCGAGCAGGTCCGCCAGGTTGCGCATCAGCTGCACGGTGCCGAAATAGATCAGCAACACCCAGAGCAGCTCGGGAATCCCGCGCACGATGGTCGAGTAAGTACCGCCAAGCCATTGCAGCGGCTTGTACGGGGAAGTCTTGGCGAGAGCGCCGAGCAAGCCGAGCACCAGACCTAGGCACAGCGCGCTGAGCGCCAGCTTGATGGTCATCAGGGTGCCAGCAGCCAGGGCCGGGCCGAATCCGTAGAGGTCGAAATTCATAGGGGCTCAGAAGCCTGCGCCGCCCGGACGGGCGGCGCAGTGCCGGCAGCTTAGTAGATGCTGAACGGGAAGTATTTGTCGTTGATCTTCTTGTAGGTGCCGTCAGCCACGATCTCAGCCAGTGCGGCGTTCAGCTTGTCGCGCAGGGCATCGCCCTTGCGTACGGCAATGCCGATCTTGTCGTTGTCGAATACCGGGTCGCCCTTGAATTCGAAGCTTTTGCCGGCGTCGCTCTTCAGCCATTCCCAGTTGACGAAGGTGTCAGCCAGCACGCCATCGAGACGGCCCGAGGCCAGGTCGAGGTAGGCGTTTTCCTGGGTGTCGTACAGTTTGATATCGACCACGCCATTGAGGTTGTCTTCCAACCAGGTGCCGGCGATGGTGGCGCGCTGGGCACCGATCACTTTGCCTTTCAGGCTGGCTTTATCAGTCTTGAAATCGCCGCCTTTTGGCGCGATGAACTGCAGCTTGTTGGTGTAGTAAGGCTCGGTGAAATCAACCGCGGCCTTGCGCTCTTCGGTGATCGACATGGAGGCAATCAGGAAGTCGAATTTCTTCGCGTTCAGGGCCGGGATGATGCCGTCCCAGTCGGAGGTGACCACTTCGCACTCAGCCTTCATCTTGGCGCACAGGGCCTGGCCGATTTCCACGTCAAAACCGCTGACCTGGCCGCTGGCGTCAATCAGGTTGAACGGCGGGTAAGCGCCTTCAGTACCCAGTTTCAGCTTGTCCGCTGCGACGGCGCTGGTGCCGAAGGCCAGGGTGGCGACAGCGGCCAGCAGGATATTCTTGTAGTTCTGCATGCGTAGTTGCTCCGTGTTTTAGTGATTGCTGGACATGAATTGTTTGCAGCGCGCCGAGTTCGGGTTGTCAAATACCTGCTCCGGGGAGCCCTGTTCTTCAACCAGGCCCTGATGCAGAAACACCACCTCGCTGGACACTTGGCGGGCAAAGCCCATTTCATGTGTTACCAGCAGCATGGTGCGGCCTTCTTCGGCGAGTGCGCGGATCACATTAAGCACTTCTTGTACCATCTCCGGGTCGAGGGCCGAAGTGGGCTCATCGAACAGGATGACTTTCGGCTGCATGGCCAGAGTGCGGGCGATTGCCGCGCGCTGTTGCTGGCCGCCGGAAAGCTGATTCGGGTAAACGTGGCGCTTATCGGCAATGCCGACCTTGGCCAGCAGCGCCTCGGCCACCTCGATAGCCTCGGCTTTGCTCTGCCCCAACACGCGGCGCGGCGCCTCGATGATGTTGTCGAGCACGCTCATGTGCGGCCACAGATTGAAATTCTGGAAGACAAAGCCGATCTCGCTGCGCAGGCGATTGATCTGGCGGCTGTCGGCGGCGACCAGGTCGCCATTCTTCGCGGCTTTGAGCTTGAGCTCTTCGCCCGAGAGGATGATCTGCCCCTTGTGCGGGTTTTCCAGCAGATTGATGCAGCGCAGAAAGGTCGACTTGCCGGAGCCGGAAGAACCGAGGATGGAAATCACATCGCCGTCGCGAGCGGTGAGGGAGATGCCCTTGAGCACCTCAAGGTCGCCGTAGCGTTTATGCAGGTCGCGTATTTCCAGCGCGGGCGTGGCCTCGGCCATGGAGTGTCCTCTTATTCTTCGGTTGCGCTCAGGCGTTGCGTGGCCTTCCTGGCGAGGCGTCAAGCTAGCATAGCGTTTCGCTGACCGCCAAGCCGTTTACCGGCCTGGGAGCGCTCACCCGGTCACGCTGTCGCTTGGCTGCAGTTGGCTGTCGCGCGTGCACAATTTCAGCGGCTTTATAAGCTGTTGCGCGGTAAATCGCAGGCAAGAAAAAACCCCAAGGAGGTTTATTTCTCTTGGGGTTTCTCTGTATTTGGTGCCCGGGGACGGAATCGAACCGCCGACACGGGGATTTTCAATCCCCTGCTCTACCGACTGAGCTACCCGGGCTAACGGGGCGCTATTAGACGGATTTGAGGGGTAGGTGTCAAGCGTGAGTTTGAAAAATATTTAATTATTACGGGCGGTTAGCTGCGAGGGGAGGTTTTGCGAGGGGATTATGACTGCAGGAGCGGTTCGCCCCTGCAGGTAACTGCACTGCTGTTACTCGCTGGGCGGTACGTAACCTTCGGCCTGAGCGTATTCCTCGCCGGAGAGGAATTTATCCATCTCGGCCTGGAGGAACTTGCGGTCTTCGGCGTTCATCATGTTCAGGCGGCGTTCGTTGATCAGCAGGGTTTGGTGCTTCTGCCATTCGTCCCAGGCTTGCTTGGAGACGTTGTTGAAGATGTCCTCACCTTTGGCGCCCGGATACGGTGGGCGGTCCAGGCCGGGGAGTTCCTGCTTGTGTTTGCGGCACTGTACGGTGCGGGTCATGGTGTTTCTCCAGTGTTCGGGGTTGCGAGTGCATCGGCTGCGCGCTTCAGCAGTTTTTTCACCGGGGCGGCGAGGCCCAGGCGCGGCGGGGTGGCGAGGTTATACCAGAGCCAGTCAGCCTCGGCCACGGCGGCTGGCGCGGCGTCGACCTGGATCAGCCAGGGTTCGATGGCCAGCTGGAAGTGGCTGAAGGTGTGGGTCAGGCCGCTCAGCTCGCGCTGTGCACCGAGCTGCAGGGTGTGACGGCTGGCCAGTGTGGCGATGGCGGTGGCTTCGTCCAGCTCGGGCAGGCTCCACAAGCCGCCCCAGAGGCCGCTGGACGGGCGGCGATAGAGCAGCACCTCGCCGTGGCGGTTGGCGAAGATCGGCATCAGCGTGCGCTTTTGTGGCAGCGCCTTGCGCGGTTTGGGAATCGGGTAGCGGATCTCCAGGCCGAGCAGGTGCGCCTGACAGCCGCTTTTCAGCGGGCAGAGCAGGCAGCTCGGTTTGCTGCGGGTACACAGGGTGGCGCCCAGATCCATCATGGCCTGGGTGTAGTGGTTTACCCGGGCGTGCGGGGTAAAACGCTCGGCCACATCCCACAGCTGTTTGGCCACCTTTGGCTCGCCCGGATAGCCTTCCTGGGCGACGTAGCGCGCCAGTACGCGTTTGACGTTGCCGTCGAGAATTGGTGCACGCAGGCCCATGCTGAGGCTTGCGATGGCGCCAGCGGTGGAACGGCCGATACCGGGAAGTTCGGTGAGCTGGTCGACATTGCGGGGGAATTCACCGGCATGTTCGCGCATAACGATCTGCGCGGTCTTTTGCAGATTGCGCGCGCGGGTGTAGTAACCGAGGCCCGTCCACAGGTGTAGGACTTCGTCTTCTGGCGCTGCGGCCAGGTCATTTACCGTTGGCAATGCGGCCATAAATCGGTCGAAATAGCCGAGCACGGTGCTGACCTGGGTCTGCTGCAGCATGATCTCCGAGACCCACACGCGGTACGGCGTGATGCCCTGTTGCCAGGGCAGGTCCTTGCGCCCGTGGCTGTCGTACCAGTTCAGTACAGCGGCGGAAAACTGCTCGGGGCTCATCGGTTGAACAGGCCCTTGAGCGCGTCTTTCAGCTCGGGGCTGACCTTGTCGCCGAGCTTTTCTTCGATCTTCTCGTTGAGCTTGTTGCCGGCCAGTTTGGCGGCGACTTTGCCCAGGCCGTCCTGATCCAGGCGGCAGGCTTTGCCGCCCATTTCCAGCGGGCCGCGGCAGCGTACCGGCCATTCGATGCCGACATAACGCTCGTTGACCTGGCAGGCCGGGTCGGGCATTTCGCGCTGATCGCCAGTGATGGTGATGCCGACGCGGTAATCGAGGCCGAGGATGCGCAGGTCCAGATCGCCCTTGCCGCTGACTGCCAGGCCCGGAATAACGGCCTTGAGGTCGGGGTTGTGGGCCACGCCATTGCGCAGGATCAGGCTGCCTTGCAGGGTTTCGAAGGGCGTGTCCTTGCCGCGCGGGTCGCTGCTCAGGGATTTGCGGTTGAGGGTGGCGATGCCGCGGCACAGCTGTTGTTCCAGGTTGGCGTCGACCAGCATGCCGTCGTTAAGCAGGAAGCTGGCATCGCCAGTCAGCCCATCGACCCAGGCGCGTTGGCTATTGCCGCTGGTGGTCAGGTTGGCTTTGAAATCCAGCAGGCCTTTGACCGGTGAAGGCTGGTCAGGCTTTTTCAGGAACGGCTCAACCGGGATGCTGCTGAGGTTCTTCTGCACGCTGAGCAGTGGCACAGCAGGGCGCACGTCGATGCTGGCCTTGGCGTCGAAGCTGCCGTTGCCGATAGTGCCGCGCACATCCTGCAGGGTCAGCAGGCCGCCTTTGCTTTGCGCCTTGGCGCTGAAGTTGCTGATCACCTGTTGCTGGGCGGTGAGCTGATCCAGGCCGAGGTCGAGTTGCATGTCGAGCTTGCGCAGTGTCTCGATTGGCAGCACTTCGCTGTTGCTCCAGGCGTGCTGGGTCGGTGCATCGGGCAGCGGCGTGCTGCCGCTCTGCCCGGCACTGGCGACGCTGGCCTTGACCTCGGCCTTGCGTGCGGCGCCGGCATCCTTGGTGTCCTTGGACGGTGTGGGCAGGTAGCGGTCGAGGTCCAGTTGGTCGCCCTTGAGCTGCACGCGCAGGGCCTGCTTGGCGAAGTCGGCAATCGCCAGTTGGCCGCTGAAGTGGCTGTCATCGAGGGTCAGTTTGAGCTCTTCGAAAGTCAGGCTGTTGTCGGTGCCGCTGAGGCGGGTGACCAGCTCGAACTGGCTGAGGGTCTTATCATCAGTCATCGGCGGCAACTTCTGGCCGATGGTGGCGAGGAATTCACGCAGGTTGAGCGGCGCGATGGACAGGCCGCCGCTGAGTTTTGGCTGCTTATCGAGGTCGCGGACTTTCAGCTCGCCGAGGGCACGCAGTTGGTTGCCGGAGAACTTCAGGCCGTTCCATTCGGCGACCTGGGCGGCCAGGTCGACCAGCAGCTGGCCCTGGGCCGAGTAGGTCAGGGTCTGGCCATCGAAGGGCTCGCCGGACACTTCGCCTGAGAGCTTGGCGTCTTCCAACTGATAACGCTTGAGGGCGCGGTCGAAGCGCAGCTCACCCTGCAGCTCGCTGCGGGCGCGCAGCACTGGCTTGTTGAGGCCGAAGAAGGCGCTGAGTTTGACCGGGATGCCTGCACCTTCGCGGATCGCTCCGGTGGTCAGCTGGATGCTTTCGGCGCTGAATTGCCGGCCTTTCTGCGCGTCGTGGTAGTCGATGCGCGCGCTGTTGACGATCAGGCTGTCGATATCCAGTTTCAGCGGCTGGCTGCTTTCGCCGGGCTCGGCGGCTGAGCTTTCGGTCTGTGCGCTGTCGCTGCTCGCTGCTGGGGCGTCGGCTGTTGCGGTCGCGGCGTTGGCCGGTTTGCCGACATCTTCCCAGTTGCTGCGGCCTTTTTCGTCGCGTTGCAGGTTGAGGTTGAGGCCGTCGATACGGATATCGCTCATCTGCACTTCTTTGCGCAGCAGCGGCAGCACGCGCACCGACAGGCCGAGCAGGCGCAGATCGGCGAAAGGTTTGTCCGGGGTGTTGAGGCTGGCGAGCGTGGCGTCAGTCAGCTCCAGGCCGAGCCAGGGGAACAGGCTCCAGCCGATATCGCCCTCGAGGGTCAGCTCCAGATTGGCCTTGTCGCGGGCAAGCTGGCGGATTTCGTCTTTGTAATCGTTGGGATCGAACAGGTGGGTGAGGGCAAAGCCCAGCGCCACGATGATCAGCAATAGCCCGAGAAAAAACAGGCCGAGAATTTTGCCGAGCGCTTTCATGTGCGAATCCTTGTTTCGAAACTGGATGGTGAAGAGCAGCAATTCAAGCCGGCGAGTATAGCGCCAGCGCTTTTACCTGGACCGCCGACAGTCCCGTTTGTGCGGTGATTTTGCAAGCGGCTTTTAGAACCTGTTTATTACGAACTCGCGAGCTAGAGCCATGCAAGGCGCTACGTTAGTAACAGCCTCTGGCTGGTCAAACAGGCGAGGAAGCGGAGTGTACTTTTGTGCATGAGCATTCCGAGTCTGTTTTTAACGCCGCAGGGCCGACGCGCAGCAGGTCGGCTCTTACAGTGCTTGCGCCACGCGCTCGGCGATAGCCAGGCTGGCGGTGAGGCCGGGCGACTCGATGCCGAACAGGTTAACCAGGCCTGGCAGGCCATGCTCGTTGGGCGTTTGGATAATGAAGTCGGCGGCCGGTTCCCCGGGATCCGCGAGTTTCGGCCGGATACCGCTGTAACCCGGCACCAGGCGTGCGCTGTCGATGGTGGGGAAGTAGCGGCGGATGGCATCGGCAAACGGCGCGCGCAGGTTTTCCTCGACCTGATAGTCGATCTGCATGAGGTAGTGGGTATCCGGGCCGAAACGCAGCTGGCCGCCGAGGTCCAGGGTGGCGTGGATGCCAAGGCCGGCGGTGTTGGCCTCCGGCATTGGATAAATCAGGTGCTGGAAGGGCGAGCGGCCGCTGTAGCTGAAGTAGCGGCCCTGACATAGATACAGTGGCGGTACGTTCTGCAGCCCTTGGGTTTGCCTGGCCAGTTGCTGGGCGAACAGGCCGCCGGCATTGATCACTCGCTGGGCTTTCAGCTGGAACGGCTCACCGTTGCTCTGGCCGCGAGCTATCCAGCCATCGCCGTCTGCTTCGAGGTGCTCGACGCGGGTGTGCAGAACCAACTGCGCGCCACGATTCTCGGCTGAGGCCAGCAGCGATTGCAGGTAGGCGTGGCTGTCGATAATTCCGGTGCTGGGCGAGAGCAGGGCGCAGGTGCCGCGTACGGCCGGTTCGAGGGCATTCAGCTGGGGCTGCTCGATGGCCTGCAGGTCATGCACGCCGCAGGCTTGGGCGTTGCGCTGCAGTTGTTCGAGCTTGGCTATTTCCGCCACTTCCACTGCCACCAGCAGTTTGCCGAGCTGGCGGTGCGCCACCTGATGGTTGCGGCACCAGGCATACAGGCGTTCGCGGCCCTCCAGGCACAGTTCGGCCTTGAGCGAGCCGGGCGGGTAATACAGGCCCGCGTGGATCACCTCGGAGTTGCGGCTGGAGGTGTGACTGCCGATCAGGCTTTCCGCCTCGACTATCAAGGTGCTCTGCCCCGGAGTGCTCAGGCGCGCTGCGCAGGCCAGGCCCAGCGCGCCTGCGCCGATAATCAGGGTGTCGATACTGTCCATGGTTTCCCGCTGCTTATCCTGTGATTGGTGTGCTGGTCGTTTGGGCGGAAAACATGCCCTAACAGCCTATGCAACCGATAGTCGGCACCTCTGATCGCCGCCGGTAGCCGCCCAGGCGGATGCCCGCCTATAATGCCAGCCTTTTTCCGTGGGCAATTTCTGGAGCTGGTGATGGCCGAACGTACGGCATCCGTCGAGCGCAATACCCTGGAGACCCAGATCAAGGTCTCGATCAACCTGGATGGGACTGGCAAGGCCAAGTTCGATATTGGCGTGCCGTTCCTTGAGCACATGCTCGACCAGATCGCCCGCCATGGCTTGATCGACCTCGATATCGAGTGCAAGGGCGACCTGCATATCGACGACCACCACACCGTGGAAGACGTCGGTATCACCCTCGGCCAGGCGTTCACCAAGGCCATCGGCGACAAGCGTGGCATGACCCGTTACGGCCATTCCTACGTGCCGCTGGATGAAGCGCTGTCGCGCGTGGTGATCGACTTCTCCGGTCGTCCGGGCCTGCAGATGCACGTGCCGTTCACCCGTGCGGTGGTTGGCGGCTTCGACGTGGACCTGTTCCAGGAGTTCTTCCAGGGCTTCGTTAACCACGCCCTGGTCAGCCTGCACATC
>JBIHZW010000414.1:0-2539 GCA_044240245.1 Pseudomonas sp. | reverse complement strand
GTGTTTATCCAGGGCAACCTGTCCAAGCAGGAAACCCTGAACAAGCACAAGGCGCGGGTCGACAGCGGTGAGGAAAGCGTGTTGTTTGGCCTAGCCAGCTTTGCCGAAGGTGTCGATCTGCCGGGCGCCTACTGCGAGCATGTGGTGATCGCCAAGATCCCCTTCGCCGTACCGGACGATCCGGTAGAAGCGGCCCTGGCCGAGTGGATCGAAGCGCGCGGCGGCAACCCCTTTATGGAAATCGCTGTACCGGATGCTTCGTTGCGTTTGGTTCAAGCATGCGGCCGATTGCTGCGCACCGAAGCGGATCGCGGCATTATTACCCTGCTGGACCGGCGTGTGGTCACCCAGCGCTACGGCAAATCGATTCTCAATGCTTTGCCGCCGTTTCGTCGGGAAATCAGTTAGCAGTCCACCTGGTAAGCAACTCGTTGAGCCTTATCGGCTCCAAGTGGCGCATGGATAATGCCTTGGTAAGCACCAGGGCCTGGATTTTGCCTCCGGCAGTGTTGCCCGAGGCGGTTGAAACAATGGGGGAGTGTGGTTCGTGAAGGTTAAGCGCAGGCTGCAAACGGCTGTTCTGGTATCAGCGCTCGTGGGTTTTTACGGGGCGGCCATGGCCACAGAGCAGCAGGAACTGTTCAACTTTGTTCGGCCGATGGATGCCGTGCAGGTCACGACACAGGATGCCGATCTGCCCAACCGCATCGGCGAGCCGACCCCGCAAGGCGAAGTGCTGCGTCGAGTGACCTTCCATCCCGCCGAGCAGCCGAGCCTGCGCCTGACCCCGCAAAACGGTAGCTGGGACTGGTCGCAGCAGGCGCTGGTCAGCCTGCGCGTACAGAACGCCATGGATTGGGCGCTGACCCTGGATGTGCTGATCGAGAGCACTGACGGCCAGCGACTGAGCACGCGTATCGCCCTGCCTGCCGGCCCTGCGCAAACCCTGTTGATTCCTTTGCAGGCGGCCTCGCCCCGCGATCAGGGTATGCGTGCCGGCGTACCGATGCCTTGGACGCACAAAGGCCAGCGCCTGTTGTTGGCGGATACGGTCACGGGTGCGCTGGACCTGAGCAAGGTCAGCGCGGTCACCCTGTCCATGCCGCAGCCGAAAGCGGCGCAGCATATTCTGATCAGCCAGTTTGGCGTGAGCACCGAGAAGCTTTCGGCGGCGGCCTATGCCGGCATCGTCGACAGTTACGGCCAGTACGCGCGGGCCGACTGGCCGGGCAAGGTCAAGAACGACGAGCAACTGCAGCAGGCGGTGGCCCAGGAGCAGAAGCAACTGCATACCTGGCTGGCCGAGCGCCCTGCGCAGGACAAGTTTGCAGGCTGGACCGGTGGGATGCCGTTTGAGGCGAGCGGCTTCTTTCGCACCGAGAAGCGCGATGGCCGCTGGTACCTGATAACGCCAGAGGGCCATCCGTTCTACTCGCTGGGCGTCAATGCGGTCACCGCGCAGCAGAGCGCCACCTACATTGAGGGGCGTGAGGCGATGTTTGCCGGGTTGCCGCAGCCGGGGGATGCGCTGGCGGCTTATTTCGGTACGTCCGACAGCCGCAGTGACACCGGCGCCAACCAGGGCCGGGCGTTTGCCAGCGGGCGCTGGTTCGATTTCTACAAAGCCAACCTGCAGCGCAGCTATGGTCAGGTTGACCCCGCAGCCTGGCGCACGCTGAGCCAGGATCGTCTGCAGGCCTGGGGTTTCAATACCCTGGGGAACTGGAGCGAGCCTGCCTTTGGCGGCGATACGCGCATGCCGTTCAGTATTCCGCTGTCGATTCATGGCGATTACGCCACCATCAGCACCGGCGTCGATTGGTGGGGCGCGATGCCTGATCCGTTCGACCCGCGCTTTGCCATGGCCACCGAGCGCGCTGTGGCGATTGCCTCGCGTGATCACCGCGACAATCCCTGGCTGCTCGGCTATTTCGCCGATAACGAATTGGCCTGGGCAGGTCCTGCGGATGATCCCAATGGCCGTTATGCCCTGGCGTACGCCACGCTGCGTCTGACCACCGATGTACCGGCCAAACGCGCATTCCTCAAACAGCTGCGTGACAAGTATCGCAATCAAAATGGTCTGTCCCGCGCCTGGGGTATCGAGCTGCCGGCCTGGGAGTTGATGGAAGATCCAGGCTTTCAGGCGCCGCTGCCTAGTGCCGAATTCCCGGCCATCGAGAAAGACATGCAGGCATTCTTGCGCCTGTATGCCGACACCTACTTCAAGACCATTGCCGACTCGCTCGACTGGCATGCGCCCAATCACTTGCTGCTGGGCGGCCGTTTCGCCAGCAGCATCCCCGAAGCGGTGAATGCCTGTGCGAGCTTCTGCGATGTGTTTAGCTTCAATTTCTACACCCGCGAGCCGCAGCACGGTTATGACTTCGCCATGTTGCGCCAGCTGGACAAGCCGCTGATGATCACCGAGTTTCACTTCGGCTCGCGTGACCGTGGGCCTTTCTGGGGCGGGGTTGCCGAGGTGTACAAGGAAGAAGAGCGCGGCCCGGCCTATGCACATTTCCTGAGCAAGGCCCTG
>JBIHZW010000415.1:0-2539 GCA_044240245.1 Pseudomonas sp. | reverse complement strand
ATTGCAGACGAGCGTCTGGCGCGTCGTCTTGAAGCGTCGCTGCGTGACCAGTTCGGTAAGCGCACCCTGCATGAGTCGGTATCCGGTGAGCGCGATGCGCTGATGGCTGATGTGACCGCCTCCTTGAATAAGGCTGCGCAGAAAGAGCTGGGTATCGAAGTGGTGGATGTGCGCGTCAAGGCCATCGACCTGCCGAAGGAAGTTAACCGCAGCGTGTTTGATCGCATGAGCTCCGAGCGTGAGCGTGAGGCTCGTGAGCACCGTGCCAAGGGTAAGGAGCTGGCCGAAGGTATTCGCGCCGACGCCGACCGTCAGCGTCGCGTGTTGCTGGCAGATGCTTACCGTCAGGCTGAAGAGCTGCGCGGTGAGGGTGATGCCCAGGCCGCTGCGATCTACTCCAAAGCATATGGTATGGACCAGGAGTTCTATTCGTTCTATCGCAGCCTGAGGGCTTATCGCGAGAGCTTCGCCGATAAGCGTGATGTGCTGGTGCTGGATCCGAGCAGTGACTTCTTCCGCTATCTGGAGAAGTCCAAGCCTTAAGTCATCACCCCGGCGGGCAGTCGCCGGGGTGATCCTTGTGGAAAACGTGGTATCATGCGGCAGCCGGGAAAATCCCGGCTTTTTTGCGTCTGTGGGAAGCATGTGGCAGGAATTAGGCATCGCGTTGTGTCTCGTGCTGGTGCTGGAAGGCATCCTGCCCTTCCTGTGTCCGCGCCATTGGCGTGACACGCTTTTACAACTGATGCAGTTGTCTGATAGGCAGCTGCGTCTGCTGGGGTTGGCCAGCATGCTGCTGGGAACAACCGTCCTTTATTGGCTTCACTGAAGGCTTGTGCCGCCCGGTTCAAGAGGGGAATGGCGAAATGGCAACGGTAGACCGCTGGCTGCTGCCAGATGGCATCGAAGAAGTACTGCCGCCGTACGCAGGGCGTATTGAAGTGGCGCGCCGCCAGGTGCTGGATCTGTTCCAGCGCTGGGGCTATGAATTTGTGGTCACCCCGCATATCGAGTACCTGGAATCGCTGCTGACTGGCGCGGGCCAGGACCTGGATCTGCGCACCTTCAAGGTGACCGATCCGCTGTCCGGCCGGCAGATGGGCTTTCGTGCCGACATCACGCCGCAGGTGGCGCGCATTGATGCGCATACCCTGCGTCGCGAGGGGCCGAGCCGTCTCTGCTACGCCGGTAGCGTGGTGCATGCTCAGCCGCGTGCGCTGACTACGTCGCGCAGCCCGATTCAGCTGGGCGCCGAGCTGTATGGCGACGCTAGTCCGGCCAGCGATGTGGAAGTGATCAGCCTGCTGGTCAACACCCTTGAGCTGGCTGCGGTGCCGGATGTGCACATGGACCTTGGCCATGTCGGCATCTATCGCGGTCTGGCGCGCGCCGCCGAGCTTTCTGGCGAGGTCGAGCAGCAGCTGTTCGATGCGCTGCAGCGCAAGGCGATGGATGAGGTCGTTGAGCTGACCGAAGCCTTGCCGGATGACCTGCGCAAGATGCTGCGCGCACTCAGTGAGTTGTGCGGTGGTCGTGAGGTGCTGGACCTGGCTCAGGCGTGCCTGGTCGATGCGCCGGACGATGTGCATGCGGCGCTGGATGACTTGATGGCGATTGCCGATGCGCTGAGCTTGCGCTACCCGGAATTACCGCTGTACTTCGATCTGGGCGAGCTGCGCGGCTATCACTACCACACCGGTGTGGTGTTCGCGGCCTTTGTCCCGGGTGTGGGTTATGCCATCGCCCAGGGCGGTCGTTATGACGACATCGGCGCCGATTTTGGCCGGGCGCGTCCGGCGACAGGCTTCTCCACCGACCTGAAAACCCTGGTAAGCCTTGGGCAGATGCAGTTGGGTGAAGAGCCTGCCGGTATCTGGGCTCCGGATAATCATGATGTGTTTTTGTGGCAGGCGATTGTGCGCTTGCGCCAGGAAGGTCAGCGCGTAGTTCAGGCGCTGCCTGGGCAGGTCGCGGCTGACGCCGAGGCTGCAGGCTGTGATCGTCAGTTGCTGTTGCGTGATGGCCGCTGGCAGTTGGCTGCGTTGACAGCCTGAGCGGTCGTGCGAAAAGTTTCCGTCGGCTATGGCCGGCATCAAGTTTGCGAAGAGGGTTAGTGTTATGGGTAAGAATGTCGTAGTCCTGGGCACCCAGTGGGGCGATGAAGGCAAGGGCAAGATCGTCGACCTGCTGACCGAACAGGCTGCAGCTGTTGTGCGTTACCAGGGTGGTCATAATGCTGGCCACACCCTGGTGATCGACGGCGAAAAAACCGTTCTGCACCTGATCCCCTCCGGTATTCTGCGCGAAAACGTGCAGTGCCTGATCGGCAACGGCGTGGTGGTTGCGCCCGATGCGCTGATGCGTGAAATCATCAAGCTGGAAGAGAAAGGCGTGCCGGTGCGCGAGCGCCTGCGTATCAGCCCGTCCTGCCCGCTGATCCTGCCGTACCACGTAGCCCTCGATCAGGCTCGTGAGAAAGCCCGTGGTGATGCCAAGATCGGCACCACCGGTCGTGGTATTGGCCCGGCCTACGAAGACA
>JBIHZW010000335.1:0-3706 GCA_044240245.1 Pseudomonas sp. | reverse complement strand
CACCAAGGTTCCGGACTTCTTCGTGCCCAAGACCATGCACAACCATGGCAACTACATCATTTCCCTGGGCAACCTGTGCCGCTGGCTGGCGCAGCAGGCGGAAAACCTCGGCGTAGAAATCTACCCAGGCTTCGCCGCTCAGGAAGCGCTGATCAACGAAGAAGGCGCGGTCTACGGCATTCTCACTGGCGATCTGGGTGTCGACCGCGAAGGTCACCCGAAAGAGGGTTACTACACCCCAGGCATGGAACTGCGCGCCAAGTACACGCTGTTCGCCGAAGGCTGCCGTGGCCATATCGGCAAGCAGCTGATCAAGAAATTCGACCTCGACTCCGAAGCCGATGCTCAGCATTACGGCATCGGCATCAAGGAAATCTGGGACATCGACCCGGCCAAGCACGAGCAAGGCCTGGTGGTGCACACCGCCGGCTGGCCGCTGGATATCGTCGCCAGCGAAAACACTGGCGGCTCCTTCCTCTATCACCTGGAAAACAACCAGGTGGTAGTCGGTCTGATCGTCGACCTGTCGTACAGCAACCCGCACCTGTCGCCGTTCGATGAGTTCCAGCGCTACAAGCACCACCCAGTGATCGCTCAGTACCTGGAAGGCGGCAAGCGCGTCGCTTACGGTGCCCGCGCCATCTGCAAAGGCGGCCTCAACTCGCTGCCGAAGATGGTCTTCAACGGCGGCGCCCTGATCGGTTGCGACCTCGGCACCCTGAACTTCGCCAAGATCAAGGGCAGCCACACCGCCATGAAGTCCGGCATGCTCGCTGCTGACGCCGTGGCTGACGCGCTGTTTGCAGGCAAGGAAGGCGGCGACCAGCTGACCGGCTACGTCGACGCATTCAAGGCCAGCTGGCTGTACGACGAGCTGTTCCGCAGCCGTAACTTCGGCCCTGCGCTGCACAAGTTCGGCCCACTGGTTGGTGGCGGCTTCAACTGGCTCGACCAGAACATCTTCGGTGGCAAGATCCCCTTCACCCTGCACGATACCAAGCCCGATTACGCCTGCCTGAAGCCGGCAGCAGAGGCGCAGAAGATTGCCTACCCGAAACCGGACGGCAAACTCAGCTTCGACAAACTCAGCTCGGTATTCCTCTCCAACACCAACCATGAAGAGGAACAACCCTGCCACCTGAAGCTCACCGACCCAAGCATTCCGCTCGGCAAGAACCTGCCAATGTACGACGAGCCAGCACAGCGCTATTGCCCGGCCGGCGTTTACGAAATCGTCACCAAGGAAGATGGCGAGCAGAAGTTCCAGATCAACGCGCAGAACTGCGTGCACTGCAAAACCTGTGACATCAAGGACCCCGCCCAGAACATCAACTGGGTGGCCCCTGAAGGCACCGGCGGGCCTAACTACCCCAATATGTAAGAAGCAAAAAAGGCTCCCTCGGGAGCCTTTTTTATTGCGCTAGATTCAACCGCTACCGGAAGAGAAGATCAGTCCGGCTGCGGGCCGATGGGGAAGAATTCACCACTGCTCCAGACACCCAGCCAGGTTTTGCCATTGATCTCGCGCGGCACCGCCAGCTCGACCAGCTGATAAAACACATTGCGGTGGATCAGCGCCTCGAGATTAGTCCGCACATGCACATAAGGTGCGGGCTCCTCAGTCAGGGCGTCCAGCTCGACCCGCAACGGGTGCTCGCTACCCGCCACCACCTCATCCTCGACATTGGTGACAAAACGCAATACCTGCGCCTCGCCCTCACCTTCCACCTGCAGGCTGACCGCCACAAAGGGCGCGTCATCCACCTGGATGCCGACCATCTCCACCGGTGTCACCAGCACGTATTTATCGCCATCACGGCGAATGATGGTGGAGAACAGCTTGACCATCGGCTTACGGCCGATCGGCGTACCCAGGTAATACCAGGTGCCGTCGCGGGCGATACGCATGTCGATATCACCGCAGAACGTCGGGTTCCACAGGTGCACCGGCGGCAACCCTTTGCCTTCGCCTTTGGGTATTTGTGCCAGCAGATCACCGGCCTTGCCTGAATCAGTCATCAATCAATGCCCCAAGCCCAACAAACGCCGCGCGTAATCCTGCAGCGCCGGACCGATCAGGTCCTCAGGCTTGGCATCATAAAGCGTCAGGAAGCCTCCGCGGCTACGAATACGCGTGGTATCGACCAAATAGCGGGTATTGGTCTCGATCAGCATCAACTGAATCACCCCGCGGTCAGTGCCCAGGCGATCCAGCGCCTCCTGGTCCTCCCACTCCTCCACCGTGCCGATGCGGTCATCGGCATAGGCAAAGCGGCTGTACAGCAGGTAATGCGCCCCGGCTTCACGAGCCGCAGCAAGAGACTCCTCCAACCCTAGCGGCGCCTTGGCGCGACGGACCATGGGGAAATACTCGATAAAGCCCTTGTAGGCCTCTTCGGCCACCACATTGGGCCGCGGATAGGCTGAGCCCGGCGGCACGAAATGGCCCTGGGCGATATAAATGAACGAATCGGCCTGCAAGCGCCACGAGCTGGCGCGCCGCGTCTGGCTATGGTCGAGCACGCCGACATCGCGCAATTGATAAATCGCTTCATCCGCCAGATCACTGGCCTTCATGCAGCCGCTCAGCAGCACCATACCTACTATCAGCAACAGACTACGCATCACGCTTCTCCCGCAGCCGGTGACAAAAAACCGGCGGATAGCGCCTAGATGCAGATTTCACGCCACCTGCTGCGCATCAAAGCCCGCGCTGCCACTCCTGACGTAACCGCGCCTGTTGCGGCTGCTCAATTCAGGCTAATGGCATCAGTCGCTGATCACCGAGCACTGTCACATGCCCTTGCTATGCTTTTGCCGGTCGATCACATACGCACAGTTGCGGTGATCGCTGTTCTACCCCTTCCCTTTTTACTGATGGAGGCCGCCATGGCTGGTTGGTATGAACTTTCGAAGAACGACAAAGGCCAATTCTTTTTCGTGTTGAAGGCAGGTAATGCCGAGGTGATTTTGCGCAGCGAGCAGTATGAGACCCGCGCGGCTGCCGAAGGTGGCATTGCTTCGGTGCAGAAAAATGCGCCCGCCGATGAGCGTTACGAGCGCAAGGATGCCAGTGATGGGCGCTTCTACTTCAACCTCAAGGCGGCCAACCATCAGGTAATTGGCACCAGCCAGATGTACAAGGCTGCAGCCAGCCGTGAGGGCGGTATTGAGTCGGTCAAGACCAATGGCCCCACGACCACCATCAAGACTGACTAACCCTCCGGGCACGTCAGTCAGCAGGCTTTGCCGCCCTGACTGCTGTGCCCAACGCGGCTGAAAATGCCGCCGCCAGTGGCGGCATGCCCTTGTGATACGCCAGGGGCCTAGGTAACGTGAGCGCACTTTTCAGGAGTGCCACGATGCGTTTCAGCCGCCCTTTTTGCTTTGCCTTGTTGCCACTACTCGCCAGCTGCCAGGTGTTTACCGACAAACCCGCCGAGCCGGTGATCGAGCAGACGCGCATGCAAGGCGAGCTGAGCCTGAACGCGGGCCAGTTGCTGTTTCGCCCCTGCCAGGAACAACGTCAGTTTATCCTCAAGGAAGACAGCGCCGCCGAGCTGAGCAGCGATGCCAGCACGCTGTTCGGCGATGGCCACGCAACGCTGTATGTCGATATGCGCGGCCAGCTGCAGGCCAATGCGCAGAAAGGTGTCGATGGCCAGTTCGTGCCGAGCCAGGTGTACCGCGTACAGGCTGAAGGCCA
>JBIHZW010000263.1:0-5299 GCA_044240245.1 Pseudomonas sp. | reverse complement strand
ATATCAACTTCGCCCGCACCATCCTGCGTGCCAGCGGCCATGAGCCGGACTGGAATATCGCGGTAAGCAATCAGGGCCTGATCCTCAATCGTCCAGGCCAGGAGCCACAGGCGCTGCCGTACCTGGAAGAGCAATTGCCCGAAGGCCGCCTCAACCTCACCAGCGAAGCCAACGGCCAACGCCTGGATCTGTGGGTCGCCCGCCAGCGCTGCGTTGACGGCATGAGTGGCGCGGTGCAGCACCTGAGCGCCGAGTTGCGCCTTAATGGTGAAGTGCTGCGGGGCTGTGCCTACCTCGGCGGCGCGCGCAACGATTAGCAATCAGATAGCTGAGATAGATCAGCCGAGCGGCAGACGATTGGCCTAAGCTGCAAGGGAAGACAGCCAAAGGGATATCGTTATGCTGCGCATTGCTATCAATGGATATGGACGTATCGGTCGCTGCCTGGTGCGCGCGTTGTTCGAGCGCAAACTGGAGCAGAAGATCCACCTCACCGCGATCAATGACCTGGGCGAACAAAGCACCCTCGCCCACCTTACCCGCTTCGACTCCACCTTCGGCCGCTTTCCTGGGGATATCAGCCTGGACGGCGATACCTTGCTGGTAAACGGCCACCCGATCCAGCTGCTGCGTGAACGCGAAGTGACCAATCTGCCCTGGCGTGAGCACGCGGTGGATCTGGTGCTCGAATGCACCGGCAAGCTGAAGAAGCGCGCCCAGGTCGAACAACACATCAGCGCCGGCAGCCCGCGCGTGCTGCTCTCGCACCCGCTGGACAGCGCCGACCTGACCGTGGTCTACGGCGTGAATCACCAACTACTGGGTGATCAGCAGATCGTTTCCAACGCCTCCTGCACCACCAACTGCCTTGCACCGATGGCCAAGGTCCTGCATGAGGCCGTGGGCATTCGTCAGGGGCTGGTCAACACCATCCACTCCTACACCAATGACCAGAACCTGCTGGACAAGACCCACAGCGACCTCTACCGCGCCCGCGCCGCCGCGCTGTCGATGATCCCCACCAGCACCGGTGCGGCCAAGGCCATCGGCCTGGTGATGCCGGAGCTAATCGGCCGTCTGGATGGTTTGTCGATACGCGTACCGACGCCCAACGTGTCACTGGTCGATCTGACCTTTACCAGCGAACGCCCGACCAGCCGCGAAGCGATCAACGCCGCGCTGCAGGCCGGCGCCTTGCAGTTGCCCCCAGGGGTGATGGAGTGCAACGAGCTGGCATTGGTGTCCAGCGACTTCAATGGCTACCCAGTGTCCTGCGTGGTCGACCTCAGCCACACCCGCGTGCAGGGTGATCTGGTGAAAGTGCTGGCCTGGTATGACAACGAGTGGGCCTTCGCCAACCGCATGCTTGATGTGATGCTGGCCTGGGTAAAGCCTGAGGCGCGCTAGCACTTAGGGTTGAGTGCTACTACATGACGGACCGCTGCCGTTGATCGGCGGCGGCCTTTAGCCGGAGATCAGGCGTATAATCGCCGCCTTTTAAAAGCTGCCGGGTTGCCTCCGGCCCTGAAAGTGGATCGTCCCTCATGCTTCGTATCACCGAACTCAAGCTGCCCCTCGATCATCCCGACGAGGCTCTGCGCCCGGCCATCGTCCAGCGCCTGGGGATTGCCGACAGCGAGCTGCTCGACTTCAGCCTGTTCAAGCGCAGCTACGATGCGCGCAAAAAATCCACTGAAATGCACTTTATCTACACCATCGACTGCGAGCTGCGCGATGAAGCGGCGTTGCTGGCCAAGTTCAGCGATGACCGGCATATCAGCGTCACCCCGGATACCGCCTACAAACCAGTCGGCATGGCGCCGGAGAACCTCGCAGAGCGTCCGCTGGTAGTCGGCTTTGGCCCGTGCGGAATTTTCGCCGCGCTGATTCTCGCCCAGGCCGGACTCAAGCCCATCGTTCTGGAACGCGGCACCGAAGTGCGCCAACGCACCAAAGACACCTGGGGCCTGTGGCGCAAGAACGTGCTCAACCCCGAGTCCAACGTGCAGTTCGGCGAAGGCGGTGCCGGCACCTTCTCCGACGGCAAGCTGTACAGCCAGATCAAGGACCCCAAGCATTACGGGCGCAAGGTGCTGCATGAGTTCGTCAAAGCAGGCGCGCCGGACGAGATTCTCTACGTCAGCAAGCCGCATATCGGCACCTTCCGCCTTACCGGCGTGGTCGCCACCATGCGCGAGGAAATCAAGGCGCTGGGCGGCGAAGTACGCTTTCAGCAGCGCGTCAGCGATGTGCTGATCGAAGACGGGCAGCTCAAGGGCGTGGTGCTCGACGGTGGCGAGCAGATTCTCAGCCGCCAGGTGATTCTGGCCCTGGGCCACAGCTCGCGTGACACCTTCCGCATGCTGCACAAGCGCGAGGTCTTTATGGAGGCCAAGCCGTTCTCAGTGGGCTTTCGTATCGAGCACCCGCAAGGCCTGATCGACCGCGCACGCCTGGGCAAATACGCCGGTCACCCCAAGCTCGGCGCTGCGGATTACAAACTGGTGCATCACGCCAAGAACGGTCGCTCGGTCTACAGCTTCTGCATGTGCCCGGGCGGCACGGTGGTAGCCGCCACCTCGGAGCCGAACCGCGTGGTGACCAACGGCATGAGCCAGTACTCGCGCAACGAGCGCAATGCCAACGCCGGCATCGTTGTCGGCATCACACCGGAGCATGATTATCCGGGCGGTCCACTGGCCGGTGTAGAGCTGCAGGAGCGCCTGGAATCCCAGGCCTATCTGCTCGGCGGCAGCACCTACGAAGCACCGGGGCAATTGGTCGGAGACTTTATCGCGGGCAAACCGTCCACGGAACTGGGCAGCGTCGAGCCGTCGTACAAACCGGGTATCAAGCTCGGTGACTTGGCCCTGGCGCTGCCGGACTTTGCCATCGAGGCCATCCGCGAAGCACTGCCGGCCTTCGGCAAGCAGATCAAAGGCTTCGACCTGCATGACGCAGTGCTGACCGGCATCGAAACCCGCACGTCCTCGCCACTGCGCATCACCCGTGGCGCGGATATGCAGAGCCTGAACGTCCGCGGCCTGTACCCGGCCGGGGAAGGCGCGGGTTACGCCGGCGGTATTCTCTCCGCCGGGGTTGATGGCATTCGCGTGGCCGAAGCGCTGATTCGCGACATGCTGGGGATTGCCGAACCTGTCTAAGAGGTTACTCCCATGCTGCCTGCAAGACAGGCAGCATGGGGGCTAGAGCTTGACCAACTCGACCCGGCGATTCTTCGCCCGCCCTTCTTCGCTGCGGTTGTCCGCCACTGGCCGCTCCTGACCGAAACCTGCGGCAGTCAACCGCTGCGCCTCGATACCGGCGGCTACTATGGCGTTCATCACGCTCTGCGCGCGCTGTTCGGACAACAGCTTGTTGGCCTCGGCCTGGCCCTGACTGTCGGTATGGCCTTCGATGGCCAGACGTAGAGCCGGCGCGGCTTTCAGCATGCTGACAATCTCCGCCACCGTGGCCTGACCATCGGCCTTGAGCTCGGCTTTGCCCGTATCGAAGTTGATATACAGGGCGATAAAGCCGTTGCGATTGAGCTCATCGAGCAACTGGTTGGCGCTGACCACCTGCTGCATGACCGCCACTTCAACGATCACCAGTTTGTAGCTCTGGGTCGGCGCGCTGAAAATTTCCGGCTCGAGGCGCACCCACACCTCCTTACCACCGGTCGTGACCTTCAGCGTGGTTTCGCCGCCATCGCCATCCTGCGGCAGGCGCTCGTAAACCACTTCGCCGCCGATCGACTTGATCGCGTTCTGGTAGTTGCGCAGCAGCTGCAGCGGGCTCGGCTGATTGTCTACCGCGTTGTGGAAATAGCGAATCTGCGTGGCATCACCTTCCACGGTCTGGCGCTGCGGTACGCCGTCCTGAGTGCCAGTGGCGAACTGCGCGGCGTTGTAGTTCTGCTCGTACTCGACGATATGCGAGTTGGGGTAGCGTGACAGCAGCGGATGGTCCTTCGACCCCGCTGTATCATCGGCAGCCAGCGCCGGTACGCTCAGCCAAACGGCTGACCACAGCAGCATGTGCAAGCAGCTGCGCACAGTTCCCATGGCATTTCTCCTGCTGCATTCGGGGCGCGGGGTACGCCCACCCACAGCAGTGACTCTAGACCAGCACGGCTTGCCCGGCGGCTAGCAAGCAGCCAGCGAATCCTGCAGACGCAAACAACAGACCGTGGTGCGCCGCGAACCATTGGGACGGCGCTCGGGGTCGGCGTAGGTTTCGATCTCGACAAACCCCACCTTGCGCATCATCCCGGCAGAGGCGGCGTTCTCTTCATGGCGATCGATATAGATATCGACAACGCCCTGCTCCGCCAGCACAGCAACCACCTGTTTGAGCAAGCGTGAGCCCAAGCCCTGCCCGGCAACTGCGCGATGGGTGACCGCCTCGCAGATATAGGCATGCTGCAGATCGCGGCGCACTGGCGGCTGGTAGCGGGCAAAATGCCGCGAGTGCTGGTAGCTGACAAACCCCAGCAGCTCACCGCCGCGCTCGGCCAGCAATGCCGACACCGAACCGTCGGCAATCTGCTGTAGATGGGCTGTCACCTCGGTAGGTGGCAGATGGTTCCGGGGATTCGGTCCGTGCTCGAAAATCAGCGCACAGAGGTCGTCGATATCGGCAGCCAGAGCCTGGCGAATGCGCAGGTTATCCATCTACATTCCTGCCGTGGGCAAGTCAGCTGGCAAGGCGACGCCGCGCTCCGCGCAATCTGCCACCGCGGCGATTAACCCTGTCAGGTCAAAGCCTTGAGCGCTAAGCCAGGCCTGATCGTAGTAGGTGTCGGCATAGCGCTCGCCGCCATCGCAGAGAATCGCCACCACCGAACCGGATTCCTCCGCCGCGACCATACGCTGCGCCACCAATAGCGCGCCAATCAGATTGGTCCCGCTGGAGCCGCCCACTTTCCGGCCCAGGCGCTGCGCCAGGTAATGCATGGCGGCCAACGACAAGGCATCCGGCACTTTGCACATGGCATCGATCACCGACGGCAGAAAGGACGCTTCAACCCGTGGCCGACCAATGCCTTCGATGCGCGAACCATGGTTCAGGCACAGGCTGGCATCACCGGTGCGGTAGTAATCGAAAAACACCGAACGTTCAGCATCGGCGCACAACACCTGGGTGCTGTGGCGGCGGTAGCGCACATAGCGCCCCAGCGTCGCCAGCGTGCCGCCGGTGCCGGGGCTGGAGACCAGCCAGCTCGGTTCGGGAAAGCGCTCGCTGCGCAGCTGCTGGAAGATCGACTCGGCGATATTGTTGTTGGCACGCCAGTCAG
>JBIHZW010000413.1:0-2540 GCA_044240245.1 Pseudomonas sp. | reverse complement strand
CAGCACCAGGTGCACGATGTTCTCGCTCATATCGTGCTCGCCTGCAGAGATAAAGATCTTGCTGCCGCTGACCGCATAGCTGCCGTCGGCCTGAGGCACGGCGCGGGTTTTGATCAGGCCGAGGTCGGTGCCGCAGTGAGCTTCGGTCAGGCACATGGTGCCGGTCCAGCTGCCTTCGGTGAGCTTGCTCAGGTAGGTCTGCTTCTGCGCTTCGGTGCCGTGGGCGTGGATCGCCGACATCGCGCCGTGGGTCAGGCCGGGGTACATGCCCCAGGAGGTGTTGCTCGCGCCGACCATTTCCCCGATCAGCAGCCCGAGGGAATGCGGCAGACCCTGGCCGCCGTAGGCCGGGTCCGCCGCCAGGCCATTCCAGCCGCCTTCGACGTACTGGGCAAAGGCTTCCTTGAAACCCTTGGGCGTGGTTACCACGCCGTCGTTGATCTGGCATTCCTCTTCATCGCCAGAGCGATTCAGCGGAGCCAGCACCTGCTCACAGAACTTCGCACCCTCGGCGAGGATCGCGCTGACCATATCCGGGGTGGCGTCGCTGGCCCCCATCGCGGCGTAGCCAGCATGAAAGTCGAAGACCTCGTCGATCAGAAAGTGCATATCGCGCAGGGGGGCTTTGTACTCGGGCATGCTGGCATCTCCGTCAGCTAGAGCGTGGATTAGCCCCCTACGCTACGGCTCACGCGCCGCCTCAACAATCACAGTGCAGATGCTGAATACACTGCCATTCGCCGGCAGCCTCAGTTGCGCGAAGCTTCCAGCTTGACCGCCCCGCGCCGCTGGCCATAACTGCGCACGCAGTTACGCCCGGCGCTCTTGGCGTTATACAGCGCCTGGTCTGCGGCCTTGAGCACCTCTTCCGGGCTGCGTTGCTCCAGCCCGCGCTCGGCCACGCCCATGCTCACCGTCACCGACACCTGATTGGCCGCACTGCCGACCCGCCGCGTCCTGCCCTGTTTATCGTCCTGCGGGCGCTGCTGTTTATCGCGCAGCTGGATGCGATAGGTCTCTATGGCCTGGCGTATCACTTCAAGGTGCGGCAGGCACTCGTCGAGGGTCTTGCCGGGGAACACCAGGGTGAATTCCTCGCCGCCATAGCGGTAGGCCTTGCCCCCGCCGCCGATCTTGCGCAGCTGAGCGGCGACCAGGCGCAGCACCTGATCGCCGACATCGTGGCCGTGGGTGTCGTTGAATTTCTTGAAGTGATCGACATCGGCCATGGCGATCACATAACTGCGACCCAGACGCTGCAGGCGCTCATTCAAGGCGCGGCGTCCCGGCAAGCCGGTAAGTTCGTCACGGAAAGCCATCTGATAAGCCTCGTGCGCAACGGCGGCAACCAGGATCAGCATGATCTGGCTGCTCATCACATTCAGCGCATTGGGCAGGATAAAAGTGTTCGGCAGCATCCACAGCAGGCCGCACAGCCCCAGCAGCTGGGCTGCATGCAGCGGCCGTGGCGCGCGCAAGTACTGCACCACCAGCAGAATCAGACCGAGGGAAAATACCGGATAGGCCAGCTGCACCAGCGCCAGCCACTCGACCTGCAGCGCCGGCCAGCGCACCAGCGATAGCCAGTGCAGCAACGCCTCGGGAAAGCGCTGCGCCAGCCCCACCGCCACCGCACCGACTGCCAGCAGAACTGCGGCCCGAGCGATCAGGTCCTGCAACAGATGGGTACGTTCCTGCCAGGCGGCATACAGGCTATAGAGCAGCGGCAGCAGCAGGCTGCACAGATGAAAGATCAGCGCCGCATCGCTGCGCACCTGCCCCGAGGCGCGAAAATGATCGACCTGGCTATCGAGCAAAAAGTAGCCGAGGTACAGCGTCAGCAGCAGAAACACCTCGCGCTGACGGCCATACACCAGACAGAACGCGCCTCCGAGCAATAGAAGCAGGGTTGGCAGCACATTGAACAGCGAGGTGAAAAACTCGCTCAGCACCGCCAGCCGCGCCAACAGCAAGCCACTGAATAGAAGCAGCAGTGAAGGCAGAAAATGGCTGAAGCGCACAGCAGCAAGACGCGACAAGACGGGCTCCACACAGCGATGAAAAGTGGATAACGTCGCGCAGTTTGCCTGTAACGAGAGTGTTTCGCACGGAACCTGACAGGCAATTCGACAAGTTGCTTGGGACTTTTAATTCGCCATAAAAAAACCGCCACCCCAAGGGGCAGCGGTTTTTTAGACCTGGAAAGGACTAAGGCTTAGTAGCCCAGGGCGAAGTCTTCTTCGGCCATGTCCATCAGGTTGTTGGCGCCAGACAGCATGGCTTCAACGTGCGCACGGGTGCGCGGCAGGATGCGAGCGAAGTAGAAGTTGGCAGTCTGCAGCTTGGCTTTGTAGAAAGCCTCGTCTTCAGCGCCAGCAGCGATCTTCTCGGCAGCCAGACGAGCCATGTCAGCCCAGAAGTAAGCCAGGCAGACGTAACCGGAGTACATCAGGTAATCCACCGAAGCGGCACCGACTTCTTCACGGTCTTTCATGGCGGCCATGCCCACTTTCATGGTGATGTCGCCCCACTCCTTGTTC
>JBIHZW010000412.1:0-2544 GCA_044240245.1 Pseudomonas sp. | reverse complement strand
CTCTTTGCTGTCGGCGTAGCCGGATTCCGGGGTGTCGGTAAGGTAATCGGGAGCATTGCGGTCCATCAGCACCTTGCCGGCGATCATGCGCAGGTTCAGCGCTTCGGCGGCTTCGAAGAAGGCATCGACCGATTGTTTGTGCACGGTGCCAAACACCAGCGCGGTGGTGGTGCCGTTGCGCAGCAATTCTTTCAGGAAGATGCCGGCCACGTCAGCGGCGTGGGCCTTGTCGGCGAACTGCTGCTCGGTGGGGAAGGTGTAGGTGTTCAGCCAATCCAGCAGTTGTTCGCCGTAGGAGGCGATCATCCCGGTTTGCGGGTAGTGGATATGCGTGTCGATAAAACCGGGGGTGATCAGCGCGTCGCGGTATTCGGTGATTTCCACGCCCTTGAGGCTGGGCAGCAGGTCGGCGGCGTGGCCGACTTTGGCCACCCGGCCGTTGTCGATGATCAGCAGGCCGTCTTCGAAATACTCATAGGATTGCTCAATGCCCACCACGGCAGGGTCGGCAATGCTGTGCAGGATGGCGGCGCGATAGGCTTTCACTGGGCTAGTCATGTAACGCTTATCTCAATCAATGGATTTGGTCGCTCAGACGCGCGGGCGCCTGAGCATATAGTCAGGCCTGGGTGCGGCGAGAGGCGGGCAGCAGCTTGGCAACGCTGGGCTGGCCCTTTTTGCTCTCTTGGCCAAAGGCGGCGTTATAGGTGGCGATCACTTCGCCGGCGATCGATACGGCAATTTCTACCGGCAACTTGCCTTTAACCTCGGCCAGGCCCATGGGGCAACGCATGCGCGCCACCACAACCGGGTCAAAGCCGCGATCACGCAGGCGGTGTTCGAACTTGGCGCGTTTGGTCTGCGAGCCGATCAGCCCGTAGTAGGCAAAATCGTTGCGCTTGAGGATCTCTGCAGTCAGCTCCAGATCGAGCTGGTGGTTGTGGGTCATGACGATAAAGTAGCTGCCAGCGGGCATGCGCTCGATCTCGTCGATCACCTCTTCATTGACCACCTTGTCCACCCCGGTGGGGATCTGCTCGGGGAATTCGTTTTCCCGCGAATCAATCCAGCGCACCTTGCACGGCAGGCTGGCGAGCAGCGGCACCAGGGCACGGCCGACGTGACCGGCGCCGAATACAGCGATCTGCGCCTGCGGTTGGCCCATCGGTTCGAACAGCAGCACGGTGGCGCCGCCACAGCATTGGCCGAGGCTGGCACCCAGGCTGAAGCGCTCCAGACGGGTGTCCTGGCTGCGGCTGCTGAGCATTTCGCGGGCCAGCTCCATCGCCTTGAATTCCAGATGACCGCCACCGATGGTTTCGAAGATGCGGTCAGCGGTGACCACCATTTTCGAGCCCGCATTGCGCGGGGTTGAGCCGCGCTCTTCGATGATGGTCACCAGCACGCAAGGCTGACCTTGCTGCTGCAGTTCGGCGAGGGCGCTGATCCAGCTCATTTGCTCAGCCTCCAGGTAGGTGGCAGTTGTCCGGGGCGCGGTAAGCGCCAGTTGCTCGGCGACGGGTCCAGTATCGGTACCGGAATCGGTCGCGGTGTTTGCGGTTTCGTTTCGGTGTGTTTTGTCATTGTTGTACACCTGTTTATGCAGCGCCTGGATGGATGGCCACCCAGGCGGATTGCGTTACGCCGGTTGCGCTTCTACGGCGGCTGCTGACTTGGCGGGTTGCTGGAGTTTTTTCATCTGCTCCACACCCCAGAGCACACGCTCAGGAGTTGCCGGAGCGTCGATGTTCGGTTGTACGCGGTAGTCAGCCAGGCTGGCCACAGCGTCCTTGATCGCACACCACACGGCGATGCCGAGCATAAACGGCGGCTCACCGACGTCCTTGGAGTGGAACACGGTGTCTTCCGGGTTCTTGCGGTTTTCCACCAGATTCACACGCAGGTCCAGCGGCATATCGGCGATGGCGGGGATCTTGTAGCTGGCCGGGCCGTTGGTCATCAGCTTGCCTTTGCCGTTCCACACCAGCTCTTCCATGGTCAGCCAACCCATGCCCTGAACGAATGCGCCTTCAACCTGGCCGATGTCGATGGCCGGGTTCAGCGAGGCACCCACGTCATGCAGGATGTCGGTGCGCAGCATCTTGTACTCACCGGTCAGGGTATCGACTATTACTTCCGAACAGGCTGCGCCGTAGGCGAAGTAGTAGAAAGGACGGCCGGCGGCCTTGTCACGGTCATAGAAAATCTTCGGCGTGCGGTAGAAGCCGGTGCTGGAGAGCGATACCTGGCCGAAGTAGGCCTTCTGGATGACTTCCTCGAAGCTTAGGAACAGGTCACGCACGCGCACCTGGCTGTTACGGAATTCGACGTCTTCCGGGGTGACCTTGTATTCGCGCACCAGAAAATCAACCAGGCGCTGCTTGAGCGTTTCGGCGGCGTTCTGTGCGGCTTTGCCATTGAGGTCGGCACCGCTGGAAGCTGCGGTCGGCGAGGTATTTGGCACCTTGTCGGTGTTGGTGGCAGTAATCTGGATACGCGAGATGTCCACCTGCAGCACTTCGGCGACGATCTGCGCCACCTTGG
>JBIHZW010000411.1:0-2546 GCA_044240245.1 Pseudomonas sp. | reverse complement strand
AGGGCGATACCGATGCCTAGGAAGGCCCAGGCAACGATGGTCCACGGCCGCGACCAACGCGCCCAGGCGGCGTCTAGCTTACCGCCGAGCAAGGCGGCAATGGCGAAGGCGAAGGCCACGGAGAAGCCGACATAGCCCATGTAGAGCATCGGCGGGTGAATGATCAGGCCAAAGTCCTGCAGCAGCGGGTTGAGGTCACGACCGTTTGCCGGGGTGTCGAACAGCAGACGCTCGAACGGGTTGGAGGTGATGATCAAAAACAGCAGAAAACCGATGCTGATAATCCCCATCACCGCCAGCACGCGGGCGAGCATCTCTTCCGGCAACTGGCGCGAGAAGATCGATACGGCAAAGGTCCAGCCCGCGAGGATCAGCCCCCAGAGCAGCAGCGAACCTTCGTGGGCGCCCCACACGGCGCTGAACTTGTAATACCAGGGCAATGCGCTGTTGGAGTTGTTGGCCACGTAGGCGACGGTGAAATCGTCGACCATAAAGGCGTAGGTCAGGCAGATAAAGGCAAACAGCATAAAGCTGAACTGGCCCCAGGCGGCCGGCTGGGCCAGGCTCATCCACTGCCGATCGCCGCGCCAGGCACCAATCAATGGCAGGGTCGCCTGTACCAGCGCCATGCACAGCGCCAGGATCATCGCCAGATGGCCGAGTTCAGGAATCATTGCGCGTACTCCGCTGGGGACGCCTGCTTGGCCGCTTTGGCTGCGTCGTGCTTTTGCTGCATGCCGCTCTGTTCCAAGGCTTGCATGACTTCCGGCGGCATATAGTTCTCATCGTGTTTGGCCAGTACTTCATCGGCAATCAGCACGCCGTTGGCGTCGAGCTTACCCATGGCGACGATGCCCTGACCTTCACGGAACAGGTCCGGGAGGATGCCGGTAAAGCGGATGGTCACGTTCTTGACACCATCGGTGACGACGAAATCGGTGTCCAGCGAATCACTGGAGCGCTTGACCGAGCCCTCCTCGACCAGGCCACCGGCACGGATGCGGGTGTCCTGCGGCGCTTCGCCGTTGGCGATCTGCGTCGGGGTATAAAACAGGTTGATGTTCTGCTGCAACGCGCTCAGGGCCAGGGCCACAGCGATGCCGACACCAGCGATGATCGCCAGGACGATATACAGGCGTTTTTTACGCACGGGGTTCACTTCGACTCCTCCCGGCGCAAACGACGCGCCTCGTCTTGCAGATAACGGCGACGCGCCAGGATTGGCAGCGCCACATTCAGCCCCAGCACAGCAAGGCTGATGGCATAACAGGACCAGACATAAGGCCCATGGGTGCCCATGGCGAGAAACTCGCTAAAGCTGGCAAAACTCATAGGCCCTTCTCCACCTGCGCCTTGACGACGACCTTGGCCCAACTGCTGCGTGCCTCACGCTTGAGCACTTCCAGGCGCATGCGCATCAGCAGTACGGCGCCAAAGAAGCAGTAGAAACCCAGCACCATGATCAGCAGCGGCATCCACATCTCGAACGGCATGGCCGGTTTTTCCACCACGCTGAAGGTGGCGGGCTGGTGCAGGGTGTTCCACCACTCCACCGAATATTTGATGATCGGGATATTCACCACGCCAACAATCGCCAGCACCGCGCAGGCCTTGGCCGCGCTGTCACGGTTGGTGATGGCGTTGCCCAGGGCGATGACGCCGAAGTACAGAAACAGCAGAATCAGCATCGAGGTCAGGCGCGCGTCCCAGACCCAGTACGTGCCCCAGGTCGGCTTGCCCCAGATAGCGCCGGTCACCAGGGCGATCACGGTCATCCAGGCACCGATGGGGGCGGCCTGCTGCAGGGCGACATCGGCCAGTTTCATCTTCCACACCAGGCCGACAATGCCGGCCACCGCCAGCATCACGTAGATCGACTGAGCGAGAAACGCCGCGGGCACATGGATATAGATGATGCGAAAGCTGTTGCCCTGCTGGTAATCCGGCGGCGCAAAGGCCAGGCCCCAGACCAGGCCAACCGCCAGCAGCACGGCAGCGGCCAGGGCCAACCAAGGGAGCCAGCGGCTGCTGATTTCATAAAACCACTTGGGCGAGCCGAGCTTGTGAAACCACGTCCAGTTCATCAGGTTACTCATCAGTGCTAGGGCTGATCAGGGCGCAGGCAGGCACCCGGATAAACCGGCCATTCAGGCTTATTGTCTACTCAGCGACACTGATCGTCAGACCAGCGGCGATGGCAAAAGGTGTCAAGGTCACCGCCAGTGCGGTGAGGCTGGCCAACCACAATAGGTGGCCGACCGCCGGCAATCCTTGCAGGCTGGCTTGTAACGCACCGCTGCCGAGAATCAGCACCGGGATATACAACGGCAAAATCAGCAGCGCGAGCAGCAGACCACCACGTTTGAGGCCCACGGTCAGCGCCGCGCCGATCGCACCCAGCAAACTCAGCACCGGGGTGCCGAGCAGCAGGGAGATCAGCAATACCGGCAGGCAGCGCCCCGGCAAACCCAGCATCAACGCCAGCAGCGGCGCCAGCAGCACCAGCGCCAGGCCGGAGAACAGCCAGTGTGCCAGCACCTTGGCCA
>JBIHZW010000410.1:0-2550 GCA_044240245.1 Pseudomonas sp. | reverse complement strand
GGTGATGCTCGAGCAGAACTACCGCTCCACCAGCCGCATCCTCAAGTGCGCCAACATCCTCATCGCCAACAACCCGCACGCGTTCGAGAAGCAGCTATGGAGCGAGATGGGCATGGGCGACGAGATCCGCGTGATCCGCTGCAAGAACGAAGACGCCGAGTGCGAGCGGGTGGCCCTGGAAATTCTCACCGAGCACCTGCGCACCGAGCGCCCCTACAGCGACTACGCCATCCTCTATCGCGGCAACTACCAAGCCAAGCTGATGGAGCTCAAACTGCAACACCATCAGATTCCCTATCGCCTGTCCGGCGGCACCAGCTTCTTCGCCCGCCAGGAAGTGAAGGACCTGATGAGCTACTTCCGCCTGCTGGTGAACCCGGATGACGACAATGCCTTCCTGCGGGTAATCAACGTGCCGCGCCGCGAGATCGGCTCCACAACCTTGGAAAAGCTCGGCAACTACGCCACCAGCCGCAAGGTCAGCATGTACGCCGCCGCCGGCGAAATCGGCCTGGGCGAGCAGCTGGACGCACGCTATACCGAACGTCTGGCACGCTTTACCAAGTGGATGGACCGGGTGCGCCAGGAATGCGCGCAGAACGACCCGATCGCGGCGATCCGCAGCATGGTCATGGACATCGACTACGAGAACTGGCTGCGGCAGAACGCCTCCAACGACAAGGTTGCCGATGCGCGCATGGGCAACGTCTGGTTCCTCGTCGAAGCGCTGAAGAACACCCTGGAGCGCGACGAAGATGGCGACATGACCATCGAGGACGCCATCGGCAAACTGGTGCTGCGCGACATGCTCGAACGCCAGCAGGAGGAGGAAGACGGTGCCGAAGGCGTACAGATGATGACCCTGCACGCCTCCAAGGGCCTGGAATATCCCTCGGTGTATATCCTCGGCGTGGAGGAGGAAATCCTCCCGCACCGCTCCAGCATCGAGGCCGATACTGTTGAAGAAGAACGTCGCCTGGCCTACGTCGGCATCACCCGGGCCAAGCGCAACCTGACCATGACCTTCGCCGCCAAGCGCAAGCAGTACGGCGAAATCATCGACTGCTCGCCGAGCCGTTTTCTCGATGAACTGCCGCCCGAGGATCTAATCTGGGAAGGCCTGGAAGATGCCCCACCCGAGGTCAAGGCCGCCACCGGTAACTCGGCACTGGCCAATATGCGCGCCATGCTCAAAAAATAGCTGGGAGCTATTTTTAACGCGGCTTGCGACGGCGCGAAGGGAGGCAGCCAAGGATGGCAGGCCATAAGAAATAAGCTTGTTCAGTAGCCCGACGCAGAGCGGGCAGCACATCACTTAATGAGGGTTACCGCGTGGAAGCGCTAAAACAGAAGATTCGCGACGAAGGCACCGTGCTCTCGGAGCATGTGCTCAAGGTCGATGCCTTTCTCAATCACCAGATCGACCCCAAGCTGATGCAGCAAATCGGTCATGAGTTTGCCCTGCGCTTTGCCGGGCAGAACATCACCAAGATCGTCACCATCGAAGCCTCGGGCATCGCCCCGGCGGTGATGGCCGGCCTGGAGCTGGGCGTACCGGTGATCTTCGCGCGTAAGTACCAGTCGCTGACGCTCAAGGATGATCTGTATATCTCCAAGGTGTTTTCCTTCACCAAGCAGACCGAAAGCACCCTAGCCATTTCAGCCAAGCACCTGAACGCCAAGGATCACGTGCTGCTGATCGACGACTTCCTGGCCAACGGCCATGCCGCCCGCGCCCTGATCGACCTGATCGGCCAGGCCGGCGCGAGTGTTGCCGGGATTGGCGTGGTGATCGAGAAGTCCTTCCAGCGCGGCCGCGCCGAGCTGGATGCGCAGGGCTATCGGGTCGAGTCGCTAGCGCGTATCGGCTCGCTCAAGGATGGCCAGGTCAGCTTTCTCGACTAAGCCCGCAACGCCTCAGCCGGTGGCCCGCAAGCCGGCCAACAGCAGGCGCCTTTGCACACGCTGACGCAGCCCCTGCGGCTGGGTCAGCGCCATGCGCTGCAGGTGCGCACTGTATGCGCCGGGCGCTGGCGTGCGCAGCACTGCAGCGGCCAATTCCAGGGCACAGGCGAATTTCAGTTTGCTCTTCAGCCAACTCAGCGCGCGCAGCAGATCACGCTCCTCGTTATCGAAATCACAGCCCAAGGGGTATTCGGCGAACAGTCCCGGATGACGGTTCTGCACCGCCTGCAAGCGCTCGGGCAGGTTGTCGGCGAAGCGCGGATCTAGGCGGAAATCCTTGGGCAACTTGCCGGCCCGTTGCGCCTGCTCGATCAAGCCCGGCTGAAAGCGCGAGTCGCTGATATTGAGCAGCGCTTCTATCACCTGGGAGTCGGTCTTGCCGCGCAGATCGGCGATGCCATATTCGGTCACCACCATATCGCGCAGGTGCCGTGGAATGGTGGCATGACCATAGTCCCAGACGATATTCGAGCTGACCTGGGTGCCCGCCTGGCGCCAACTGCGCAATAGCAGGATCGAGCGCGCACCCTGCAAGGCATGGCCCTGGGCAACGAAGTTGTACTGTCCACCAACGCCGCTGAGCAC
>JBIHZW010000138.1:0-9112 GCA_044240245.1 Pseudomonas sp. | reverse complement strand
CGCGTGGGCGCAGAAGGAGATGGTCCGTGGGGTTTCCGTGATCTCCAGGCCGATGCGCGATTTGAACCACTGGCGGTCATGGTCAATCAGGCTGATCAGCACGGTTTTTACCGCGAAGACTTCGCGCACCACCCGCACCAGGGTATCCAGATAGGGGTCGGCGGGGGTGTCGAGCAATTCGTTGTCATCGAGAATCTGCTGGCGCAGGACTTCATCGCAGGGCATTTCAGGGCTGAGCATAAGGGGCTCCTGATTGGCTGGAGGCGAACCATTGGTCGGCACGGGTCAGGTGGTAAGCATAGCCAGCTAGACAGAGACCGCGCAGGGCCATAAAGGCCAGTAGGGCCAACCACAGACCGTGGTTGCCCAGGGGTTGCAGCCACCATGCTAATGGCAGGCTGAGGAACAACGCCAGGAGCATGGCGTTGCGCATCTCGCGGGCGCGGGTGGCGCCAATAAACAGGCCGTCGAGCAGGTAGCTCCAGACTGCGATCAGCGGCAGCAGGGCGAGGTACGGCAGGTAGGCGAACGCCGCCTCGCGCACCACCGTGATATTGGTTTGCAGGCTGATAAACCAGTGCCCGCCAAGTAGAAAGAACAGCGCAAAAACCAGGCTGGCGAGCAGTGACCAGCCGCCGGCGACGATCAGCGTACGCTTTAGCGCACTGCGATCACGGGCGCCCAGGGCATGCCCGCAGAGGGCCTCCAGCGCATGGGCCAGGCCGTCGAGGGCGTGGGCGGTGAGTAGCAGACCGTTGAGCAGCAGGGCGTTGGCCGCGACTGTGGCATCACCCAGGCGCGCGCCCTGCACGGTGATCAGAAAGAACACCGCCTGCAGCGCCAGGGTGCGAATAAAAATGTCGCGGTTTACCGCCAGCAACGGCCGCCAGTTCAGCCAGCGGCGTAGTGCGGCCCAGTCCAGTGTCCCGGCATAGGCGCGCAGGGCGCGACGGGCCAGGTACAGGCCGAGCAGGGCGCCGCTCCACTCGGCAATCACCGAGGCCCAGGCCGCGCCGGCCACGCCCCAGTGCAGGCCGAGGACAAACAACAGGTCTAGGGCGACATTCAGCAGGTTGGTGGTCAGCAGAATGGCCAGCGGCCCGCGCGCGTTCTGCGTGCCCAGCAGCCAGCCAATCAGGGCGTAGGTGGCCAGTGCGGCGGGCAGGCCGAGCAGGCGGATATACAGATAGCTACGCGCCAACTCATCGAGCTGCGCCGAGGGCTGCATCAGCGCCAGTGCGGCGCTGCTCAGGGGAATCGCCAGGCTGATCAGCACGATTGCCAGTAGCACACCGAGTAGCAAACCCTGCAGCAGCACCTGACGTAGCGCGCCTCCATCTCCACGCCCCGCCGCCTGGGCGCTGAAACCGGTGGTGCCCATGCGTAGAAACCCCACTGCCCAGGTCAGCAAGGTGTACAGGCTGCCGCCCACGGCCACCGCGGCCAATTGATGGGCGTGCGGTAGATGGCCGATCACGGCACTGTCGACCAGCGCCACCAGCGGCACCGAAAGGTTGCAGAGGATCATCGGCGCAGCCAAGGCCCACACCCGTTTATGTGTAGGCATGTGCTGCCAGGCATCGCGTACGGCGTTTATCAAATGCGCTCTCAAACTTGATTGGCGGTGGCTGCAACGAAATGCGCGGGCGCGTGTCACAGGCGGGTTATTAAACACTGATCGACTGGCGTGCGCTGCCAAGCAATTTTGCGTGCGCACACTTAGTTGTCTGCAGGCGGCTCGACTATAGTGTCAGGCCTCTGCACCTACCCTTGTTGGAGCCCGCAATGCCGAAGAATGGACTGCTTCTGGCACTTGTCCTGAGCCTGCTCAGCGCCTGTGATTCATCCACCCCTGGGCCCGCCGAAGTGACGGCGACCCAAGCGCCCCCCGTGAGCAGCGAGGCTGCCAAGCCGGCGGTCGACCGCAAGGCGCTGGCCGAGCGTTACGCCGGCCGCGAACTGACCGTGGTGGATGTCTCCGAAGTGCAGCTCGAGGGCGCTAGTACCCTGTCGATCAGCTTCTCGGTGCCGCTCGACCCCGAGCAGAAGCTCGCCGAGCGTCTGCACCTGGTCGATAGCAAAGACGGCAAGGTCGACGGTGCCTGGGAGCTGAGCGACAACCTGATGGAGGTGCGCCTGCGTCATCTGGAGCCGCAGCGCAAACTGGTGCTGACCGTGGATGCTGGGTTGCTCGCGCTGAATGGCAAGAGCCTCGCCGCCGAGCAGGTCACCCGCCTGGAAACCCGCGACCTGCAAGCCAGTGTCGGCTTCGCCAGTCGTGGCTCCTTGCTGCCCACGCGCCTCGCCGAAGGCCTGCCGGTGATCGCGCTGAACGTCGACAAGATCAATGTCGAGTTCTTCCGCATTAAGCCCGAGTCGCTGCCGGCCTTCCTCAACCGCTGGGGCCGTTCGAGCAATCTGGATAACTGGGAAGCCCGCAGCCTGCTGCCGATGGCTGATCTGGTCTACGGCGGCCGCTTCGACCTGAATCCGGCGCGCAATACCCGCGAAACCCTGCTGCTGCCGATTGCCGGCCTGGAACCGTTCAAGCAGCCCGGTGTGTACCTGGCGGTGATGCGTGAAGCCGGCAGCTACAACTACGCACAACCCGCCACACTGTTCACCCTGAGTGATATCGGCCTGTCTGCACGACGCTACCAGAACCGTATCGATGTCTTCACCCAGGCCCTGGCCGGCGGTGATGCTTTGGGCGATGTACGCCTGGAAATCCTCGATGCAGAAGGCAAGGTGCTGGCCGAAGGCAAGACCGATGGCGCTGGCCACGGCGAACTGCCGCTGCCACCCAAGGCCGAAGTGCTGCTGGCCCACCAGGGTGAGCAGACCAGCCTGCTGCGCCTGAATACTGCGGCGCTGGACCTGGCCGAGTTCGATATTGCTGGGCCCGTCGCCCACCCGTTGCAGTTCTTTGTATTTGGCCCGCGTGATCTTTATCGTCCCGGCGAAACCGTGCTGCTCAACGGCCTGCTGCGCGATGCCGATGGCCGCGCGGTAAAAGCCCAGCCAGTGAATGTGGAAGTACGCCGGCCGGATGAGCAGGTCAGCCGAAAATTCGTCTGGCAGGCCGATGACGCCGGTTTGTATCAGTACCAGCTGCAACTGGCCGATGAAGCGCCGACCGGGCGCTGGCAGCTGCTGTTCGATCTCGGCGATGGTCGCCAGCAGCTGTATGAATTCTCCGTGGAAGACTTCCTGCCGGAACGTATGGCGCTGGAGCTCAAGGGCAGTGAAGAGCCCTATACCCCAGCGGAAAACGCCCAGTTCGAAGTCACTGGGCGCTATCTGTATGGCGCGCCGGCGGCCGGTAATCGCCTCAGCGGCCAGCTTTATGTGCGACCGCTGCGTGAGGCGGTGGCGAGCTTGCCGGGCTATCAGTTCGGTTCGGTTACCGAAGAAGAGCTGAGCGAGGATATCGAGCTGGATGAAACCAGCCTGGACGAGCAGGGCAAGGCCAGCCTGGATATCGAAAGCCGCTGGGCCGATGCCAAATCGCCGCTGCGGCTGATCCTGCAAGCCAGCCTGCAGGAATCCGGCGGCCGTGCAATTACCCGGCGGGTTATCCAGCCGGTCTGGCCGGCCGAACGCCTGCCGGGTGTGCGCGGGCTGTTCGATGGTGAAGAAGTGGACGCCGATAGCCTGGCCGAGTTCGAAGTGCTGGTGGCCGATGCTGCCGGTAACAAGCTGGCAGCCGATCAGCTCAGCGTGCGCCTGATTCGTGAGCGCCGTGACTATTTCTGGAACTTCTCCGAGAGCGATGGCTGGAGCCATAACTACACCGAGAAATTCCTTACCCTCAACGAGGAAACCCTCAAGGTCGCTGCCGGTGGCACCGCCAAGGTCAGCTTCCCGGTGGAGTGGGGCCCGTACCGCGTTGAAGTGATTGATGCGCAGACCGGCATGCTCAGCAGCATGCGCTTCTGGGCCGGCTACCGCTGGCAGGACAACGCCGACGGCGGCGCGGTGCGGCCGGATCAGGTCAAGCTGGCGCTGGATAAACCGGCGTACGTCGATGGCGACACCGCTCAGGTCACCGTTACCCCGCCTTCCGCGGGCAAGGGTTACCTGATGGTGGAGTCCAGCGAAGGGCCGTTGTGGTGGGAAGAGATCGAGGTGCCGGCCGAGGGCAAGACCTTCGACATCCCGATTGCCAAGGACTGGGCGCGGCATGACCTGTATGTCAGCGCCCTGGTGATCCGTCCCGGCGAGCGCAAGAGCAATGCCACGCCTAAACGTGCGGTCGGCCTGCTGCATCTGCCGCTGGAACGTGCGCCGCGCAAACTGGCGCTGACCCTCACCGCTGCGGAAAAGATGCGTCCTAACCAACCTCTGAAGGTCAAGGTGCAGGCGCGCAATGCTGACGGCAGCATCCCTAAACAGGCGCAGGTGCTGGTGGCGGCAGTGGATGTCGGCATCCTCAATATCACCGAGTACGCCACGCCCGATCCATTTGCCAACTTCTTCGGCCGCAAGGCCTATGGTGCGGATCAGTTGGATATCTACGGGCAACTGATCGAAGCCGGGCAAGGCCGGGTGGCCAAACTGGCCTTCGGTGGTGACGCGGCGCTGGCCGGTGGCGGTAAACGTCCGGACACCAGCGTGCTGATCGTCGCACTGCAGAGCCAGCCGCTGGCGCTGAATGAACAGGGTGAAGGCGAAGTCAGCCTGAATATCCCAGACTTCAACGGCGAGCTGCGGTTGATGGCGCAAGCCTGGACCGATGAGAATTACGGCATGGGCGAAGGCAAGACGGTGGTCGCTGCGCCGCTGATTGCCGAGCTGTCCGCACCGCGCTTCCTCGCCGGTGGCGATGAAACCACCCTGGCCCTGGACCTGAGCAACCTGTCCGGGCGCGAGCAGAAACTGGATGTGCAACTGAGCGCCGAAGGCCAACTGCGTCTGGCGCAGAACCCGGGTGCGGCAGTGGCGCCGATTACCCTGGCGGATGGACAGCGCACCATTCTGCGTATTCCGGTCACCGCGTTGGGCGGTTACGGGCAAGGGCGCTTTAAGGTCAGCGTCAATGGCCTGGCCCTGCCCGGTGAGGATCTGCCGCCATTCAGCCGTGAGTGGACCCTGGGCATTCGCCCGGCCTACCCGGCGCAGCTGCAGCACTTCCGTGCGGTACTTAAAGACGAACCCTGGCTGCTGCCGGCCAATGCACTCAGTGTTTTTGAAGCTGCAGGTCTGGAAGCACGGTTGGCGATTTCCAGCCGTCCGCCGCTCAACCTTGGCGAGCAGATTCGTGCGCTTAAAGCCTATCCCTATGGCTGCCTGGAGCAGACCACCAGCGGCCTGTATCCGTCGCTGTATGCCGATGCGGCCACGCTGAAACGCCTGGGCGTGGAAGCCGAGCCGGATGAGCAGCGTAAGCGCTCCATCGAGCTGGGCATCGAGCGTCTGCTGAGCATGCAGCGCTACAACGGCAGCTTCGGTCTGTGGGGCGCGGACAGCGATGAGGAATACTGGCTGACCGCCTACGTCAGCGACTTCCTTCTGCGTGCCCGCGAGCAGGGCTTTGGCGTACCGGAAGAGGCGCTGAAAAAGGCCAACGAACGCCTGCTGCGCTACCTGCAGGAACGTCACCTGATTGAGGTCAACTACAGCGACAACGCCAACCACAGCCGCTTTGCCGTGCAGGCCTACGCCGGTTACGTGCTGGCGCGCAGCCAACAGGCGCCGCTGGGTGCCTTGCGCAGCCTGTATGAGCGACGCAGCGATGCGCTGTCCGGTTTGCCGCTGGTGCACCTGGCCGTGGCCCTGCAGAAAATGGGTGACCAGCCGCGTGCCGACGAGCTGCTGACCGTCGGCCTGGCCCGTGGTCGTGAGAGCAATAACTGGCTGGCCGACTACGGCA
This sequence comes from Pseudomonas sp., assembly GCA_044240245.1. Taxonomy (GTDB): domain Bacteria; phylum Pseudomonadota; class Gammaproteobacteria; order Pseudomonadales; family Pseudomonadaceae; genus Aquipseudomonas. Next base: position 3,240 of record JBIHZW010000138.1, on the reverse strand, counting down.
GCCCGCTGCGCGACCAGGCGCTGATTCTGGCGCTGCTGGAAGAGCACGACCTGGCCGGCAATCGTCGCGAAGAGCGACTGTTCAACCTGGCCGATGAAGTGGCCGGGCAGCAGTGGCTGTCGACTCAGGAGCGCAACTCGCTGTACCTGGCCGGGCGCAACCTGCTGAGCAAACCGGAGCCGAGCTGGAGCGCCGCGCTGCAAAGCGGCAGCCTGGCCTTCGAGCTGAGTAATGCCCAGCCGGGCCTCAAGCTCGATGGCAGTGATCTGGCTGCGCCTCTGACTATCCGCAATTCAGTCAGCAAGCCGGGCGATACGCCGCTGTATCAGCAGCTGACCCTGTCCGGCTACCCACGTCAGGCCCCTGCGGCCGGTGGCGAGAACCTCAGCATCTACCGCGAATACTTAGGCATGGACGGTGAAGCGCTAGATTTGAGCAACCTGCAAAGTGGCGAGCTGGTGCTGGTGCACTTGGCCGTATCCGCCAACCAGCGAGTGCCGGATGCCCTGGTGGTTGATCTGCTGCCAGCTGGCCTGGAGCTGGAAAACCAGAACCTGGCGCAAAGCTCGGCCAGCCTGGACGACGCCAGCAGTGCAGTGAAAGAGTGGCGTGAGTCGATGCAGAACGCGGCGATCAAACACCAGGAGTTCCGTGGTGATCGCTACGTCGCGGCGCTGGATGTAAACGGCTACGACATCACCCACCTGCTGTACCTGGCACGCGCCGTTACACCCGGCAGCTACCGCGTGCCGCCACCGCAAGTGGAGTCGATGTACCGACCGAACTGGCAGGCCTTAGGCACCACGCCGGGGCGTCTGGTGGTCAAGGAGCGCTAGAACGCACAAGGCCCGCCAAATTGGCGGGCCTTGTTGTTTAGCCAGTGTGCTTAGCTGATCAGACCACTGAGCAACCATAAGCCGAGAATCAGCCAGATTACCCCGGCAATGATCGAGCGGCGGATAAAGGCGCGTACCGCCAGGTACAGCAGCCAGAGGCCGGCCACCAAAACCACGATGCTAAGCAATGATGGTGTCACCCCCAAGGCCTTGGACATGCCCGTGATAAAGCTGCTGACCGCGCCGCCGAGCATGCCGAAAAAGCCGCTCAAGCCTTCGACGATAAAGCGGATCACCGAGCCGACTGCCTCGCCAAGGGATTCAAAAAAGCCTTCTACACCCATAGTTCTCGTTCCACTCGACCCTGCGTTGATTGCTACTGCGCGCCAGTGTGCCAGTCATTTGGCAGAATGGCAGCGCTGTTGGCCGGTTGGGCCGTTAATTGTGGTTACCGCCCCGCGATGCAAGGAATGGATCAGCGCATGACCCGCGTTAAACAGTTGTATTGGTTGGCTCTGCGCGTGTGGCGTAACCGTCTGTGGCCGCTGCTACGGCGTCCTTGGTTGGCTATTCCATTGTGCCTGCTGCTGGTTCTGGCAGCCGCTGACCGGCTATTTCCGCTGCCCTTGCCAGGCGATGACCTGGCCCGTGTGGTGCTGGCCGAAGACGGTGCGCCGCTGTGGCGCTTTGCCGACCATGATGGTGTATGGCGTTATCCGGTCAGCCCCGGTGAGGTGTCGCCCTACTATCTGGAAGCGTTGCTGACCTACGAGGACCGCTGGTTCTATCAGCATCCTGGGGTCAACCCGCTGGCGCTGAGCCGCGCCGCCTGGCAGAACCTCAGTGGCGGGCGCGTGCTCTCGGGTGGCAGCACGCTGTCGATGCAGGTGGCGCGGCTGCTGGATCCGCATGCGCGCAGCTACAGCGGCAAGCTCAAGCAGTTGTGGCGCACGCTGCAGCTGGAGTGGCATCTGTCCAAGGATGAAATCCTCACGCTGTATCTCAACCGCGCACCTTTTGGCGGCACCTTGCAGGGCGTGGCGGCCGCCAGCTGGGCTTATCTGGGTAAGTCGCCGAGCCAGCTGACCCGCGCCGAAGCGGCGTTGCTCGCGGTGCTGCCGCAAGCGCCCAGTCGTTTGCGTCCGGATCGCCATCCTGAGCGTGCCCAGGCTGCGCGGGATAAGGTCCTCAAACGGCTGGCCAGTTTCGAGGTGTGGCCGCAGTCGGCGATCAACGATGCGCTGGAGGAGCCGGTGTTGCTGGCTCCGCGTCAGGAACCTCGGCTGGCACCATTGCTGGCGCGGCGGTTGAATACGCGCGGCAGTCCGCCGCTGATTCGCACGACTATCGATGCCGCCTTGCAGCGCCGCCTGGAAGACCTGCTGCTGGGCTGGCGGGCGCGGCTGCCGGAGCGCACTTCGGCGGCGATTCTGGTGGTCGAGCAGCCGAGCATGGCGGTGCGCGCCTACCTGGGTTCGGTGGATATCGGCGATGCCAAGCGCTTTGGCCATGTCGACATGATCAACGCGGTGCGCTCGCCCGGCTCGACCCTGAAACCCTTTCTCTACGGCATGGCGCTGGACGAGGGGCTGATCCACTCCGAATCGCTGCTGCAGGATGTACCACGACGTTATGGCGATTACCGTCCGGGCAACTTTGCTGCCGGTTTCAGCGGCGCGGTGTCCGCCAGCGAGGCGCTCGCCACCTCGTTGAACCTGCCCGCCGTGCAGCTGCTGGAAGCCTATGGGCCGAAGCGCTTTGCCGGCGAGTTGCGCAGTGCCGGCGTGCCCTTGCTGCTGCCGCCGTTGGCCGAGCCCAATCTGGCGCTGATTCTCGGTGGTGCCGGTAGCCGGCTGGAGGAACTGGTCAGTGGTTACAGCGCCTTTGCCCGTGGCGGTATGGCTGCGCGTCTGCGCTTTCAGCCGCAGGATGGGCTGCATGAGCGGCGCTTGCTGTCGGCAGGCTCGGCGTGGATCGTGCGGCGCATTCTCAGTGGTCAGGCGCGCCCGGACCGTGACCCGCGCGCGCAGCTGCTGCAGCGCCCGAGCCTGGCCTGGAAAACCGGCACCAGTTATGGCTTTCGCGATGCCTGGGCGATTGGCGTGGCGCCGCGTTACCTGATCGGCATCTGGATCGGTCGACCGGACGGCACCTCGGTGTCGGGCCAGTTCGGCCTGGCCTCGGCCGCGCCGCTGCTGCTGCAGGTGCATGATCTGCTGGTCAATCGCGATAGTCAGCGTGGTATCGCCCTGCCGATTGATCCGCAACCCGCCGAAGTCGGCGTGGCGGCGATCTGCTGGCCACTGGGCCAACCGCTGGATAGCCGTGATCCCAACTGCCGGCGCCAGCGCTTTGCCTGGACGCTGGATGGCACCACACCACCGACCTTGCTGGCGCAGGATCA
>JBIHZW010000409.1:0-2571 GCA_044240245.1 Pseudomonas sp. | reverse complement strand
CACCGCCAGGGTCGCCACCAGGGTCTTACCCTCACCGGTGCGCATCTCGGCGATCTTGCCTTCGTGCAGGGTCATACCACCAATCAACTGCACGTCGAAGTGGCGCATGCCCATCACCCGCTTACCGGCTTCGCGGGCTACCGCAAAGGCTTCAGCAAGCAGCTGGTCGAGGGTTTCGCCTTTGGCCAGACGGGCTTTGAACTCCTCCGTCTTGGCACGCAGTTGCTCATCGGAAAGGGCAAGCATCTGCTCCTCGAAGGCATTGACGGCTTGTACCGCCTTGAGCATGCGTTTGACTTCACGCTCGTTCTTGCTTCCAAAGAGTTTTTTCAACAAAGGCGCAAACATATCGACAGGATCTTCCAGGCGTATGGATTGAGGGCGGCTGAACAGCGACCCATGCAGCCTTTATGGCTGCGTGCGAAGGGGGCATTCTACCCGGAAACGCAAACGAGGAAAGCGGCGTTATTCGACGTCGTTAACCCGGGCTATATAGCTGGCTGGATTGACCACTCGGCCATCCTTGGTCACTTCGAAGTGCACATGGTAACCACTGGCGCGGCCGCTGCGACCGACTTTGGCAATCGTTTGCCCGCGCTGCACCAAGTCACCGATCTGCACCTGATTGCTCTTGTTGTGCGCATAGAGGGTGGTGTAACCGTCTGCATGACTGATCTCCACAGTATGCCCATAACCCGACTTGACCCCGGAGAAGCTCACCACCCCAGCCGCAACAGCCACCACATCACTGCCCGGCTTGGCGGCAAAGTCGACACCTTTATGCTGGGTATTGCGACCGGTCAGCGGGTGCACACGGCGACCGAAAGGCGAGGACATATAGCCATGGCGCACCGGCATGCCGGAGAGGTATTCGGCCTCATTCAGCTGACGCTCGCCGATCAGTTGCTCCAGCACTTCCAGCAGTTGCTCGCGGCTGTCCAGGCGCAGGCTCAGGCGATCAAGCTCATCCATAAACGGCGGCGGCGCATACGCGGCGTCGCCCAGGGCATCTTCCGCACCGCCCTGGCCAACATTGAGAGAGAAATCGAATTCGCTGGCATCCAGATCCGCCAGCTCGGTGAGGCGCGCACCCAAGGCATCCAGACGGGTCAGACGCGCCTGCAGCTCGGCCACATGCACGGCGAAGGCATCCAGCTGACGCTGCGCGTCACGACGCACTTCGCCGACTTCAGCGCGCTGCTGATCCATCGCCTGATTGAGCTGGGTGTCATCGTGCACCTCAACCGTTGCCGGCGCCCACCAGGCACCAACGGCCACACCGCTGGCCATCGCCGCGCCGAGTGCCAGCAGCAACGCCAGCAATAACCAGCGCAGATCCAGACTGAGCGAACGTGCGGCACCGTGGTGCCGACTAAGTAGAATGATATGCACGGCCTTCCCCTAGTGGTGAAGCGTCAGTCGGCAGCAGCGATTCTGCTACCATGGCGGCTTCACTTTTTCAGGCGTCCTGCCATGACTTTTCGTCCTTTGCCGGCCCGGGCTCCCGCCGCGCTGTTGCGCGAAGCGAAGCCCCTGAAGGCGCTGTTCAATCAAGCGCAACGCATTGATCGTCTGCAGCACCTACTGGAAAGCCAGCTACAGCCTGCTGCTCGCGAACACTGCCATGTAGCGTCATGGCGCGAGGGTTGCCTGCTGCTGATAATCACCGATGGCCACTGGGCCACGCGCCTGCGCTATCAACAAAAACGCTTGTTGAAACAGCTGCAGGCACTCGAAGAATTCGCGACCTTAACGAAGATCCTATTCAAGGTGCAACCTCCGACTGCCGAAAGGCGTGCACCGGGTCGCACAATCAGCCTGTCCAGCAGCGCCGCGGAAAATATCCAAGCCACCGCCGATGGCATCAGCGACCCCAAGCTACGCGCCGCCCTGGAGCGCCTGGCTAAGCACGGCAAACCCAGCGAGTAAGCGCTTTATGCCCACCAAAACCTAGGCTAAAAAAGAGGCCACCCGAAGGTGGCCTCAAAAAGCAAAGTAAGGAGGGTATTGCGTTACACGGCCGCAACTGGGCGCATGTAAGAGATTGGCGCGGTGTTGGGATCATCAAAGGTGACGACTTCCCATGCATCGGTTTGCTCGATCAGGGCGCGCAGCAGGCGATTGTTCAACGCATGCCCAGATTTGAAACCCTTGAACTCGCCAATCAGGCTGTTACCCAGCAGGTAAAGGTCGCCGATCGCATCGAGAATCTTGTGTTTGACGAACTCGTCCTCGTACCGCAGGCCGTCTTCGTTCAACACGCGGAACTCATCTACCACGATGGCGTTATCTACGCTGCCGCCGAGTGCCAGGTTCTGTGAACGCAGGAACTCGATATCACGCATAAAACCGAAGGTGCGAGCGCGACTGACTTCTTTAACAAACGAAGTGCTGGAGAAGTCCACGCTGGCCGACTGGGTGCGATTGCGGAACACCGGGTGATCGAAATCGATCTCGAAGGTCACCTTGAACCCTTCGAAAGGCACGAAGGTGGCGCGCTTGTCGCCCTCTTCAACTGTCACTTCACGAAGGATGCGGATGAACTGCTTGTGGGCGTCCTGCTCTTGCAAG
>JBIHZW010000137.1:0-9117 GCA_044240245.1 Pseudomonas sp. | reverse complement strand
CAGCTCGGGGTGGTGTTCGAAGTGGCTGACCCAGTCGAGCAGCTGCGACTGCCCGGCGTGCGCGGAGAAGCCGCCGAGGGTGTGCACCTTGGCTTTTACTGCGATGCGTTGGTGGAGGATTTTTACGTTCTCGGCGCCGTCGACGATATTGCGGCCCAGCGTGCCCTTGGCCTGGAAACCGGGAAAGATCAGGTGGCAATTCTCGCGCCAGAGGTTGTGCTTGAAGTGGTGAACAATACGCCCGCCGGTGCACATGCCGCTGCCGGCGATGATGATTGCGCCGCTCTGTATCCGGTTGATCGCCATCGACTCTTCCGGGCTTGGCGTGCAGCGCAGGATCGGTAGCCAGTCCTCGATACGTTTGCTGCCGCGGGCCTGAAAGGCGGCGCGGTCTTCGGCGGCAAACTGGTCCTGAAAACGCGAGTAGATGGCGTTGGCGCGGATTGCCATGGGGCTGTCGAGAAACACCGCCTGCTGCGGCAGTCGCCCTTGGTGATAGAAGCGCCCGAGGTAGTAGATCAGGTCCTGGGTACGACCGACGGCGAAGGACGGGATCAGCACGTTGCCGCCGTCGCGATGGGCCTGCTGCAGAATCTCCGCCAGCTCCTCCAGGGTGTCCTCGCTGCAGCGGTGGTCGCGGTCGCCGTAGGTCGATTCCAGCAGCACCACGTCGGCGTTGCTCAGCGTGCTGGGGTCTTGCATCAAGGGCGAGCAGGTATTGCCCAGGTCGCCGGAGAACACCAAACGGCGGGTCAGGTGATGGTCCTGTACTTCGAGTTCGACAATCGCCGAGCCGAGGATATGCCCGGCATCGTGAAAGGTGACCTGCACGCCCTTGGCCACTTCGCGGCTTTCGCCATAAGTCATCGGCCGGCGTTGGCTCAGCGCCTGCTCGGCATCGCGGGTGGTGTACAGCGGGCTGATTGGCGCCTTGCCCATCCGCGCGCGCCATTTGTTTTCCCACTCGGCATCTTTTTCCTGAAGAAAGGCTGCGTCGAGCAGCATCAGCTCCATCAGTTCACAGCTCGCGTCGGTGGCGAAGATCGGCCCGCGATAGCCGGCTGCCGTGAGTTTGGGCAGCAGGCCGGTGTGGTCGATGTGCGCGTGGGAAATCACCACGGCGTCCAGGCTGTGCGGGTCAAAGTCAAACGGCGCGCGGTTGCCGTCTTCCTCTTCGCGGCGGCCCTGGCGCATGCCGCAATCGAGCAATACCCGCGCGCCGTCGCGGCTTTCGATCAGGTAACAGGAACCGGTGACTTGTTGAATTGCGCCGAGGAAATTGAGCAGAGCCATGGCTAATCCTTGAACAAGTTGAATGGGTGGTGCTTAAGGCTGTCCTATCAGGCAACCGGGGGTTTTGATACAGGTCAGCATCTACCCGTATCCCGCGCTCTAGACTTTGTAAAACTATCGGAGCCGCATATGACCCAGCTATTTCCCAGCGCCAGCGAGTTGGCCGAGCATGCGCGCCTGGAGCCGGCCTTCGCCGCCTGGCAGCGCGGTTATGGTCCTTTACAGCATAGTCCGCAGACTTGCGCCGCGGTTTACCGCATGGCCCACCAGCTGGTGCAGGCGGGCTTGCAGGCGGATCTGCCGAGCGCGTACCGGCACTTTCATGCGCTGGATCGGCTGACGGCGGCGGGGCTGTGGCTGGTGGTGCATATGACCTATGCCCAGCGCGTGCGCCTCGATGGTGTGGCGTTGGCTGCAGAGGACTTCAAGGTGTCGCCCGAAGGGCATACCGGCGGTGCGCTGAATATGGTGCCGGCCTATGCCGGCTACCTGGCGCTGAATAACCTGACTGGGGAAACCCGCGGCTGGCTGATGGGCCAGGGCCACTGTGTGGCGGCCATCGAGGCGCTCAATCTGCTGACGGCCAATCAGCACCCGGAGCAGGCCGAACGCTACCCCTGTGACGAGACGGGGATGAGCCAGCTGGTGGCGGACTTCTACAGCTATGTGCAGAACGCTGCCGGCCAGGTCAGCGCGCCGCTGGGCAGCCATGTTAATCCGCACACGGCTGGTGGCATTGCCGAGGGTGGTTATCTGGGCTTTGCCGAGCTGCAATATGCCCATCTGCCGTTACCTGGCGAGAAGCTGGTGGCCTTTCTCTCCGATGGTGCGGCCGAAGAACAACGTGGCAGTGACTGGATGCCGCGCTGGTGGCGCGCCGAAGACTGTGGGGTGGCGTTGCCGCTGATGATTGCCAACGGCCGGCGCATCGAACAACGCACCGAGCTGGCGACGCCCGCCGGGCTGGATAACTTCCGTGAGCACCTACGTCATTGCGGCTTTGATCCGGTGAGTTTTGATGGCCGCGACCCGGCGGCTTTTGTCTGCACCTTGTGGGACATGGAGCAGCGTATGAGTCGCCGCGTGCAGGAGCTGCGCGATGGCGTGCTGAACTATCCGTTGCCGATGCCCTACGGCATTGCCGAAACGCTCAAGGGCTTCGGCTTCTATGGCGCTGGCAGCAATGCGGCGCACAACCTGCCGTTACCAGCTAACCCGCATACCGATGAGGCGGCCCGCGAGCTGTTCAATCTGCATGCGGCGCAGCTTTGGGTCGCACCGGATGAGCTGAGTGACGCATGCGCGTTGTTTGCGGCCCGGGGTTCCCGTGGGCTGGAAAGGGATAACCCGCTGGCGCAGCGTCATCCAGCGTTGCCGCAACTGCCTGATTTGCAATACCAAGACAGTGCCTGCTCACCGACGCTGGCTCTGGATCGCTTCTTTGTCGATCTGGTACAGGCCAACCCGCAGCTGCGTCCGCGCGTTGGTAACCCCGATGAGCTGGCCAGCAATCGCCTGGGTGGTGTACTTAAGGCGCTCAAGCACCGGGTGACCGCGCCGGAGAGCGAGCTGGAAGCGCTGGATGGCGCCATCATCACCGCGCTCAACGAAGAGGCCGTGGTGTCCGCCTGCCTGGCCAACCAGGGCGGTTTGAATCTGGTGGCCAGCTACGAGGCCTTCTGCGTGAAGATGCTCGGCGCGGTGCGCCAACGGATCATTTTTGCCCGGCAACAAAAAGAGGCGGGGCGCCCCGCAGGCTGGCTCGGTTGGCCGTTGGTGGCTACTTCGCACACCTGGGAAAACGGCAAGAATCAGCAATCGCATCAGGACACTACCTTCTGTGAGGCATTGCTCGGTGAGATGAGCGATATGGTGCGGGTGATATTCCCAGCCGATCACAACTCGGTATTGGCGCTGCTATCGGGTATCTATCAGGCGCGCGGCCAGATCGCCTGCATGGTGATAGCCAAGCGTGAGCGGCCATGCGTATTCACCCGCGAGCAGGCCGAGCAGCTGGCGCAGGATGGCGCCGTTGTGCTGGCCGAGCAGCAAGGCGAGCAGCCTTTGCTGCTGATCGCTACCGGCAGTTATCAGCTGGCGGAAATGCAGCGCGCGGCCGTTCGTCTGAGCGCGGCCGGATGTGCCTGGCGTCTGGTTTACTTGCAAGAGCCGGGGCGTTTTCGTACGGCCCGCGATACCTGGGAACAGGCGGTGATTGTCGATGCCGAGCGGGTTGAGCGGTTATTCCCGGCTGCCAGCATAAAGCGTGTGCTGCTGACCCATATGCGTCCGGAAGTCGCCCGTGGGCATCTGTGGCCGCTGCTCGGTGACGCTCGACACAGTCGGGTGCTGGGCTACCGTAATCGAGGTGGCACCCTGGATGAAGCCGGCATGTTGTTCGCCAATCAGGCGAGCTGGGCGCATGTGCTGGAGACTGCCGCCGCGTTGCTGGAAAAACCGCTTGGCGATTTGCTTAGTGCCGAGGAGCAAGCAGCCGTGCAAGGGCGGGGAGAACCACACTGTCTGCGTTAGCGCAGGCCAGTGGGTGCGGGAAAAGGAGGGGCAGGTATGCCTAAGTTGACCTTGGACCTTGATGTGGATTTGTATCGCCTGTTGCAGCAGGCCGCGCGCAACAACCAGATAAGTCTGGAAGAAGAGTGTTTGCAGCGGCTTGAAGGTGCGGCGCGGCGTTCGCGTTATATGCACGCGTTGCTGGCGGATTTGCGCGCCGATGATGAGCAACGGCGCGCGCAGCAGGGTGGCGGTTGAGCCTTACAGGCCGCAATCTGCTTTGCTGAAACGCTCGGTGGTCACCGGGCGGTTGCTTTTGTATTCACTGAATTCATAGCGCAGCGCAGCGCCGCGCACCAGCAGCTGGCGATAACCGGCATTGCGGCACACGCTGTTGGCCAGTTGCGCGCGCACTACATCCGGGTTGCCGCGCATCTGCGCCGCATGCTCGCTGCGCACGCTGAGGTGGTTGACCAGCTCACTACCGTCAACGGTGTAGCCTTGATCGAGAATGTCTTCGTTGATCGCCCGCGGCGTGCCCACGCTGCTTTCGCGCGCGACTTTTTCCAGGGTCTTGCTCAGTTCAAAGTCTTTCAGGGTGGCGGCATGGGCAAACAGGGGCAGGCTCAAGGCCAGGGTCAGGCTGGTCAAACGCAGCATGGGGTTCTCCAAAGTCGATTCGCTCCTCTGACCGGCAGTGCCGGGCAGAGGTTCAGTGGCGCCTATCTTACTCGCCTGTCGGCTCTTGCGCAGTTGCCACGGCAGGAGGCGTAAGACGCACGGTTGAATAAGCCGCCGCGGGCTTTGCTAGACTGCCGCGCTTGCTGACCCCTGGATAACTCATGCCGTTCCTTCTCTTCTGTCAGGTGCATGCCTGATGAGCCACGCCGTCGCGCGTTTGCGGGCTGCGCGGATTGCCCGCAGTGCCAAACCTTTTCTTGCCCGTGGTAGCCGCTCGGTGCGTTGTGATGATTGCCGCCTGGTGATGACCCACTGCCTGTGCGCCTGGCGCCCGCGTATTGCCGCAACTTCTGCAGTGTGCCTGCTGATGCACGATGTCGAGGCGCTCAAGCCAAGCAATACCGGCTGGCTGATTGCCGACGTGTTGGCCGATACCTCGGCGTTTGGCTGGTCGCGGGTTGAAGTGGATGCCGGGTTACCGGCGTTGCTGCGCGATCCGCAGTGGCAGCCTTATCTGGTGTTTCCGGGCGAGTATGTTGCCGCCGAACGGGTGGTCAGCGAAGTGCAGCCGGCGCCGGGTAAGCGGCCGTTGTTTGTGCTGCTGGATGCCACCTGGAGCGAGGCGCGCAAGATGTTTCGCAAAAGCCCCTACCTCGACAGCCTGCCGGTGCTCAGCTTGCAAGCCGAGCAGCTGTCCCGCTACAAACTGCGCCGCTCCAAGCGTGACGATCATTTCTGTACCGCCGAAGTCGCCGCTCTGTGTCTGGAGCTGGCCGGCGACCAGCGCGCTGCCGATGGCTTGAATGCCTACCTGGACGTCTTCAGTCAGCACTACCTGGCCGCCAAGGCGCCGCGAGCGGTGCCGCTGGATGATCCAATGCACGACCGTCTGCGCGAGTTTCTCTAGCGGCTAGTGATGAGCTAATTTTTTCGGCCACAGTTGCGCCAACAGCATGCCGGCGAACATCAGCGCACAGCCGAAGTAGCCGCGCAGTTCCAGTGATTCACCCAGTAGCCAGGCCCCGGCGATGGCGGCGAATACTGCCTCCAGCGAGAGGATGATGGCGGCGTGGGAGGCGATGGCGTCTTTCTGCGCCACCACCTGCAAGGTAAAGCCGATGGCTACGCCGAAGATGCCGCCGTAGAGAATCGCCGGCCCGGCGGCGATGATCGCTTGCAGCTGGATCTCCTCGAAGATCACCGCCAGCACCAGGCTGATCACCGCACAGGCGATGAACTGCACCAGAGCCAGGCGCAGTGGGTCATGGCGGCCGGCAAAGAAGCCCACCAGCAGCACATGTACACCCCAGACGAAGGCGCCGGCCAGTTGCAGCCAATCGCCGGAGGCCACGGTAAAGCCCTCGCCAACGCTGAGCAGGAACATGCCGACCACCGCCAGGCAGGCCCCCAGCCAGATGCCCAGGCCGGTCTTATGGCCGATAAACAGCCCCAGCAGCGGCACGATGATCACGTACAGCCCGGTGATAAAGCCGGAGTTGGTTACGCTGGTAAACAGCAGGCCCACCTGCTGCAGGTTGATCCCCAGGGCCAGTGCCAGGCCCATCAGCACACCGCCACGCAGCAGCTGGCGGTTCAGCGGAGCGACTGTCGCGCTGCTGCTGCGACCTTCCAGCAGACGCAGCACTGGCAGCAAAATCAGCGCCGCCAGGGCAAAGCGCAGGCCGCTGTAGAGGAAGGGGCCGATGGAGTCCATGCCCAGGCGCTGAGCGACAAATGCCGAGCCCCAGATCATTGCGGTCAGCAGCATCAATAGGTCGGCGCGCAGGGCGTGGCTTTGCATTTCAGGCTCTCGTCGGCAAAGCTGCGAACTGTGCCGCAAAGCGTCGTGCTTGACCACCCCGTCAGTGCTGGGCATGCTTGGTCGCTTTTCTGCGTTTTCAGGCCTGGTTGCGCTGCAACCCTGCGGCCTGCACGCACTGTTCACCGTGCCCTGGACAGTACCCCTGGCGGGTATCCACATAACAAAAATAGGATTCACCATGGCCGCTTTTGAAATCCTTATTGCTGATGATCACCCCTTGTTTCGCAGTGCCTTGCAACAGGCGCTGACACTGGGTCTAGGGCCGGATGTACGGCTGGTTGAAGCGGCCAGTATTGCTGAGCTGGAAGCCTGCCTGGCGCAGAAGACCGATTGGGATCTGGTGCTGCTCGACCTGAATATGCCCGGTGCCTACGGCTTCTCCGGCCTGGTGCTGCTGCGTGGGCAATATCCGCATATTCCGGTGGTGATGATCTCTGCCCAGGAAGAACCGTCCATCGTCGCCCGTTCGCGGGAGTTCGGTGCCAGCGGCTTTATCCCCAAATCCAGCCCACTGGAAACCATTCAGCAGGCAGTGCGCCTGGTGCTCGATGGCGAAGTCTGGTGGCCGCAGCAGACTCAGGAAGCGATTGCCCTGTCGGCTGAAGCCAAGGCCGCCAGCGCCGGCCTGGCCAGCCTGACGCCGCAGCAATTCCGCGTGCTGACCATGGTCTGCGACGGTTTGCTAAACAAGCAGATCGCCTATGAACTGAGCGTGTCCGAGGCCACGGTAAAGGCTCATGTCACGGCTATTTTCCGCAAGCTCGGGGTGCGCACTCGCACACAGGCGGCGTTGCTGTTGCAGCAGCTGGAGTCGATTCCGTCTAACTGAGGTGCTTTTCTCCCGGGCTTGGCGTAGCCTGCCGGGCTTTCTCTAGATGGTTGTGATGATGTCGCCATTCAAAGGCCAGACCGGCCTTAAACGTGTTCTCAATGCCACCGGTTATTCCCTGGCCGGTCTGCGCGCGGCCTTTACCGGTGAGGCCGCCTTTCGTCAGCTGCTGCTGATCAATCTGGTGCTGGTGCCTTTGGCGTTTTATCTGGATGTCAGCCGCGTCGAGCGCGCGCTGATGGTTGCGGTGTGTCTGCTCGCCTTGATCGTCGAGCTGCTCAACTCGGCAGTGGAGGCGGCAATCGACCGCATCTCCCTGGAGCTGCATCCGCTGTCGAAAAATGCCAAGGACATGGGCAGCGCCGCCCAGTTCACCGCCCTCAGCCTGATTGCCCTGGTGTGGGCGATCATCCTGCTCGGCTAATCCGCCGTTCTCAGGCGATAGTCGGCAGAACAATCTGATCGCTGCGCGTCACGCCGGCGGTCAGGGCACGGCACAATTCGATAAATTCACGCATGGCGGCGGTCTGGTACTTTTGTTTGTGCCAGATAAAGTAGAACTGCCGACGCAGATCCAGCTCGGGGGTTTCTACCGCCACCAGACTGCCGCGACGAAAGGCATCGCGCAGCGCCAGGCGGGAAATGCAGCCAATCCCCAGGCCTGACTCCACTGCACGTTTGATCGCTTCGGTGTGTTCCAGCTCCAGACGGATATTCAGGCTGCTGGGGTGATGACGCATGGCCTGGTCGAAGGTCAGACGCGTGCCGGAGCCTTGCTCACGCAGAATCCACGCCTCGCGCGTCAGCTCTTCCAGGCTCGCCTCACCCCGCTGCGCCAGTGCATGCTGCGGCGCGCAGAACACCACCAGCTCATCTTCAACCCAGGGCTGTACCTCGATATCCGGGTGCTGGCAGTCGCCTTCGATCATGCCCATGTCCAGCTCGTAATGGGCAATCTGCTGTACCACGTAGGCGGTGTTGTGCACCTGCAGCTTGACCCGGCATTCCGGGTGGCGCTGCATAAAACTGCCGATCAGCAGGGTGGCCAGGTAGTTGCCCACCGTCAGGGTGGCGCCGACATTCAACGAGCCATAACCACTCTTGCCGCCCAGCAGGCGTTCGATTTCCTTGGCTTGGTCGAGCAGCGCCACCGCTTGTGGCAGCAACTGCAGGCCGAGGGCGTTGAGGCACAGGCGTTTACCGGCGCGGTCGAATAGCTGGCAGTCGGACTGACGCTCCAGTTCGCTGAGCGAGGTGCTGGTGGCCGATTGCGACAGGGCCAGGGAATCGGCGGCGCGCGACACGCTTTCATGCTGGGCCACGGCGACGAAGACTTGCAGTTGTCTGAGGGTAAATCGCATATCTATATAACCGATAACCTATATCTTCATAATCAAGTTAACAGATATTCTGCCGCTCATTACAATGCCGTGCAAATGCGCACAGGCGCGCAGCTGATATTCCACTCTTCGGAGCCCCCGGCACATGAGCAACCTTAACTCCGAGCGCATTCTCAGCGTTCATCACTGGAACGACACGCTGTTCAGCTTCAAGTGCACCCGTGATCCAGGTCTGCGCTTCGAGAATGGCCAGTTTGTGATGATCGGCCTGCAGCAGGACAACGGCCGCCCACTGATGCGTGCCTACTCGATCGCCAGCCCGAACTGGGAAGAGCATCTGGAGTTCTTCAGCATCAAGGTGCCTGATGGCCCGCTGACCTCGCAGCTGCAGCACCTCAAGGAAGGCGACGAGGTGATCATCAGCAAGAAGCCCACCGGTACCCTGGTGCTGGATGACCTCAAACCCGGCAAGCACCTGTACCTGCTCAGCACCGGCACTGGCCTGGCGCCGTTTATGAGCGTGATTCAGGACCCGGAAACCTATGAGCGCTTCGAGAAGGTTATTCTGGTTCACGGCGTGCGCTATGTGAACGAAGTGGCTTACCGCGAATTCATCACCGAGCACCTGCCGCAGAATGAAT
>JBIHZW010000408.1:0-2576 GCA_044240245.1 Pseudomonas sp. | reverse complement strand
CAAAGCAGGCGCGCTACCGGACTGCGCTATACCCCGATGTACTACTGGCTCCGCGACCAGGACTCGAACCTGGGACCCAATGATTAACAGTCATTTGCTCTACCGACTGAGCTATCGCGGAACAATGGCGCGTATCCTACTGATTAGAAAGGGGAAGTCAATACCTGATCGACTTTCCCAATCACTCAGAGAACGGCAGCGATGGCCTGAGTAACAGCAGGCAGGTTGCGCTGGTTCAGTGCGGCCACGCAGATGCGCCCGGTGCTGACGGCGTAGATGCCGAACTCGGTTTTCAGGCGCTCGACCTGCGCGGCGGTAAGGCCCGAGTAGGAGAACATGCCACGCTGCTGGGCGACGAAGCTGAAATCGCGTTTGCAGTTGAGCGCCGCCAGCTGCTCGACCATGGCCATGCGCATGCCGCGAATACGCTCGCGCATACCGGCCAACTCTTCTTCCCACAGGGCGCGCAGCTCAGGGCTGTTCAGCACGCTGGCCACCACGGTGGCGCCGTGGGTTGGCGGGTTGGAGTAGTTGGTGCGGATCACGCGCTTGGCTTGCGACAGCACGCGGCCGGCTTCTTCCTGGCTGCCGGTGACGATGGACAGTGCGCCGACGCGTTCGCCGTACAGCGAGAAGGACTTGGAGAACGAGCTGGAAACGAAGAACGGGATGCCAGAAGCGGCAAACAGGCGCACAGCAAATGCGTCCTGCTCGATACCGTCGCCAAAGCCCTGGTAGGCGATGTCGAGGAACGGCACGTGCTCGCGCTCGCGCAGCACTTCCAGTACAGCTTTCCAGTCGTCCAGCGATAGGTCGACGCCGGTCGGGTTGTGGCAGCAGGCGTGCAGCACGACAACCGAGCGGGCTGGCAGGTTCTTCAGGTCTTCGAGCATGCCGGCGCGGTTGATGCCGTGGCTGTCTGCGTCGTAATAGCGGTAATTGTGCACTGTGAAGCCGGCGGACTCGAACAGCGCGCGGTGGTTTTCCCAGCTCGGGTCGCTGATGGCGACCACGGTATTGGGCAGCAGGCGCTTGAGGAAGTCGGCGCCGGTTTTCAGTGCGCCCGTGCCGCCCACGGCCTGAGTGGTGATCACCCGACCAGCGGCGATCAGCTCGGAGTCGGCGCCCAGCAACAGTTTCTGCACGGCGCTGTCATAGGCTGCAATGCCTTCAATCGGCAGGTAACCACGCGGGGCGTGGGCTTCAATGCGGGCTTTCTCGGCTTCGGCTACGGCACGCAGCAATGGGATGCGGCCTTCCTCGTTGTAGTAAACGCCCACGCCCAGGTTGACCTTGGTCGCACGGGTATCGGCGTTGAATGCTTCATTGAGGCCCAGGATGGGGTCGCGCGGAGCCATTTCGACGGCAGAGAACAGACTCATGGATGCGGCAGCTCTGAAGAGGAGAAGTGAGTATCAGGCAACACCCTGCTAGGGGTTGCGTAAGTGGGCCGGTAGTATACCGACGCATAACCTGTGCTGCGACAGCAGGCACACGCTTTTCACCGGTTTTGACGTAGGCTTTCAAGCCGCGTCACAGCCGCTTGTCGAGGTCCGTCATGTCCGAGTTTCAATTGGTCACCCGTTTCCAGCCGGCCGGCGATCAGCCCGAGGCGATTCGGCAGATGGTCGAAGGCCTGGAAGCGGGCCTTTCGCACCAGACATTGCTCGGCGTAACGGGCTCGGGCAAGACCTTTTCCATCGCCAATGTGATCGCGCAGATTCAGCGCCCGACCCTGGTGCTGGCGCCGAACAAAACCCTGGCCGCGCAACTGTACGGCGAGTTCAAGAGCTTCTTCCCGAATAATGCGGTGGAGTATTTCGTTTCCTACTACGACTACTACCAGCCGGAAGCCTATGTGCCGTCCTCGGATACCTTTATCGAGAAGGACGCCTCGATCAACGACCATATCGAGCAGATGCGTCTGTCGGCGACTAAGGCGCTGCTGGAGCGGCCAGATGCGATCATCGTCACTACTGTGTCGTGCATCTACGGTCTGGGCAGCCCTGAGTCGTACCTCAAGATGGTGCTGCACGTCGATCGCGGCGACAAAATGGACCAGCGCGCCTTGCTGCGCCGCCTGGCTGATCTGCAATACACCCGCAACGATATGGATTTCGCCCGCGCCACCTTCCGTGTGCGCGGCGATGTGATCGATATCTTCCCGGCGGAATCGGACCTGGAAGCCATTCGCATCGAGCTGTTTGATGATGAGGTGGAAAGCATCTCGGCCTTCGATCCGCTGACTGGCGAGGTAATCCGCAAGCTGCCGCGTTTCACCTTCTACCCCAAGAGCCACTACGTCACCCCGCGCGAGGTGCTGCTGGAGGCGGTTGAGAAGATCAAGGTCGAGTTGGTCGAGCGCCTGGAATACCTGCGCAGCACCAACAAACTGGTGGAAGCCCAGCGCCTGGAGCAGCGCACCCGTTTTGACCTGGAGATGATTATCGAGCTGGGGTACTGCAACGGCATCGAAAACTATTCTCGCTACCTGTCCGGGCGTGGCCCCGGCGAGCCGCCACCGACGCTGTACGACTACCTGCCGGACGAAGCGCTGCTGGTGATCGACGAGTCCC
>JBIHZW010000136.1:0-9159 GCA_044240245.1 Pseudomonas sp. | reverse complement strand
GTTACTCAGGTTGTTGGCGAGGTATCGGCTGTCGCGAGCGACGGTTCAACCCGTCTATTGGTCGAAGGCGACCGGGTGTTTCTTGGCGAACGGTTGGTTTGCGCCAATGACGGTGCGGTGGCAATCCGCCTCGACCAGGGCGGCGATCTGACCATGGGCCGCGCGAGCAGTCTGTTGCTCAGCCCGGCATGGCTCGCCGGCCAGGCAGAGGAGCAATTACCACCTGAGCCCACCGCCGAGCAATTGCGTGAGGTGGAGGCCCTGCAACGTGCCATTGCCGCTAATGAAGATCCTACCCAGATTGCAGAGGCTCCGGCGGCCGGGCCGCAGGAGGGTGGTAATGACGGCGGCGGTCATTCGTTCGTGTTGCTGAGCGAGACGGGTGGCCAGTTGCAACCAGAGATCGGTTTCGACACCGGGCCGCTGCAGTTTCTCAGCCTGGATATAACGCTGCTGCCGGCCGCCGATACGCTGGATGACGTCGATCCCGCGGTGCCGAACCCGCCAACGCCGCCAATCGATCCGGTCCCGCCAGTGGATCCTCCGTTGTCGCCGCCCTTGCTGGTGGTCGGCAGCAATGCCGACGACGAAGCCGGGGGCAGCGCGTTGCATCTGGTGGCCAGCCCGCTTGACGCCGATGGCGCCGGCAGCCTGACCGGCAGCTCCGGTAACGATGTATTGGTCGGCGATGCGGGTGGGGTACAGAGCCTGATCACGCCGGGCAAGAACTACAATATCGCCTTGCTGGTGGACTCCTCGGGCAGCATGGCCTACGAGTCGGGTTCGGGTGCGATAAAGATGCAGTTGACCAAGGATGCTTTGAGTCACCTGGCCAACCAGCTCAAAGACCACGATGGTGTGATCAACGTGCAACTGGTGCCGTTCAACAGCAACCTGGGGGCTGTTACCACCCTTTATGGGCTCAATGCGGCCAACGTGGGCCTGCTGCTGGCGGCCATCGACGCCCTCGAGGCCCATGGCCTCACCAACTATGAGGCCGCCTTTACCGAGGCTACGCAGTGGTTCAATCAGCAGATCAGCGTGGCCGGTGCCGACAGTGCGCAGAATTACCAGCAACTGGCCTTTATTCTCTCTGATGGGCAACCCACGGTGTATCTGGATGCGTTGGGTAACCCGGTCCTCGACACCGGCAATATCACCAATTTCCGTGATGTCGACGATGCCCTGCAGGCCGCCAACAGCATGCTGCAGACCGGCATTGGCGGTGAGCCGATTCAGGTGCACGCCATCAGCATAGGTTCGGACAGCACCTCGGCGGTACTGGATATGTTCGACAACACCGGCCCGAGCGGCGTCGGCACTGTGTTCCTGCCCGATGGCAGCACGGTTACTGCCCCGACTGGCGAGTCGCAGATTGTGCACAGCGCCGGGGAATTGCAGGCGCTGTTGATCGGTGACTCCACCGAGCTTATCCCGCTGCCGCTCGGTGCCGACCAGCTTTACGGCGCCGCGGGTCACGACATCATTTTCGGCGACAGCCTGAACACCGACCACTTGGCCTGGGCCGGAAATCCCGCCGGCAGCCACGACGGCCAGGGCTATCAGGCCCTGCTCAACTTCCTGCAAGCCAGCAATGGCGGAGGCATGCCCAGCGTGGAGCAGGTGCGCGGCTACATCGTCGAGAATGCCATGACGCTCAATCTCAGCAGCGACCCGCGTGGCGGCGCTGACCTGCTCGTCGGCGGGGCGGGAAACGATGTGCTGTTCGGCCAGGGCGGCAGTGACACCCTGATCGGCGGGATGGGCGATGATCTGTTGCTTGGCGGTAGCGGCGCGGATGCATTCGTTTGGAGCGCGGGCGATCAAGGTCATGACCGCATTCTCGACTTCACCCTGGGCGGCAGCGCGGGCGATGCGCTGGATCTGAGCGATCTACTCAGCGGCGAGACATCCGGCAACTTGAGCGATTACCTCAACTTCGCCGTGGTCGATAACGGCGGGTCGCTGAGCACGTTGATTTCGGTCAGCCCCAGTGGAGCAGGCCCGGCGACCCAGACCATCGAGCTGTCCGGTATCGACCTGGCCACGCATTACGGCGTCACTCCTGGCGCTGGTGGCATTGTCAGCGGCGGCGTGGATACCATGCGGATGATCGATGGTTTGTTCGGTGACCAGGCACTGCGGGTGGATTCGGTGTGAGCTGAACGCTCGGGGCTTCGCCATATTGCATAGAAGCTGTTTGCCGAGTTCCACGTCTAACGCTCGCGCATGGCCTCCGAACGAGCCTTCAGTACCGGTTTTAGCAGGTAGTCGAGCACGCTTTTCTCGCCGGTAATGATGTCCACGGTAGCGACCATGCCGGGGATGATCAGCAGCGGGTGTTCATCGCTGCCCAGATGGCTTTTATCGGTACGCACCTGGATCAGGTAGAAGCTGTTGCCTTCTTCATCGGTGATGGTGTCGGCGCTGATCAGCTCTAGATTGGCCCTGAGCCCGCCGTAGATGGTGTAGTCGTAGGCGGTGAATTTGACCATGGCTTTCTGCCCAGGATGCAGAAAGGCGACATCCTGAGGGCGTACCTTGGCCTCGATCAGCAGGCTGTCATCCAGCGGCACGATCTCCAGCATGTCATTGCCAGGCTGCACCACGCCGCCAATGGTATTGACCTTGAGCTGCTTGATCACCCCGCGCACGGGGGAGACCACTGTGGTGCGGCTGACGCGGTCGTCAATGGCCACGCTGGAGGCGGTGAGCTTCTGCAGCTCGGTGCGAATTTCATTGAGCTCCTTGAAGGCGTCAGAGCGAAAGCTCAGCTCGGACTCTTCAATCTTGCTCTTGATTTCATCCATCGCCGATTCTGCTCTTGGAATCGCCAGATTGGTGGCGTCCAACGAGCCGCGTACTTCCACCAGGCTGCGGCGTAGACGAAGGATTTCCACCTGGGAAATCGCACCGGTTGCGACCAAGGGCTGCGACATGTTCAGTTCCTGCTGCAGCAGGCCCACGCTGGAACGGTATTGCTGAGCCTTGGCGCGGAACTCGGCCAGCTCCTGGGTTTTTTGTCGTAGCTGTTCGCCGAGGGTGCGTTGTTCGCTTTGCAGGCGATTTTGCCGAGATTGATAGAGCGCCAGCTCGTCCTCTGCCAGTTGTGGGGCTTCGCGCAGAATATCCGCGGGCATGTTGATGGGGCGGCCTTCAGCTTCTGCGGTTAAGCGCTCGACCCGTGCCACCAGTGCCAGGCGGTCGGCTTCGGCTTCCCCACGATTGGAGAGGAAGCGCGTGTCATCCAGGCGCAGCAGCACTGCGCCTTTTTCGACGATCTGACCCTCGCGCACAAATATCTCGCTGACGATGCCACCTTCCAGGTTCTGGATGACCTGAATCTTGCTGGAGGGAATGGCTTTGCCTTCACCGGTAGTGACTTCCTCCAATACGGCAAAGTTGGCCCAGATCAACGCCACGATCAGGCACGTGCTGACAACCCAGACGGTGATGCGGGTGAACCAGGGCGAGTCTTCGAGAATGGCCCCGTCGACCTCCGGCATAAACTCGGTGTCCTGCTTGCGCTGGCGCATGCTGGCGAAGTAGTCGCGAATCGAGGTGCTTATTTGCATGAGCGTTCCTATACCGCTGCGGGGCCAACTCGACCTTTGCGTAGCGCTTCAATGACCGCTTCTTTAGGGCCGTCAGCAACAATATGGCCGTTATCCAGCACCACCAGGCGATCAACCAGGCTGAGCATGGAAGCGCGGTGCGTGATCAGTAGAATGGTTTTGCCTTGTGCCCAGGTTTGCAGGCGGTTGCGCAGGATTTCCTCGCTGGTGTTGTCCATCGCACTGGTGGGTTCATCCAGCAGCAGAATGGGTGGGTCGAGTAACAGAGCTCGGGCCAGCAGTACGGCCTGACGTTGCCCACCGGACAGCAGTTGGCCGCGCTCGCCGACGGGGCGGTCAAAGCCTTGCGGATGCTGCCGGGCCAGGTCGACCACGCCAGTCAGCTCGGCCACTTCGAGCATGCGTGCATCGCTGACATAGCGTGCGCCCAAGGTTAGGTTGTCGCGCAGGCTGCCGGCCAGCAGGGGCAGGTCGTGGGCGACGTAACCAATCTGATGGCGCAAGTCGGCCACGTCGAGCTGACGCAGGTCTAGGTTGTCCAGCAGGATCTGTCCTTTGTCCGGGCTGTAGAACGCCATCACCAAGCGCGCCAAGGTGCTCTTGCCGGAGCCGCTGCGGCCAATAATGCCGACGCGTTCGCCGGCAGTCAGGCGCAGGCTGATTCCTGCAAGCGCTGGGGTACTTTGCCCGGGGTAACTGAACGTGACGTCTCGTACATCCAGCGCGCCATGCAGTTGGGTACGGTCCAGTGGGCGTTGTTTGGCCTGACGTTCCTGTGGCAGAGCCATCAACGCATCGGTGCTAGTCATGGTCAGGCGCGCTTGCTGGTAGCGGGTGATCAGTCCAGCAATCTGCCCAAGCGGCGCGAGAATACGGCTACCCAGCATGTAACAGGCTACCAGCGCACCGACACTGAGCTGGCCAGCAATGATGATGTAAACCCCTGCCACGATGGTGGCCATGCCGGCGAATTGCTGCAGGAACAGCGTGCCGTTAGTGGCGATTGCGGCCAATGAGCGGGCGTGGATATCCAGGCGGGTGAGGGCACCATGGGTTTTTTCCCACTGATGCTGGCGTTCGCTTTCCGCGCTGCAGGCTTTCAGGGTTTCCAGGCCGCCTAGGGTTTCGATCAGCAGCGCCTGGCGTTGCGAGGCCAGTTGCAGGCTTTTTTCCACTGTATCGCGCAAGCGCGCCTGGATGATAAAGGCGAAGAGGGCGGTGATCGGGAACGCCAGTAAGGGGATAACAACCAACCAGCCGCCAATCAGCCAGATCACCGTGATCATCAGAAATGAGAAGGGCAGGTCGATCAAGCTGGTTAGGGTGACGGCCGTGAGAAACTCACGCAGGCCCTGGAAGTCATGGATGCTTTGGGCAAACCCGCCGATGGTGGCCGGGCGGGCTTTCATCGACATGCCGGTGATGCGCTCGAACAAGGTGGCCGACAGCACCACATCGGTTTTCTTGCCGGCGGTATCGAGCAGATGCGAGCGCAGGATTTTCAGCAGCAACTCGAAGCCCATGCCGATAAACAAACCGATGGCCAGTACCCAGAGTGTCGAGGTGGCCTGGTTGGGCACGACGCGGTCATAGGTCTGCATGACAAACAGCGGAACCATCAGGCCGAGCAGGTTGATCAGCAGGCTGGCGAGGATGGCATCGGTATACAGCCAGCGCGACAGCTTCAGGGTGTCGCGAAACCAGGCCTCTATGCGCGGTACCAGTGGTGAGCGTGCCTCTTCCAATTCATGCCTTGGTCGGGCAAAGAAGGCTTGGCCGCTGTACTCGCTGGCCAGTTGTTCACGGCTGACCCACTGCTCGCCGCCATCGGCTTCGCAGGGCAGTATCTGCGCCTGGTTCTTTGGGCCCCATTGACGTAGCACAGCGCTGCGGCCGTTTTTCAACAGCAGCAGTACGGGAAGGTTAAGGGTGGAGATGCTGGCCAGATCGCGCTGTAACAAACGCCCCTGCAAACCCGCTCGCGCCGCCGCGCGGGGTAACAGCTCGGCGGTCAGGCGCTGCTCTGGCAACGGCAGGCCTGCACTCAAGCTGCCACGGCTGGCTGAGCAGCCGTGGAGTTTGCAGAGAATCAACAAGCCATCAAGCAGCGGGTCGTCGTGATTCAGACGCGGATCGCTGGATGACCCCGGCCGTTCCATGGTGGTCAAGGTTTACTACTCCTTATGCCGGTTCTACTTCATGTCCGGCAGACGGGCCTCGCTCTTCACTTCGGTGAGGGCTACAGCTTCTGCCGGTACGACCACTTGCTGCTGACGCAACAAGTCACCCATCGCTGCGGTTACCCGGTACATCGAGAACTCTTCGCTAAAGCGCACTTCGCTATAGCGGCGGTTAGCGGTAAATAGCTCGTTTTCACTGTCCAGCAGGTCGAGCAGGGTGCGTTGACCCAGGCTGAATTGCTGTTGATAGGCTTCGCGAACCCGTGCGGTGTAGTCGGCGTAGTCACGGGCTTTGGGGGTTTGCAGTCGGGCGTTTTCCATGGCGTTCCAGGCCAGGGAGAGGTTTTCATTGAGTACGCGCAGGGCGTTGTTGCGGATATCCATCGATTCATTGATCTGATGGGCAGTCGATTGCAGGCGCGCCTTGTCACGCATGCCGTTGAACAGGTTGTAGTTCATTACTACGGCTGCACGCCAGCCATTATTGTGACCTTCATCACCTTGGGTGTTGTTGTCGGCATTGGTGGCCAGCTCAAGATCCACGCGTGGATAGAAGGTCGATTTGGCGACTTCGTATTGTTTCTCGGCTGCTTGCACGTCGGACTGTGCGGATTTCAGGAAAGGGTTGTTATCGATTACCGCTTGCCGAGCATCGGTCAAATTCTCTGGCAATGAACCTTTCAGTGAGGCAGGAGAGACCAGCTCGTCGGGCATGCGGCCAACGGCACTGAAGAAATTGGCTTCAGCATCAGCCAGGTTTACCTGCTCGGTATAAAGGTTGTTCTCGGCCAACGCCAAACGCGCTTCGGATTGGTCAAGGTCAGCGGTACTGCCAACACCTTGTTGGCTGCGCAGGCTGATCTGATCATTGATACGTTGGTGGGCCTGCAGGTTGTTGCGTGCAAGCTCGACCATTTCGCGGCGCATCAGCAGGTCCAGGTATACCTCGACGGTACGCAGGGCCAGGCTTTCCGATGTGCCCAGCAGGCGATAGGCCCGCGAGTTCACCACCGCTTTGGTACGCGCCACTTCATTAGGCGTATTAAAGCCATCAAACAGCATCTGCCGTAGACGAAGTTCGGAAGTGCCGTAATTGAGTGTTTCGGTGTTGTGGTTGCCCAGCGCTCGGGTGCTTGGGCTGTCGGTATTTTCTCGACCATAACCCATCAGCAGGTCGACGGTTGGCAGGTAACCGCCTTTAGCAATCTTGACTTCTTCATCCGATGAAAGGCGGCTGTTGGCCCCAGCATGAACCTCCGGATGGTTGTCCAGCGTGCCCTGGATCGCCTCCGATAAGGTAATGCCTTGTGCCTGGGTACAGACCGCTGCCAGCACGATACTGCTCCATAAAGGGTTGAGTGCGCGCATCTGGTAACTCTCCTTATAAGATTTTCTAAATCCCGTCGCCAAAAAAATGGCTTATCTGTCTTGTGGATTACTCTCAGCCTGTAACATCACAGCTAAGAACAGTTTTAAGCGTAGCTAAGAAAAAATTGTTACAAGGCCTATAAGAAAAAAATCTTATGCAGTCTGAGAAAAGCAGCACATTGTTTCCATCCAGAAGCCGTGCATTTCGTGCTCTTAGGTGGCGTGCGCGGCTAAAACAGATGGTCAGATGCAAACAGGGGCGGGATCTTTCTGGTGTGGTGGGCGACGTGGGTCAGGGTGACAGTTTTTTGTCGTTTGTGTTTTTGAGTGTGACGTCGTTGTAATCAGCCAGTGCTTTCGTTCTCTCCTTGAAGGGTATTTCGACCTTTTTTGGCATACGTGTCGGCGGTGGTCGGCAGTTGTAGTGAGGATGGAATCATGGCTACTTTGATTGGTGTCGTCAGCCAAGTTATCGGCGAAGTCTATGCAGTAGCTGGCGACGGAACGCGTCGGCCACTAAGTGAAGGTGATCGGGTTTTTGCGGGGGAGCAAATCGTTACTGGAGCCGCTGGATCTATTGCGGTTGCCATGACCAATGGGCAGCAACTCACTCTAGGCCGCGACAGCAGCCTTAATCTCACCGAGCAAATGCTCGCAGGAAGTTCCAATCAGCCAGCTCCAACCGCAGAAACGCCGCCGGCTGCGCCGAGTGACGGCGATCTGACCGATGTTGAGCAATTGCAGGCCGCCATCGAGGCAGGTGTCGACCCGACTCTTGAAGGCGAAGCAACCGCAGCTGGCCCTGGTGCGGGTGGGGCCGGTGGCGCCGGCGGTGTGGGTGGCGGCCACTCCTTCGTATTGCTGGGTGAAACCGGCGGCGCGCTTGATCCGATCATTGGCTTCCCAACTGAAGGACTGAGTACGGGACCGGAGTTTCCCAATCCTGAGCCGGTGGTGAGTGATGAGGCGCCGGATGCTCCGGATTTCACTCCAGATATTGATGTTGAATATGAGGACGGCAGCGGTACGTTGATTGCTGGTCCTGCGATTGTGGATGAAGAGGGGCTGGCCAATGGAACCAACCCTGGCAGTAATTCCGAGCAAGCCAGTGGCACCATCATTATCAATTCACCGGACGGTTTGTCTGCACTGGAAATCCAGGATGTCAACGGCGACTGGATTGATGTAACTGGTGGCGGTGTGGTTCAAGGGCAGTACGGCATTCTGACCGTGGATGCGGCTGGCAACTGGACTTATACCCTCACCAGCAACACCTTTGATCACACAAACCCCAATGCCACAGGAGCTGCTGATCAAGTTGGCGAAAGCTTCCCTGTGCGGATGTTCGATCTCGACGGCGATGTTTCGCCTACTGTGTTTATTGATGTTCTGGTGAATGACGACGGGCCAATTCTCGCCGAAGGCGAGGGCGCCTTGGTCGCTGCCATCGTCGATGAGGACGAGACCTCTGATGGCATCAGCGATGGCGATGCAATTACCAACGTGGCCTCGGGCGGGCCAGGCACCCTGAGTGCTCTGGTCAATTTCGGTGCCGATGGTGTCGGCAGCTTCGGCCTTTCTGGCAGTTCGACTGCCATCTCCAGTCTTGAGGCTCAGGGCCTCGCTTCCGGCGGTACTGCTCTTAGCTTTAGCGTGGTTGGCGGTCTGCTAACCGCTTCGGCGGGTGCCGAGACTATTTTTACTTTGGAGGTGGGCGGCGATGGTAGTTTCACCTTCACCCTGGTCGGTCAACTCGACCACCCGCTCACCGATGGCAATGACGACGAATTGCTGGGGCTGGCGATTGATTTCTCTGGCCTTTTGGTGGCCGTCGATGGCGACGGTGACTCGGTTGGCAGTTTTAACGCCGGCAGCTTCGTCATTGATGTTGAAGATGACGTACCGCAGTTGGCCAGTGGCGAGGAGCAAGAGTTCATTCGTGTGCTTGGCAGCGTTCAGGAAGACGCCCTGACCACGGGAGCCGGCGCGCCACATGATGGCAATCCAGAAGGTGGGCAGAGCACCACCGTTAGCGG
>JBIHZW010000407.1:0-2590 GCA_044240245.1 Pseudomonas sp. | reverse complement strand
CAACGCGATTCTGGCTGAAGAGTTCCTCGAGTTCTTCGACGGTTTCTCCATCGGTTCCAACGACCTGACTCAGCTGACCCTGGGCCTGGACCGTGACTCCGGCATCGTTGCGCACCTGTTCGATGAGCGTAATCCGGCGGTTAAGAAGCTGCTGAGCAACGCTATCCAGGCCTGTAACAAGGCCGGCAAGTACATCGGTATCTGCGGTCAGGGCCCTTCGGACCACCCGGATCTGGCGCGTTGGTTGATGGAGCAGGGCATCGAAAGCGTGTCGCTGAACCCGGACTCGGTGCTTGATACCTGGTTCTTCCTGGCCGAAGGTCAAGCGCCGGCCTGATAGCGTTTTAAAATCTCTATTCAAGGGCGGGTTGAACCTGCCCTTTTTTGTGGTCTGCCATCCCTGGCGACCACCCTTCGGGCCGTCGCGACGCGACGTCAAAAATTGCTCCCGGCAATTTTTTACACCAGAGCAAGAAGATGCAAAGCAGCAGTGAGCTTTTCCCCGTCGCTTTGATCAGCGCGGAGTTCCGTGGTGATTTGAGCGAGGATGTCTATCGCCTCAAGCCCGGCAACAGTCCGGATAGCAGTGTCGAACTGGCCCTGACCCGTCTCGGCCGTGCCGGGCATGAGCAGAATCGCGGCGTGCCGGTAATTCTGCTTCCCGGCAGTTTTTCCAATCGGCGCTTCTGGTATTCGCCCAAGTGCATTGGCCTGGGCCCTTACCTGGCGCGCGCCGGTTTTGATGTGTGGATCGCCGAGATGCGTGGCCACGGTTTATCGCCGCGCAACCGCGACTATTCACACAACACGGTCAGTGATTACGTGCGCTACGACTTGCCGGCGATTGCCGATTTTGTCCATGAGCAAAATCCGCAGAAGGCCCACTGGCTAGGCCATTCGCTCGGCGGGATTACCCTCGCCGGGGCGCTCGGTGGGCATTACCTGAGTGAAAGCAAAGTCGCTTCCGCTGTGTTGTTCGGCAGCCAAGTCAGCCGGGTTTACTGGCCGCTGAAGGTGCCGCCGCTGGAGTGGGGGAGTCGTTTGCTGCTGAAGCGTTTTTCGGTGATTTCCGGTTCGCGGCTTAAGCGCGGCCCCGAGGATGAGCCGATTGGTCTGGCGGTGGAAAGTCTGCGTTGGCATGGTTTGTTCGGTCGTTTTGGCGACGTTAATCGCGATTGGTGGGCCGGCCTGGCCGAGGTGCGCGTACCGGTTATGGCTGTTGCCGCGCTTGGCGATCATCAGGACCCGGCCTGGGCCTGCGAGAAGTTGCTCAAGCAATTCGGTTCTCCTTTGAGCGAGTTTCTCTGCCTGGGCAAAAAGCATGGCTTTAGCGGTGATTTTGGCCATGTCGAAATGCTTGTCAGCAAAGAAGCGCAGCGCGAGGTCTGGCCTTTGGTCGAGCAGTGGCTGCGCAAGAGTCCGCAGGTGGCTGTCGAGCTTGAGAGCGGCGAACTAGAGGGCAATAAAGCCGTTTCCGCTGAGTAAGCTTGCGGCTAGTATCGCGGTTCAAGTTTGCTGTGAAGGCGCAGGTGCGATGTTTATTGCTCTTGAACGCTTGCTCAACCTGGATGAAGGCTACCGGCAGGTTTTTCAGCTGCAGGGTCGGAGTCTGCTGCTGATGGTGGTCGAAGGTCGTACCTTGCTGCTTGAAAACCGCTGCCCCCATCAAGGTGCGGCGCTGGATATGGCCAGCATCACTGCTGGTGTGCTGCGCTGCCCGCGGCACGGAATTGAGTTTGACCTGGCTAGTGGCCGCGCGTTGAACGCGCCCTGCGCCAGTCTTGTGTATTTGCCTGTGGCTTATGATGCGGATCGGGTCGGGATCGACCTGTAAGCACCTTCACACTATCCAAGGAGCTTTGTCATGCACTACATCACTCCCGATCTTTGCGACGCCTACCCGGAGCTGGTCCAGGTGGTTGAACCGATGTTCAGCAACTTCGGTGGTCGCGATTCCTTCGGCGGCGAGATCGTCACCGTCAAGTGCTTTGAGGACAACTCGCTGGTCAAAGAGCAGGTTGATCTGCCAGGTAAAGGCAAGGTGCTGGTGGTTGACGGTGGTGCTTCCATGCGCCGTGCGCTGCTCGGCGATATGCTGGCCGAGAAAGCCGCAAAGAATGGCTGGGAAGGCATTGTGGTGTATGGCTGCGTGCGCGATGTCGACGTACTGGCGCAAACCGACCTGGGCATCCAGGCCCTGGCCAGCCACCCGATGAAAACTGACAAGCGCGGTATCGGTGACCTTAACGTCGCGGTGACTTTCGGCGGCGTGACCTTCCGTCCGGGCGAGTTTATCTATGCCGACAATAATGGCGTGATCATCTCGCCATCTGCGCTGCAGATGCCGGAGTAGGGCGCTTGCAGGAAACCGTCATGCACGAAGGTGACAACGCGCAATGGGGCCTGGTGCACGCCTTTGTCCTTAATGGTCAGGGCGGCGCCCGCAGCATTGCCCGGCAGGAACTGCACGGCTTGGTGCTGGGCGAGCAGGAAAGCCTCTGGCTGCATTGGGATCGCAGCCATCCGCAGACGCACACTTGGTTGCGTACAGAGAGTGGCCTGAGCGGCTTTGCCTGCGATCTGCTGCTGG
>JBIHZW010000406.1:0-2611 GCA_044240245.1 Pseudomonas sp. | reverse complement strand
AGATCTGCGGCAGGCCAAGCTTGCTCAGGGTAGCCAGGGTGTACTTCTTCTGCTCATCGGCACGGTCCGAGATATAGCGGATGGTCACGCCCAGGCTGTCGGCGTGCTGCAGGAACTGCTTGGCGCCGGGGATCAGCGCCGGAGTGCCGTCGCGCTCCCAGGGCAGCCAGGTGTCCCAGGCGTCATAGGTGTGACAGTTGGCCAGGTCCCGCGCCAACAGGGCGCTGTTATCAATAACGGTTTCATCCAGGTCGGTGACGATGGCCAGCTTGGACGGATCTTTCGCCGCGGCCACCGCCGCATCCAGCTTCAGCGTCGCGATGTTGTAAGCCTGCAACTGCAGGGCCTGAACTTCCGCCGATTGCTGCTGGAAGCGCAGCCCCATGGTGAACTCGGCAACGCTGCAATCGGTCTTGGGCTGCGCCGGGGTTTCGGCGAAGGCCGCAGGACTGCCCACTAGCGCTAACGCAAGGCCCAACCAGATGGCACTCTTTGCTGTTTTCTCGGTCATTGACTGCGCTCTCTTCCTTAGTATGGGTTAAGGCATAAAGTCTATGACCCCTCATCGTGGTATAGACCAGAACCGATGCTAGCCTAGGCGAGCAAGGTTACTGTTCTATGAACGACGCTCAGCGAGTCCAGCGCGCCAACCGCAGAAACGACAACGGCCCGCATAAGCGGGCCGTTGGCTGACTGCAGCAAGGCTTAGCTAAGAGCTGCAAGCACCTTGGCAGTGATCTCGTCGACCGAACCCACGCCGGCAATGGCGCTGTACTTCGGCGTGCCGTCAGCGGCAGCGAGCTTCTGGTAGAAGTCCACCAGCGGCTTGGTCTGCGAGTGGTAGACCGACAGGCGATGACGTACGGTTTCTTCTTTGTCGTCTTCGCGCTGAATCAGCTCATCACCGGTTTCGTCATCCTTACCGGCAACTTTCGGCGGATTGTGCTCGGTGTGATAGACGCGACCCGATGCAGGGTGCACGCGACGACCGGCAATACGGCCGACGATTTCTTCGTCATCCACCGCAATTTCGACCACGTTGTCGATGACCACACCAGCTTCTTTCAGGGCTTCAGCCTGAGGAATGGTGCGTGGGAAGCCATCAAAGAGGAAACCATTGGCGCAATCGGCTTGGGCGATGCGCTCTTTGACCAGATTGATGATCAGGTCATCGGAGACCAGACCACCGCTGTCCATCACGCTTTTGGCAACCAGGCCCAGTTCAGTGCCGGCCTTGACCGCAGCACGCAGCATGTCACCGGTGGAGATTTGCGGAATACCAAATTTCTTGGTGATGAAACCAGCTTGGGTACCTTTACCGGCACCGGGCGCCCCCAGCAAAATCACGCGCATCGATGTGCTCCTCAAGATTTAAGTAAAAATCGTCGGACTCGCCTCGTGGGGCCAATCTCAGAATTGTTCAAGCAGCGCTGCCAAACTGGGCCAGAGTGCCGAAAGGCCGCTCAAGATACACAGCGCACCCATAGCGCACAAGCCACCGAAAGTCGGATACACATGTGGCCGCCTCTAAAAGGTAGTGCTTCCACCAGCGCACTACATATGCACCCGCGAAAGCCCCCACCGCCCTTTGCAATACGCTTAGCCGGTGTTACGCAAACCCGCCGCAATACCCGCCACACTGACCAGCAAGGCCTGTTCCAGAGGGCTGTCGGCCTGATTATCACGCAGCCGTGAGCGCGCCAGCAGCTCGGCCTGGAGCAGGTGTAGCGGGTCCAGGTAGGTGTTGCGCACACTGATCGACTCCAGGGTTTCCGGGCTGTGCGCCAGTAGCTGCGACTGACCGGTCAAACCCAGCACTGCGGCCACTGCCTGCGACAATAGGCCGCGTAGATGCTCACCCAGTGGACGCAGGGCCGGCTCAACCAAACGCTCGTCATACAACTGGGCGATGGACTCGTCGGCCTTGGCCAGCACCATCTCCAGCATGTCGATACGGGTGCGGAAGAACGGCCAGTGCTCGCGCATCTGCCCGAGCAGCTCGCCTTCGCCGCGCTGAAAGGCGTTATCCAGCGCGGCTTCCCAACCCAGCCAGGCCGGCAGCATCAGGCGCGTTTGAGTCCAGGCGAAGATCCACGGAATCGCGCGCAGGCTCTCAACGCCACCCTCGCGACGCTTGGCCGGACGGCTGCCCAAGGGCAAGCGGCCCAGCTCCTGCTCCGGCGTGGCCTGGCGGAAATAGTCGACAAATTGCGGATGCTCGCGCACCACCGCGCGGTAGGCGCTGACGCCATCGCTGGCCAGTTTGTCCATCAGCTCGCGCCAGGCCGGCTCTGGGCTGGGTGGCGGCAACAAGGTGGCTTCCAGCACCGCCGCCAGGTACAGATTGAGGTTTTGTTCGGCGATATCTGGCAGGCCGAATTTGAAACGAATCATTTCACCCTGCTCGGTGGTACGGAAACGACCCGTCACCGAACCGGGCGGCTGCGACAAAATCGCCGCATGGGCCGGGCCGCCGCCGCGCCCCACCGTGCCGCCGCGACCGTGAAACAGCAGCAGCTCGACATCCTGTTCACGGCACACCTGCACCAGGGTTTCCTGGGCCCGGTACTGCGCCCAGGCCGCCGCGGTAGTGCCAGCGTCCTTGGCGGAG
>JBIHZW010000405.1:0-2627 GCA_044240245.1 Pseudomonas sp. | reverse complement strand
ACCGGTCCTTGACCTCGTCCCACAGGCCGGCCCGCCGCAGCGCCGTCTCGACAATCGCCTCAAGCCCGGGGCGATCGAGCGCCAGCCCATGGATGCGCGGGCCATAGGCGACGTTTTCGAAGATCGACTTGGGAAACGGGTTGGGCTTCTGGAACACCATGCCGACGCGACGACGCAGCTCGGCGACGTCTTCGCCCTTGCGGTAGATGTTTTTGCCGTCGAGGTTGATTTCGCCTTCAACGCGGCAGCCGTCAACCAGATCATTCATCCGGTTGAAGGTGCGCAGCAGGGTCGACTTGCCGCAACCAGACGGGCCGATAAAGGCCGTCACGCGCTGGTTGGGGATGGTCATCTGCACGTCGAACAGCGCCTGCTTCTCGCCGTAATAGAGGTTCAAACCGGGTACGTCGATGGCCACGCGCTCGTTGGCCATGTTCAGGCCCTGGCGGTCGCGGCCGAGGGCCGCCATGTCGATACCGTGTGTATGTGTTTCGTGCTGCATGGGATGCTCCCTACGCTAACAAATTCGTTAAGCCGCCGCGGCCAGCAGGCCGCGGCGCAATGATTAGTGATCCAGCGCCTTGTACTTCTCGCGCAGGTGGTTGCGGATATAGACCGCCGCCATGTTCAGCACCACGATGACCAACACCAGCAGCAGCGCGGTGGCGTACACCAGCGGCCGCGCGGCCTCGACGTTAGGGCTCTGGAAGCCGACGTCGTAGATGTGGAAGCCCAGGTGCATGATCTTCTGATCGAGGTGCAGATACGGGTAGTTGCCATCCAGCGGCAGGCTCGGGGCCAGCTTGACCACGCCCACCAGCATCAGCGGCGCCACTTCGCCAGCGGCGCGGGCCACGGCGAGAATCAGGCCGGTCATCATCGCCGGGCTGGCCATTGGCAGCACCACGCGCCAGAGGGTTTCCACCTTGGTCGCGCCGAGGGCCAGAGAGCCCTCACGCACAGCCCGTGGAATTCGCGCCAAACCTTCTTCGGTGGCGACGATCACCACCGGCAGGGTGAGGATCGCCAGGGTCAGGGAGGCCCAGAGCAGGCCCGGCGTACCGAAGGTCGGCGCCGGTGCAGCTTCCGGGAAGAACATGCGGTCCAGCGAGCCACCCAGTACATAGACGAAGAAACCCAGGCCGAACACGCCGTAAACGATGGCCGGAACGCCGGCCAGGTTGTTTACCGCGATGCGGATCACCCGGGTCAGCGGGCCCTGCTTGGCGTACTCACGCAGGTAGATAGCCGCGACCACGCCGAACGGGGTGACGATCACGGCCATGATCAGGGTCATCATCACGGTGCCGAAAATCGCCGGGAAGATGCCGCCTTCGGTGTTGGCTTCACGCGGGTCGTCGCTGACGAATTCCCACAGTTTGGCGAAGTAGAAACCGAGCTTTTCGCCCAGGCCCATGGCATTCGGCTGGAAGGCCCGCACCACCTTGCCCAGGCTGATGGTTACTTCACGGCCATCGGCGGTCTTCAGCGTGACGCTGTCACGGTTGAATGCCTGATTAAGGGCGATCAGCTCGGTTTCCAGCACCTTGTACTCGGCATCCCACTGCGCGCGCTCGGCGTCCAGTTCAGCCTGGGCGACGTCGTCCAGCTTGCCCTGCAGCTCCAGCTTGCGGGTTTGCAGACGGATGCGTTCCAGACCGGCGTTGATCCGCCCGATGTCTTTCTTCTCCAGGCGCACCAGGTTCTTGTGCAGCTGCTCGACGCGCTCGAGGCGCTCCTGCAGTGCAGGCCAGCTGGCATCGCCTTCGGCGACCAGTTCGCCGGCTTCTTTGACGTTGACCAGGTAGCCGTAGAAGTTGCCCCACTCGCGGCGCTCCAGCGCCGTAAGGTTTTCCGGAGTGCGCAGGTTGCTCAGCCACTCGCCGACCACCCAAGTGAAGTCCGCGCCATACACATCGCGGTTACCCACCTTGAACAGCTCGCGGGTCATGAATTCGCCGCCTTCAGCCTCGACCGGCAAGCCGGAAGCGGCCAGACGCGCACGCGGCACTTCTTCGATCTGGGTGACCTCGCCGGCCATCACCTTGGCTTCCTGACCAGGGATCTGGTAGTCGGCTTCAACGATATCCGCCGGCCAGAAGTGGCCGAGGCCGCGCACGGCGATCACCATCATCAGACCCAGGGTCATGATCACGGCGATCGACACCGCGCCGGCGTTCATCCAGATCCACGGCGTACCGCTCTTGAACCAGGTTTTCAGGTTGTTCTGTTTCACGGACATATACCTTCCCAAGCCTTAGAGCGAGGCGTACTTGACGCGCAGACGCTGGCGCACCAGCTCTGCCAGGGTGTTCATGACAAAGGTGAAGCCGAGCAGCACCAGCGCCGAGAGGAACAGCACGCGGTAGTGAGTACCACCGACTTCCGATTCGGGCATTTCCACCGCCACGTTGGCGGCCAGGGTGCGCAGACCTTCAAAGATGTTCATGTCCATGATTGCGGTGTTGCCGGTGGCCATCAGCACGATCATGGTTTCGCCAACGGCGCGACCCATGCCGATCATCACCGCCGAGAAGATGCCTGGGCTGGCGGTGAGAATCACCACGCGGGTCAGGGTCTGCCACGGCGTGGCACCGAGGGCCAGGGAACCGAACGTCAGGCTCTTC
>JBIHZW010000404.1:0-2628 GCA_044240245.1 Pseudomonas sp. | reverse complement strand
GCCTGAAAAGCGGCGAGCTGACCTTTGTCGATAATGGCAGCCTGGGTCTGCTGATTCGCGTCAGTCCGCTGTAAGAACACAGACACAAAAAAGGGCCGCATTGCGCGGCCTTTTTTATTGCACCACGGCCCAGTCAGCTGGCCAGCACGCGCGCCAATACGGCCTTGACCGTACCCATACCCTCTTCCAGGGCACGCTCGATTTCCGCCATGGTGATCAGCGCACGGGACTTGCCGGCGGCCGGGTTCACCACTAGCGCTAGGCAGGCGTAGGGCAAAGCCAGCTCACGGGCCAGCACCGCTTCAGGCATGCCGGTCATCCCGACGATGTCGCAGCCATCGCGCTCCATTCGGGCGATTTCCGCAGCGGTTTCCAGGCGCGGGCCCTGGGTGCAGCCGTACAGCCCATGATTGCTGAACGCACAGTGTTCGGCAGTCAGTGCATTGGCCAGTTTGGTGCGCAGCCCTGCGTCATAGGGATGGCTGAAATCCACATGGGTGACATGTTCCAGTTCACCCTCAAAATAGGTGTGCTCGCGGCCGTAGGTGTAATCGATGATCTGGTGCGGCAGGCAGAAGTGCCCGGTGCCCATGGCCGAGTGAATACCGCCCACCGCGTTCACAGCGATGATGGCCTTGGCCCCCGCCTCACGCAGCGCCCAGAGGTTGGCGCGGTAGTTGACCTGATGCGGCGGAATACGGTGCGGATGCCCGTGACGCGCGAGAAATAGCACCTCGCGGCCGGCATAGTCGCCCTTGAGCACCGCCGCAGAAGGCGCGCCATAGGGCGTATCGATATGCAGCGCGGCCTTGATGGTCAGACCGTCCAGCTTGGTCAGCCCCGTACCGCCGATAATCGCGTAAACCGTCATCCCTTACTCCTAGTCGATTAATTGCGCATCGCGCAGGCTGCCAAGTGCTGCCAGCCAACGCGGGCTCTGCCGATACTCAATCCCCGGAAAGGCCTGCCGGCGCATCCGCGCCAGACCTTGCGGCGGCTCCACCTTGAGTCGCTGCAAGGCGCTCAGGGCCAGCTCTGCAGCGGCACGGTCATTACACACCAGGCCCATATCACAACCCGCTGCCAGCGCCGCTTCGATACGGCAGGCCGCATCACCGACCACATGGGCGCCGGCCATGGACAAATCGTCGCTGAAAATTACCCCATCAAAGGCCAGCTCGCCACGCAGAATGTCCTGCAGCCAGCGCCGGGAGAAACCTGCAGGCTGACTGTCCACCTGAGGATAGATCACATGGGCGGGCATCACCGCAGCCAACTGCCGGCTCAACTGGGCAAAGGGCTGCAAGTCGACTGCACGAATCTGTTCCAGGCTGCGCTCATCCACTGGGATAGCCACATGGGAATCCGCCTCGGCCCAGCCGTGCCCCGGGAAATGCTTGCCGGTAGCGGCCATTCCCGCGGCATTCATCCCACGGATAAACGCGCCGGCCAGCAAGGTCGCGCGCTGCGCATCGCTCTCAAAGGAACGGCTACCGACCACCGCACTGCGCTGATAATCAAGATCCAGCACCGGGGCAAAACTCAGGTCCAAGCCTGCAGCCAGCACTTCGGTCGCCATGACCCAACCGCACTGCTCGGCCAGGTGCTCGGCATTGGCGTTATCGGCCAACGCACGCATCGCCGGCAAGCGCACAAAACCCTGACGCAGACGCTGAACGCGCCCACCTTCCTGATCCACCGCCAGCAACAGGTCCGGCCGCACCGCGCGAATCGCAGCGGACAGCTCGCGCACCTGGCGCGGGTCTTCAATATTGCGGGCAAACAGAATCAACCCGGCCACCTGCGGCTGACGCAGGATCTGGCGATCCTCAGCGGTCAGCCAGGTACCGGCGATATCCAGCATCAATGAACCTTGCATGCGTGTACTCACAACCCTTCCTTAAATAAGAGGCGCCGTCGCCCACTCGGGGCAGGCGGCCTCGTCAATCTGTACCGCACATTGAACCGGGACACGCGCAAAGAGTTCCAACAGGTCGCTGTTGCGCAGGCGCACGCAGCCATGCGACAGCGCCACGCCCATAGGCTCGCTGTCCGGCGTACCGTGTATGTAGATATAGCGGCGAAAGGTATCGACAGCGCCTAGACGATTGCGTCCAGGCTCACAACCACTCAACCAGAGAATGCGCGTAAGAATCCAGTCGCGCCCGGGGAATTGCGCATGCAACTCGGGCGACCAGACCTCGCCGGTCCAGCGCCTGCCGCGCAGCACGGCAGCGCTCGGCAAGCCCTCACCAATCTTCGCCCGCACCTTGTGCAAGCCCCGCGGCGTGCAGCCGGAACCATTGCGCTCACCGGCGCCATTCAGCGCAGTGGAAACACTCAGGCGCAGCTGCAGCTGCCCATTGGCAAAGCCATACAGGCACTGATCAGCGAGGGAAATATGCAGAAAATCGAGAGCAACCATGGGCGGCTAGCTTAGCGGATCAAATCCACCAAGCCCACCCGCCGAGGTCAAACTTTGCTGGGGATGGCTGGAGTCTTGGTGCGCGGCTTGAGCTGTGCGCTGGCCAGGGCTTCATCGGTCAGGCCGGTTTCCGAACGCATACCGGCAGCCAGAAATGGCACCATCAGGCGCATCACCTGCTCAATCGTGGTATTAACGCCGAA
>JBIHZW010000135.1:0-9314 GCA_044240245.1 Pseudomonas sp. | reverse complement strand
CTACACCGCGCCGACGGCGATCCGCGCCATGATGGCGCAGGGCGATGCGGCGGTTGCCGGTGCAGATGGCTCCAGCCTGCGCCTGCTCGGTTCGGTCGGTGAGCCGATCAACCCGGAAGCCTGGAACTGGTACTACAAGGCCGTCGGCAAAGAGCGTTGCCCGATTGTCGATACCTGGTGGCAGACCGAAACCGGCGGCATCCTGATCAGCCCGCTGCCGGGTGCTACCGCGCTTAAACCGGGCTCGGCGACTCGCCCGTTCTTCGGCGTGCAGCCTGCGCTGGTGGATAACCTCGGTAACCTCGTCGAGGGCGCTGCCGAAGGCAACCTGGTGATCATCGATTCCTGGCCGGGTCAGGCACGGACTCTGTACGGCGACCACGACCGTTTCGTCGACACCTACTTCAAGACCTTCAAGGGTATGTACTTTACCGGTGACGGTGCGCGCCGTGACGAGGACGGTTACTACTGGATTACCGGCCGTGTCGACGACGTGTTGAACGTGTCGGGCCACCGTATGGGCACCGCCGAGATCGAAAGCGCCATGGTTGCTCACCCGAAAGTCGCTGAAGCTGCTGTGGTTGGCGTGCCGCATGACATCAAAGGGCAGGGCATCTATGTCTACGTCACCTTGAATGGTGGCGAGCAGCCGTCCGAACAATTGCGCCAGGAGTTGAAAAACTGGGTGCGTAAGGAAATCGGTCCGATTGCCTCACCGGACGTGATTCAGTGGGCCCCAGGCCTGCCGAAAACCCGCTCGGGCAAGATCATGCGCCGTATCCTGCGCAAGATCGCAACCGCCGAATACGATGCACTCGGCGATATCTCCACGCTGGCCGATCCTGGCGTGGTGCAGCACCTTATCGACACTCACCGCGAGATGCAGGCTGCCTGACTTCGGTTGCAGAGCCTGTAAGCAACGCCCTGTTTCGGCCACAAGCCGGGCAGGGCGTTGTGCTTTGTGTGGCGTTATCGATTTTCATCTGGGTATTTGCTTGTCACTTGGGCGTAACAACGCGCACTTTTATGGGGTGTGCGGGAACGTTTCGCGCCAAGATGGCGCACCGCCCGCTGCGGTTGTAAAAATAAAAACCACCAGTAGGCCGCGAAGATAAAGGCCTTGTTAAAACTGGGCGCGTTAATTGCTTTAATCAATGGTTAACTGTCTTTTCTGTTCCTGCATAAAATCCAGGGGCTGTCAATATCCTCGCTATACCCGTCCGGGCCTTTTGTAATTACTTGTCGCATTGAAGAAATATCGACTTTCGAGCTGTCGCTAGAATGCCGCTCACCCGGCTGGGGCCGTCCGGCGTCTGCGCAGCGCGCAGCTTGGCGGCGACTCACTACAATTCATGCAAGGCTGGATGCATACCCGAACAATCTCTGCCAACCGATGCCATTCCCATTCGAAGGAGTCACAAAATGAAGAAGATTGCACTTCTCGGCGCACTGGCGCTGTCCATGCTGTCGCCGCTGGCCATGGCTGAAGAGGCCAAGCCTCTGCGTATCGGTATCGAAGCGGCTTACCCGCCGTTCGCCTTCAAAACCCCTGAAGGTGCCATCAGCGGTTTCGACTACGACATCGGCGTCGCTCTGTGCGAAGAGATGAAAGTGGAATGCAAATGGATTGAGCAGGAATTCGACGGCCTGATCCCAGCCCTGAAAGTACGCAAGTTCGACGCCGTACTCTCCTCCATGAGCATCACCGAAGACCGCTTGAAATCGGTCGACTTCTCCAAGAAGTACTACCACACCCCCGGCAAGCTGGCGATGAAGGCCGGCACCGTGATCAACGATCCGCTGGTCGACCTCAAGGGCAAGAAAGTCGGGGTGCAGCGCTCGTCGATCTACGACCGTCATGCCAGCGATGAGTTCGAGCCAGCAGGCGTTGAAGTCGTGCGTTACAGCTCGCAGAACGAAGCTTTCCTCGATCTGGCTTCCGGCCGTATAGACGCGACCCTGGCCGACGTGGTCAATATCGACGAAGGCTTCCTCAAGACTGACGCCGGCAAAGACTTCGCCCTGGTAGGCCCGGACTTCACCCAAGAGAAGTACTACGGCCATGGCGCCGGTATCGCCGTGCGCAAGGGCGACAAGGAACTGGCGGACAAGATCAGCAACGCCATTGATGCCATTCGCGCCAACGGCAAGTACAAGGAACTGCAAGACAAGTACTTTGACTTCAACGTCTACGGCGACTGATTGAGTTCGCTCAGTCGCTTTCACTGAAAGTGGCGCAAGCTGGCTATAACCTGAAGCTTGCGCCACTTTCCCGTTGTACTCCCAGGCGCCGCCCGGCGTTTGCATGAGGTAAGCAGAGCATGCTCAACGGCTACGGCTCGACCATTCTAGAGGGTGCCTGGCTCACCCTGATTCTGGCGCTGACGTCGATGGCAGTGGCCATCGTGTTGGGTTTGCTGGGTGCGGCGTTTCGCCTGTCACCAATCAAGTGGCTAGCGCTGCTGGGTGAAACCTACGCCACGGTAATCCGCGGGATTCCCGACCTGGTGCTGATCCTGCTGATCTTCTACGGCGGTCAGGACATGGTGAACCGTCTGGCGCCGATGCTCGGCTACGACGACTACATCGATATAAACCCCTTTATTGCCGGCGTGTTCACCATGGGCTTTATCTTTGGTGCTTACCTGTCGGAGACCTTCCGTGGGGCCTTTATGGCCATCCCCAAGGGTCAGGCCGAAGCCGGTGCGGCTTACGGCATGAGTGGCATGCAGGTGTTCTTCCGCATCCTGGTGCCGCAGATGATTCGCTTCGCCATTCCTGGGTTCACCAACAACTGGTTGGTGCTGACCAAGGCTACCGCACTTATTTCCGTGGTTGGCCTGCAGGACATGATGTTCAAGGCGAAAAGTGCTGCCGATGCCACCCGTGAGCCATTTACCTTCTACCTGGCCGTTGCGGCCCTGTATCTGGTGCTGACCAGCGTGTCGCTGCTGGCTTTGCGTTACCTGGAAAAACGTTACTCGGTCGGCATCAAAGCCGCTGATCTGTAAGCGGGGAGCGCAGCGATGATTTTTGACTACAACGTAATCCTGGAAAACCTGCCGCTGTACTTTGGCGGTGTACTGGTCACCCTGAAAATTCTACTGATTTCCCTGGCGTGCGGCCTGGCCCTGGCCATTCCCCTGGGTTTGATGCGCGTCTCCAAGTCGCCTCTGGTCAACTTTCCGGCCTGGCTCTACACCTACGTGATTCGCGGCACGCCGATGCTGGTGCAGCTGTTTCTCATCTATTACGGTCTGGCCCAGTTCGAGGCGGTACGTGAGAGCGCGCTGTGGCCGTATTTCTCCAGCGCCACCTTCTGCGCCTGCCTGGCGTTTGCCATCAACACCAGCGCCTACAGCGCGGAGATTCTCGCCGGCAGCCTCAAGGCCACGCCCCATGGCGAGATCGAGGCAGCCAAGGCCATGGGCATGTCGCGCTTCAAGCTGTACCGCCGCATCCTTCTGCCGTCGGCGCTGCGTCGGGCGCTGCCGCAGTACAGCAACGAAGTGATCATGATGCTGCACACCACCTCGCTGGCCTCGATCGTCACCCTGATCGATATCACCGGCGCGGCGCGCACCGTCAGCTCGCAGTACTACCTGCCATTCGAGGCGTTTATCACTGCCGGCCTGTTCTACCTGTGCCTGACCTTTATCCTCGTACGCCTGTTCAAGCTGGCTGAACGCCGCTGGCTGGCCTACCTTGCCCCGCGCAAGGCCTGAGGAACAGAGCATGCAGCGTATTGATCATCCACTGCCCTGGGGTTGCCCCGGAACCGAACGCCGCTTGAGCGTGTTCCGTTTCGGTCATGGCCCGTGCAAGGCGTATATCCAGGCCTCGCTGCATGCCGATGAGCTGCCTGGGATGCGCGTGGCAGTGGAACTCAAGCGCCGCTTGCGGCAGCTGGAAGCTCAGGGGCGTCTGACTGGGGTGGTCGAGCTGGTACCTGTGGCTAATCCGGTTGGCTTGGGGCAGATGTTCCAGGCGACCCATCAGGGCCGCTTCGAACTGGGCAGCGGCAAGAACTTCAACCGTGATTTCTTTGATCTGGCCGCCGCCATCGCGCCAGCGCTGGAAGACTGCCTGGGCGGTGACGGCCCGAGCAATGTGCGGCTGATTCGCGCCGCTATGCAGGCCGCGCTGGAAGCTCTTCCGCCAGCCGCCTCAGAGCTGCAAGGCATGCAGCGCCTGCTGCTTAAACATGCCTGCGATGCCGATGTGGTGCTGGATCTGCATTGTGATTTTGATGCGGCGGTGCATCTGTACCTGCTGCCGCAGCAGTGGCCGCAACTGCGCTCGCTGGCTGCACGCCTGCAGGCCGGGGCGGCGCTTACCGTCGAGGATTCCGGCGGCAGTTCTTTCGATGAAGCCTGTGCGTTGCCCTGGGTTCATCTGGCCCGGCATTTCCCCCAGGCCGCTGTGCCGCTGGCCTGCCTGGCCGTAACAGTCGAGCTGGGCGGCATGGCCGATACCGGCAAGCCAGAGGCCGAAGCCAGTGCCGAAAGCATTCTGGCATTCCTCGCCGAGCAGGGCCTGATTGCCGGTGACTGGCCGCCAGCGCCCGCTGAAAGCTGCGACGCCACGCCGTTTGACGGTGCGCAATACGCCTATGCCCCGCATGCTGGGGTGGTGAGTTTTCTGCAACCGGTGGGCGCGCGGGTTAAGGCCGGCGATCCATTGTTTGAAGTGATCGATCCTCTGGATGATCGCCACACAACTGTCTGTGCCGTTACAGATGGTGTGCTCTATGCGCGCGAGCGGTTGCGTTTTGCTCAGCCCGGTTTGTGGCTGGCTAAAGTGGCCGGTCGTACCCCTATTCGCCAGGGTCGCTTGCTCAGCGACTGATTCAAGAGAGTGGAAACCATGTACAAACTTGAAGTTCAGGATCTGCACAAGCGCTACGGCAGCCACGAAGTATTGAAGGGCGTGTCGCTGGCGGCCAAGGCCGGCGATGTGATCAGCATCATCGGCTCCAGCGGCTCGGGCAAGAGTACCTTCCTGCGTTGCATCAACCTGCTGGAACAGCCTCACGGCGGCAAGATTTTGCTCAACAACGAAGAGCTGAAACTGGTGGCCAACAAGGATGGTGGCTTGAAAGCTGCCGATCCCAAGCAGTTGCAGCGCATGCGCTCGCGCCTGTCCATGGTGTTTCAGCACTTCAATCTGTGGTCGCATATGAGCGCCCTGGAAAACGTCATGGAAGCGCCGGTGCATGTGCTCGGCATGAGCAAGAAAGAAGCCCTGGAAAAGGCCGAGCACTACCTGAACAAGGTTGGCGTGGCCCATCGTAAAGATGCTTACCCGGCGCATATGTCCGGCGGCGAGCAGCAGCGTGTGGCGATTGCCCGCGCCCTGGCCATGGAACCTGAGGTGATGCTGTTCGACGAGCCGACCTCGGCGCTGGACCCGGAGCTGGTCGGTGAAGTGCTGAAGGTCATGCAAGATCTGGCGCAGGAAGGCCGCACCATGGTCGTGGTCACCCACGAAATGGGCTTTGCTCGGGAAGTGTCCAACCAGCTGGTGTTCCTCCACAAAGGCGTGGTCGAAGAGCGCGGTTGCCCGAAAGAAGTGTTGGCCAATCCGCAGTCCGAGCGTTTGCAGCAGTTCCTCTCTGGCAGTCTCAAGTAACCAGCGGCAACATCTCACGCACCCGTGCTATGCCCATAATCGCCAACAGAGCCTAAACTGCCCCCCATGAATGCCCACCGAATTGGCTTCCTGCTTTGGCCCACCACCAAGCCCCTGACCCTGGCCTTGGCTGAAGAAGCGCTGCGCGTTGCTCAGCGCGTCCACCCCGAGGTGGTCTACGAGCTGGTGTTCTTGCAGGCCGAAGCACCGCTTGAAGGCGCATGGCGGCTGCCGGGGGAATCCTGGGTAGGCAAGCTCGAAGGCTGCCAGAAGCTCTTTCTGCTGGCCGACGAGCCGCCAGGGCCGATGCCCGCTGCGCTCTCCGGCGCGCTTAAGCAACTGGTGCGCGGCGGCTGCGTGATCGGCGCGATTGCCGCGGGGGTTTATCCGCTGGCGCAACTGGGCTTGCTCGATGGCTACCGCGCTTCGGTGCACTGGCGCTGGCAGGATGATTTCAC
Source organism: Pseudomonas sp. (assembly GCA_044240245.1). Classification (GTDB taxonomy): domain Bacteria; phylum Pseudomonadota; class Gammaproteobacteria; order Pseudomonadales; family Pseudomonadaceae; genus Aquipseudomonas. The sequence continues at coordinate 3,225 of JBIHZW010000135.1, read as the reverse complement.
TGAACGCTTCCCCAAGGTGATCGCCACCAGCCATTTGTTCGACTGGGACCGTGATCGCCTGACCGCCTGTGGCGGCTTGGCCGTGCTCGATCTGCTGCTGGCCTTGCTCGCCCGCGACCACGGCGCCGAACTGGCCGGTGCGGTGAGTGAAGAGTTGGTGGTCGAGCGCATCCGTGAAGGCGGCGAACGCCAGCGCATTCCGTTGCAGAACCGTCTGGGCTCCAGCCACCCCAAGCTGACTCAGGCCGTGCTGCTGATGGAAGCCAATATCGAAGAGCCGCTGACCACCGACGAAATCGCTCAGCATGTCTGCGTATCGCGCCGTCAGCTGGAACGCATCTTCAAGCAATACCTCAACCGCGTACCCAGCCAGTACTACCTGGAGCTGCGTCTGAACAAGGCGCGCCAGTTGCTGATGCAAACCAGCAAATCGATCATCCAGATCGGCCTGTCCTGCGGATTTTCTTCCGGCCCGCATTTCTCCAGCGCCTACCGCAACTTCTTCGGCGCCACCCCGCGCGAAGACCGCAACCAGCGCCGCAGCAACAGCCCCTTTGAGCTGACTTCTACGCCAATCGAACGTGGCTGAGTTAATTGAGAACATATAAAAAACCGCAGCTCGCTGCTGTTTTTTATTGGCCGGGTGATTACTCAGGTTTGTCGACCTGCCGCGGAAACAGCGGGTTGCCGCAGCGGGTGCAGAAGGCGGCGCCGTGTTCGTGGGTGTTTTTCGCGCAGCTTGGGCAATCGTGAATCAGTTTGTCGCCGCCGCGCATGGCGTTTGCCAGTTCGGCGGTGAAGATGCCGGTCGGCACGGCGATGATCGAGTAACCGGTGATCATCACCAAGGTCGACAATGCCTGGCCCAGCGGGGTTTTCGGCACGATATCGCCGAAGCCGACGGTAGTCAGCGTAACCACCGCCCAGTAAATGCCCTTGGGAATGCTGGTAAAGCCGTGCGCGGGCCCTTCGATCACGTACATCAGGGTGCCGAACACCGTAACCATGGTGGCGATGCAGGCGAAGAACACGATGATCTTCTGCTTGCTGCCGCGCAGCGCGGTGAGCAGGAAGTTGGCTTGACGTAGATACGGGCTGAGCTTGAGCACGCGGAACACCCGCAGCATGCGGATCACCCGGATGATCAGCAGGTACTGCGCGTCGGCGTAGAACAGGGCGAGGATGCCCGGCAGGATCGCCAGCAGGTCAATTCAGGCCGAAGAAGCTGAAAGCGTAGCGCAGCGGTTTTGGCGAGCAGTACAGGCGCACCCCGTATTCGATGGCGAACAGCGCAGTAAAGCCCCATTCAATGCCTGCCAGCAGAGGCGCGTACTGGCTGTGCACGCTGTCGATGCTGTCGAGCATCACCACCACCAGACTGGCCATGATGGTCAGCAGCAGGTAACGGTCGAAGCGCTGACCGGCGGGCGTGTCCGTGTGGAAGATGATGCTGTACAAGTTCTGCCGCGTGTCCATGGTGTTCTGGCTGCTCCGTATGCGGTGTTCGCTGATCGCGCGAACAGGCAGGCAGCCTAGCAGGTTGTTGAAAGCGTCGGCGAGGCAGGCAAGACAAGGCAAAAACAGGCGAGGAAGCGGAGTGTACTTTTGTACATGAGCATTCCGAGCCTGTTTTTAACGCAGTATTGCCAACGTAGGTAGTTTTCAACCACCTGCTAGGGAGTTTTGTCCTGACGATGCAAGCCTTTGCCCTTATTAGGCGGTAGTGGCGTGCAGTCGGCCGCAGCTTTTTGCAGTAGGCGCTGGGTGGCGCTGACCAGCCAGCAGGTGAGGATAAACGGCATGGTCAGGGCCGGCAGACCCAGTGCGCTGAAGCCGGGTTGCAGCACCAGCGCCAGGGCGATGCCGAGTATCGGCAGCCAAGGGCGCCGATGCACCTGACTGAGCGCGATGGCCGCGAGAGCAGTGTTATAGCCATACAGGCCGGTGAGGGCGCTGTGCTGCGGCAAGCCCTGATACAGCGCCAGAGCCAGGCCACCAGTGGAACCGAGCAGCGCCCAGCAGGCAGCGCGGCGATCGGCCAGCAGCAGGCCGAGCAGCAGGCAAACGCCGGCCAACGGCTGATCGAGAAAAATCACCTGACCCAACCCGCGCGCCATGGCGATCAGGCTGGCCCACCAGTCGAGCGGTTGCGCCTGGCTTGGGATAGCCGGCGCCAATTCAAGCTGCAGAGCGGGTGCCAGCCACAACAGCAGCCAGCTTAAACCGACAAAGGGGAAGGTAAAGGCCGGCAGCCACTGACGTTCGCGCATGCGCTGCATCCAGGCGGCCAGCAGCAGGCTGGAAGCCCCGGAGCTGACGATGATCAGCAGCGGCAGCAACGCCGACCAGGCGAATTGCAGGCTGATCAGCATGCCCAGCAGAACCCCGTTGTAGCCATACAAACCGAGATCGATATCGGCTTTGGCATAACCGCGGCGTTGCGCCGTCAACGTGCTGCTAAGACAGCCGAGCAGGGCGCCGCCGAGCAGCTGCGGCGCGCCGATGGCAATCGCCAAGAGCACCAGCAAGCCGCAGCCGGGATGGGCTTGTAGAAAGATTTGGCTAAAGCCGTTAAGCAGGGCGCGAGAGCCTTGCAAGGCGTGAGGTGCGAGCGGTAATGGCGACATACAGACGAACCTGAGTAGACGATCACCAGGGGCCATAAAAAGAGGCACCCACCGCGGGAACAGTGGGTGCCTACAAAACTGGCAAAGCCAGCGTGGGAGTTGCGTTTGCGGCGGGTGCTGGCGACCCACCGCAGAACTGGATCAGTGGAGGATTTCGATACGCAGGCTGTTGGTGCTGCCCGGTTGGCCGAACGGCTCGCCGGCGGTAATCACCACGGTATCGCCGGTTTTCGCCAGCCCGGCTGAGCGGGCGGTTTCCAGGGCAGTGCGGGTGACTTCCTCAACCTTGTGCAGGCGCTCGTTGACCACCGAGTAGACGCCCCAGGCCACGCTCAGACGTCGCGCGGTGTCCAGGCTCGGCGTCAGGCTGAGGATCGGCGCTTTCGGCCGCTCGCGCGAGGCGCGCAGGCTGGAGTTGCCCGACTCGGTGTAGTTGACCAGAACGGCCACCGGCAGGATGGTGCTGATGCGGCGGATCGCGCAGCTGATCGCATCCGAGGCGGTGGCTTCGGCCTGCGGGCGGCTGACGTCGAGCTGGGCCTGGAAGTCCGGGCCGTTTTCCACCTGGCGGATGATCTTGCTCATCATCTGCACGGCT
>JBIHZW010000403.1:0-2638 GCA_044240245.1 Pseudomonas sp. | reverse complement strand
GTGCACCGCAATGACTACACCGCGGCGCAGCAGGTGCTGGAAAACACCGCCCGCGAGCTGGGTGCGCGCGAAGTGATCGGCGACACCAAGATTGCCAAGGTGTCCATCGTCGGCGTTGGCATGCGTTCCCACGCCGGTGTTGCCAGTCGCATGTTCGAAGCGCTGGCTAAGGAAAACATCAATATCCAGATGATCTCCACCTCGGAGATCAAAGTCTCCGTGGTAATTGAGGAGAAATATCTGGAGTTGGCGGTGCGCGCCCTGCACACTGCTTTTGAACTGGATGCCCCGGCCCGTCAGGGCGACTGAGGCATTATCCGAAAGGCGCGGTTTATCCCGCGCCTTTTGTCTTTTTGGTTGGCATGAGCAGGAACTTTCTTTCTGCTCACACTAGTCAATACTTGGGTGAAGGCTCTGCTTGAGATGTTCGGGGCTGCCACCATTTTCTTTTTTGCAGACTGCTGTTGTCCTGAACTGAAATCCGTAAGGAGAAAGGAATGCTGATTCTGACTCGCCGGGTCGGAGAGACCCTGATGGTGGGTGACGAAGTCACTGTCACCGTGTTGGGCGTTAAAGGTAATCAGGTGCGCATTGGCGTTAACGCGCCGAAAGAGGTTGCCGTGCACCGCGAAGAAATTTACCAGCGCATCCAGAAAGAGAAAGGCGAAGAACCAAGCCACTAATTTTTATCGAAATTTTGGCTTTGCAAACGGGGAAAACATGGTTATCATGCGCCCCGTGTTGCGGAGAGGTGGCCGAGTGGCCGAAGGCGCTCCCCTGCTAAGGGAGTACATCTCAAAAGGGTGTCGGGGGTTCGAATCCCCCCTTCTCCGCCATTATTTAGTGCTGTAGGCGTTGATTTAGAAGTCTACAGTGCAAGCGTTACATGCACTCATAGCTCAGCTGGATAGAGTACTCGGCTACGAACCGAGCGGTCGGAGGTTCGAATCCTCCTGAGTGCACCAAATCGGAATGGCTTGCAGCGATGCAGGCCATTTTGTTTCAGCCAGCGGTGATCTGGTTAAAAAGCGCCAATTGCACTCATAGCTCAGCTGGATAGAGTACTCGGCTACGAACCGAGCGGTCGGAGGTTCGAATCCTCCTGAGTGCACCAAACAAGAAGGGCCTGCAGCGATGCAGGCCCTTTTTTATTGCCTGCCATTTATGGCAGTCACCCGGCGGATCGTTGCTGTGCGACGTTAAAAATGAGTTCCGGTCATTTTTTACTCGCCGATTTTCGTTTGGCCTTGCCTTTGACGCAGCCGGCTTCATCGAAGCTGACGTTACGCTTGTTGCCTTTCTTACCCTGGTAAACGTAGCGCGTCTGGCCGTTCTGTTCGGTGACCTTGTCAGGTTTGCCGAGGCTGCTCTCTACATCGCTGCGGCTCATGCCCAGGCGTATCTGCTGCTTGATGATGGCGGCGCGCCGTTCGCTGCTGTTCAGGTGGTTGCCGCAGCCGTCCTGCTTTACGCCGATCACTGTCAGCTCATACTCATCTTTTTTCTTGCTCTCGCGGCTGGCCTTGCGCGGTTTGGCCAATGGCACTGGTTTACCGCTGCCGGGTGTGGGGTTGTAGGCCTGTTGCAGGCTTTGGCTGTGCTCGTTGGGGCAACCCTGGCGGGTGAAGGTGACGTGGCCTTTGGCGTCTTCGCAGCGAAATACGGTTGAGCTGAGTGTGGGCAGCGGGCAAAGCAGAATGGCGCAGAAAGCTGCGCAGCGCAGTCCATGCATGGTGCGTCCTCCGTGACGGTCCATGTGCAAGGGTAGTCGATGCCTTTATCTGCGCCAGGCGTGCCTTTGCCAGTGCCCGGCACGTCGCAGTTACAGATGTGCAAGTGTGCTTAAGTTTGTCGTGCAAGCGCTTGTTCTAGGATTGTTTTTGTCACATGCAAAGCGCCTGGGCGGTGGTATCATTCGCCGCGTCAGCCCCGCCGGGGCTTGTGGAAAACCACCATGGACTTACCCAGTAGTTACTCTGAATCTCGATTGTGCAATCACGTGTTGACTGATTGACCCTCTGTGGCGTGCGCTGCCGCTGGGGGTGGAGCGCGCCATGACTGAAGTAGAAGCAAAAAAGCCGCAAGAAAGCCTGCAAAATCGCCTGGCCCAGGTGGTCGAGCTGTTGCATCGGCACAAGCTGGTCGAAGACCTGACTCACCGTCAGGAAGGCCAGCACCACGACCGGGTTGAAAACCTGGTACATCGGCAGAACCTCGCCGAATTACAACGCAAGCTCGATGAGCTGCACTCCGCCGACGTTGCCCACATCCTTGAAGCCTTGCCGCTTGATGATCGCCTGACGGTCTGGCAGCTGGTCAAGGTCGAGCGCGACGGCGACATCCTCCTCGAAGTGTCCGATGCAGTGCGCGAAACACTGCTCGCGGACATGGACGACCACGAAATTCTCGCGGCCGCCAGGGACATGGACGCCGACGAGCTGGCCGACCTGGCCTCCGAGCTGCCGCGCGATGTCGTCCATGAGCTCATGGAAACCCTCGATGCGCAGCAGCGCGAGCGCGTGCGTTCGGCGTTGTCCTACGAGGAAGATCAAGTCGGTGCGCTGATGGACTTCGAGATGGTCACCATCCGCGAAGACGTCAGCCTGGAAGTGGTGTTGCGCTACCTGCGCCGCCTGAA
>JBIHZW010000402.1:0-2642 GCA_044240245.1 Pseudomonas sp. | reverse complement strand
ATTTCATCGACAAAGCGCCCGGCCTCGATAGCAGCCACGGCCTTCTGCTGCGAGGCGGCGGCGAAGGCGTCCTGGGCTTCACGGCTTATATCGTACTTGTCGACCAGATTCTCGGCGGTGATGCCCATGTGGTAGTCGTTAAAGGCATCCCACAGGCCGTCGGTGATCATGCTGTCGACCAGCTTGGCGTGGCCCATGCGCAGGCCGGTGCGCGCGCCCGGCATCACGTAGGGGGCCAGGCTCATGTTCTCCATGCCGCCGGCGATGATCACCTCGGCGTCGCCGCAGCGGATCGCCTGGGCGCCGAGGTGCAGGGCTTTCAGGCCCGAGCCGCAGACCTTGTTCAGGGTCAGCGCTGGCACCGCGTGCGGCAGGCCAGCGAGGATGGCGGCCTGCCGCGCCGGGTTCTGCCCGCTGCCTGCGGTCAGCACCTGGCCGAGGATCACTTCGTCGACCTGCGCGCCGTCCAGGCCGGTTTGTTCCAGCAGGCGGCGGATCACCGCTGCGCCCAGTTCCGGTGTCGGGATATTGGCCAGCGCACCCTGAAAGCTGCCGATGGCGGTACGGGTGGCGGCAACGATGACGACGTCTTGCATAACGCGATCCTCACAAGTAACAGGCGCGGCGTGCCGCGAGAGGCCGCTATGGTGGCACAGCGGCTTTGTTTACGGCCAGCGCGCGAACCGGCCGGTCAGCCGCGCGGTGGCAATTGCAAACGTTTGCGCGCGCGGTGGATGGCACCGCCGCGTACCGCCCAGCGCAGCACCGGGGCCAGACTGTGTACACCGGCGTGGATGGTTCGGCTGCGGGCCGGGCTGATTTGCTGGCCGAGCATCTCCTGCGCCCAATCTGGCAGCAGGTCGATACCGGCCTGCATCAACAGTTTGGCCGCCGGGGCGGCGAGGGCGCTGGGGGCTGGTGCGCCGAGCAGGATGCGCAGAATCTCTAAGGAACGTTCATCGCAGAGCAACTCAGGGCGTACTGCCGCCAGGTAGGCCGCGACTTCGGCGCGCGAGCGTGGCACCTGGGTGGCACCCAGGCGTTCGGCGATCAGGGCGATTTCCGCGTAGTAGCGGTCCTGATCGGCTTCGCTCAGCAGTGGGTTGCGGTAACGCAGGTGGGCCTGGAGAAAGCTGTGCACCTCGGCCACATGCACCCAGGTCAGCAGCGCTGGATCACTGGCGGCATAGGCGCGGCCATCGGGGGCGGTGCCCGTGACCTTGAGGTGAATGGTTTTGACCTTGTCGATCAGCCAGTCAGCATCGGCGCGCGAGCCGTAAGTGGTGCCAGAAATAAACTGCCCGGTGCGGCGCAGGCGGCCGAGCAGGTCGTCGCGAAAGTTCGAGTGGTCCCATACACCGGCCAATGCCAGTGGGTGCAGGGCTTGCAGCAGCAGGGCGCTGATACCGCCGACCAGCATGCTGGTGAAATCGCCATGCACCTGCCAGCTCACCGAGTCTGAGCCGAACAGGCCGGGGTCGCCCTGGGGCTTTTCAAAGTCGATCTGACCGAGGGCGATACCGCTCAGGCTAAGGACTTGGCTTTCGATACGGCGGCGCAGGAATTCCATAGGGGCTCTGTGGGGCGGCCATGCCGTGAGCATGGCCGCCCTACCTTTGGGTTCAGCGATTCAGGCGTTGCTCGATCAACCCATCAACTACCGTGGGGTCAGCCAGGGTCGAGGTGTCGCCCATGTTTTCCAGCTCGTTGCAGGCGATCTTGCGCAGGATGCGCCGCATGATCTTGCCCGAACGGGTTTTCGGCAGGCCCGGTGCCCACTGGATCAGCTCGGGTTTGGCGAAACTGCCGATTTCCTTGCCGATCAGGGCCAGCAGTTCCTTCTTCAAGGCCTCGTTGAGCTCCACACCGTTCATCGGGGTGACGAAGGCGTAGATGCCCTGGCCCTTGATGTCATGCGGGTAGCCGACCACTGCGGCCTCGGCCACAGCGTCGTGCAGCACCAGGGCACTTTCCACCTCGGCGGTGCCGATGCGGTGGCCGGAGACATTGATCACGTCGTCCACGCGGCCGGTGATCCAGTAGTAACCGTCCTCGTCGCGGCGCGCGCCGTCGCCGCTGAAGTAGTAACCGGGGTAGGGCTTGAGGTAGGTGTCGATCATTCGCTGATGGTCGCCGTAAACGCTGCGGATCTGGCTTGGCCAGCTGTCCTTGATTGCCAGTACGCCTGAGCCAGGACCGTCGATCTCCTTGCCCTGTTCATCCAGCAGCACCGGCTGTACGCCGAAGAACGGGCGGGTCGCCGAGCCGGGTTTGAGGTCGGTGGCGCCGGGCAGTGGGGTGATCAGGATGGCGCCGGTTTCGGTCTGCCACCAAGTGTCGACGATCGGGCAGCGGCGTTCGCCGACCACGTTGTAATACCACTCCCAGGCTTCCGGGTTGATCGGCTCGCCGACGCTGCCGAGCAGGCGCAGGCTGGTGCGCTCGGTGCATTCGACCGGGCCGGTGCCTTCACGCATCAGCGCGCGCAGGGCGGTGGGCGCGGTGTAGAAGATATTCACCTGGTGTTTGTCGATCACCTGCCAGAAGCGCGAGGCGCTCGGGTAGTTGGGCACGCCTTCGAAGATCAGACTGGTTGCGCCGTTGGCCAGCGGGCCGTAGACGATATAGCTGTGCCCGGTGAC
>JBIHZW010000134.1:0-9385 GCA_044240245.1 Pseudomonas sp. | reverse complement strand
GCTACCGACTGAGGTCATTGCAGGTTCGCAGTAAGAGCCGGGACGCACGCCCTGGCCTTCAGGTAGGCCACAAGCACGACCGACCATCTTCTGCGCAAGTGTGAAACCCTTTTTAGAGGTAGCAGGCACATGTGGAAAACGGAACAGCGTCGAGGGTGGTAAGCCCAGTGTTTCGCGCGCTTTGCTGGTTAAGCCGCGGCCAACAATCAAGGGGATACGGCCGCCTGCACGTACTTCGTCAAATAAGACTTCAGATTTGACTTCAAATTTAGAGATGACCTTGCCGTCTTTCAAAGCCTCGCCGTCATAAGGACGCAGCTCGATCACATCGCCCATATTCATGCTAGATACATCAAGTTCGATCGGCAGGGCACCAGCATCTTCCATGGTGTTGTAGAAGATCGGAGCAATCTTGCTGCCGAAGCAGAAACCACCAGCGCGCTTGTTCGGCACGTTAGGGATGTCGTCGCCGAAGAACCACAGCACCGAGTTGGTGGCGGATTTACGCGAGGAGCCGGTACCGACTACGTCACCGACGTAGGCAATCGGGAAACCTTGGCCGCGCATGGCTTCGATCTGCTTCATCGGGCCGGTTACGCCTTGCTCGTCCGGCACGATGCCGTCGCGGGCCATTTTCAGCATGGCCAGGGCGTGCAGCGGGATATCCGGACGCGACCAGGCGTCTGGAGCTGGCGACAGGTCGTCGGTGTTGGTTTCGCCGGTGACCTTGAATACGCGCAGGCTGATCTTGTCTGCCAGGGTCGGGCGGTTCTTGAACCACTCGCCGTCAGCCCAGGATTGCAGTACGCCTTTGGCGTGGACGTTGCCGTTCTTGGCTTTTTCAGCCACGTCGTGGAAGGCGTCGAACATCAGCAGGGTGTGCTTCAGTTGCTCGGCAGTCACGGCAGCCAGTTCGCTGTCGTCGAGCAGCTCAACCAGGGTGGCGATGTTGTAACCGCCTTGCATGGTGCCGAGCAGTTCAACAGCGTGTTGCTTGCTGATCAGTGGGGAAGTGACTTCGCCTTTGGCAAGGGCAGAGAGGAAACCGGCCTTGACGTAGGCGGCTTCGTCGACGCCTGGCGGCACGCGGTTGGTGATCAGGTCGAGAAGAAAAGCTTCTTCGCCGGCTGGCGGGTTTTTCAGCAGCTCGATCAGGCCTGCGGTTTGTTCGGCGTTCAGCGGCTGGGGCACGATACCCTGAGCGGCACGCTCTGCTACATGTTTGCGATAGGCTTCAAGCACAGTTATTACCCTCATCAGTGGTCCCAAAGGGTTGTCCGGGACGCGATCCAGAAAACAACAAACCAGGCGCTTCGTGGCTTTATGGGCCGCTCAGCCGAGGTTGCGCTGCTTTCTTGCAGAAGCTGTTTTCAAAGTTTTACGCCGGCAGGACGGGCTGGATGAGGGCTGGTGCAGACACTTGAAGGGTGGCTCAAGGGTCGGCACCAACATCGAACCTGCAGGATTGACTGTGCTCGTGACGCTTTGAAAACAGCTTCCAACGGACGTTGCTGCCTCTAAAAGGCCGGCCGATTCTACTGGAAAGCTTTGAAAAAGTTAAGCCAAAGGCCCTGTTTATCTGGGGGTGATCTGCCTTAGACAAAGGGCTAAGATGCCAGCCTGTCCGCCAGTACCCATGCCTTTCGTTATGTCCAACCAACGCATCAAAACCCCTTGTGTCGGCCTGTGCTCCACTGTTTACGGCGATTTGGTCTGCCGTGGCTGCAAGCGCTTCCACCATGAGGTGATCAACTGGAACGGCTATAACGACGAGGAAAAACGCGCCGTGTGGCTGCGCCTGGAGGTGTTGTTGGTGCAGGTGATGGCCGCCAAACTGGAAGTTTTCGATGCCGATCGCCTGCGCATGCAGCTGGAACAGCGCAAGATCCGCTTTGTGCCGCAACAATCACCGTATTGCTGGGCCTATCAACTGATTGCCCGGGGCGCGCGGGTGATCAGCCAGTTGAATGCCTATGGCATGGTGCTGTTGCCGGAGTTTCGCGAGTGGAGCCTGCCGGAATTGCGCGATGCGATTGATCGCGAGTTCTTTCTGCTATCCGAAGCGCACTACGAACGCTATATCGCGCCGCGCTTTTTGCTTGAAGGGCTTGAGATAAGAGTCTGAAGCCATCTTTCAAATGAAAAAGCCGCCTATTCAGGCGGCTTTTTTGTTGCGCGTGTCATTTGGCTTAGCGCTGGGCGACCAGTTCCTCCAGGTGGGCGATGATGTCGTCTGGCTTAAGCACCAGGATGTCGCTTTCTAGCGAGTCGAGAATCACCTCGGCGGTATTGCCGATTAGCGCGCCGGAAATACCGGTGCGCGCCACGGTGCCGATCACCGTCACGCCGGCGTTGAGTCGATGGGCTGTCTGCGGGATCAACACATCGGCCGGGCCTTCGGCGATATGCAGGCGCTCATCGCTGATCTCGTACTCGGCCTGGAATGCCTTGCACTGCTCACGGTAGCGCGCCTCGATGGTTTCCTTGAGCTGGAAGGTTGGGTCGGCAGCCGAGAGCATCGGCGCCGGATGAGCGCTGATTACATGCAGTTCGGCCTTGGCCAGGGCGGCAATATCAAAGCCATGGCTGACGATGCTGGTGTGCAGGGTGCGGTGCTCGCTGTCGGCGTTACCCACATCGACTGCCGCCAGAATCGCGGTGCCCGCCCAGGATTTTTCGGTTTTCACCATCAGCACTGGCGCCGGGCAGTAACGCAGTAGCTTCCAGTCATCGGGGGTGAGCAGGGCCTTCTTCAGCGGGTTGTCGGGGAAATGCTGCTTGATCACCAGGCCACAGCCTTCAGCCTGCTGCACGTTGATGATGGTCTGGTGCTGGTTTTCATCCCAGGCTTGTTGGCTGGAGGTGCTGAAACCTTCGCTGTTGAGCAGGCCGGTAAGGTCGCGCAGGTAACCGGTGTGATCACTTTTCTTGTCGCATACCAGCAGGTGCAGGTGCGATTGAGTGACGCCGGCAATCAGCTTGGCGCGTTTCAGGGCCAGGTCTTCCGTGTGATTGGGCTCCATCACCACCAGAATGCTGCGAATAGCTTGCATGATCATCTCCATGTGCAGTCAGTTGTACTGTTTATCACTATAGATCGCTGCCACTGGCTTGCTGCTTGATCGGCGTCAATCGAGTGGCTGTTCGCGCGCTCATTCGTATAATGGCCGCGCTCTAGCCTTATCACTCCCGCCTGCCTGGTTTTGTGAATTTATGTATCTGTTAGCCACAACCGATGATCTGTTGCGTTGTTTTGCCCCTTATCTGTTGGGATATCGCCGTCTGGTTGCGGAGACGCGCCGATGAACCTGCCGGAAATTCACGAGTTTCTCGGCTGCCGTACGCCGGATGCCTGGATCACCGCCGCCCTGGCTGACCAGCAGACCCTGCTGATTGATCACAAGAACTGCGAATTCAAGGCCGCCAGCACAGCGCTGAGCCTGATGGCCAAGTACAGCACCTACGTCGACCTGCTCAACGCCATGTCGCGCCTGGCCCGTGAGGAGCTGGTGCATCACGAGCAGGTGCTGCGCATCATGAAACGCCGCAAGATTGGCCTGCGCCCTGTGTCGGCGGCGCGCTACGCCTCAGGCTTGCGTAAGGTGGTGCGTACCCATGAGCCGCACAAACTGGTGGATACCCTGGTGGTCGGCGCCTTTATCGAAGCGCGCAGCTGTGAGCGTTTCGAGGCCTTGGTGCCGCATCTGGATGAAGAGCTGGGCAAGTTCTACTTCGGCTTGCTGAAAAGCGAGGCACGGCACTTTCAGAACTATCTGAAGCTGGCTTACCAGTACGGCGATGAACGCGACGTAGACCAGGCCATCGAGCGGGTGAGGGCTGCGGAGCAGGAGTTGATCGAGTCGCCAGATACCGAGATGCGCTTTCACAGCGGTGTACCGCAGCTTTAAAGCAAAAAGCGCCCAGTCGGGCGCTTTTTAGTGGGGTTGGTGCGGTGCTTACTGCTGCACTTTCAGATCCAGCGACAGGTCACGCGCCGCCTTGGTGGCCAGTACGCCCATCAGTTGGCTGATTTCATCCTGCCGGCTGCTGGCGCCGTCGCTACCGCCACCCATCATCACGCTAGGCACTGGCGCCTGGGCTGCGGCTTCGGCCCAGACCTTGTTGATCGCGATCAGCGCATCAAGCTTGGGCTGTAGTGCACCGTCCGCCTTGATTACCGCTTCACGGGCATAAGCCTCGGCATCGGCGGTGATCTTCGTCGCGTCGGCGGTGATTGCAGCCTTGTCGCGCAACAGTTCGGCGGTCTGCTTCTCGATCTCGGCGCGGCCTTTCTCACGCTCGGCGTTGATTCGCGCCAGTTGCTTTTCGGTTTCCGCCTGAGTGGTGCGCTCGATCTGGTCGCGCAGGGTTTCCTGGCGACGCGCTTCCACTTCTTTCTCACCGCGGGCGGTGACCAGCAATTTCTCTTCCTCTTCCTTCAGGCGGTTCTGCCGCGCTACGGCCAGCTCGGCCAGGGCTTGCTGCACCTTGACCATGCGCTGCTTGTACTGCGGGTTAGGGTCGACGTTGGTTATGCGCGCCTCGACCACTTCCACGCCGTATTTGCGGAACTGCTGTTGCTTGCGTACCGGGATGCCCTTGTTGTCCATGACCTTCTCGGTGACGAACTGGCTGACGTTGTTGTCGCCAAACGCGCCTTGCTCGGTGCCAGCTTGCAGAATCGCGGTCTGGCTCGGTTGATGACCGCGTGGGCCGCGAATTTCCTTGCGTTTGATCAGGTACAGGCCGTCATTGAGCTGGTTTTCGAACTCGGCGGCGAACTCGCTGCGCGCACCGGCATAGAAGTCGTCGGCGCTCATCAGTGAGGCGGTGGCCTGCAGGGTTTCCTTGATGGCCGGAACCAGTGCGGTTTTGATGAAGTTCTCCGGGTTGCGGTATTCCTGGGCGATTTTCAGGAACTGCTCGCCCGCAGGCAGGCGGAAGCGCGCGGAGGACTCGACCTTGGCGTCGACGTTGCCGAGAAACACGATGGGGAAGGCTTCGATGGTGGCGCCGAGCGAATCGTTGTCGCTGCTGTCGTCGATGGCCAAGGCTTCGGTGAGCACCGATTGCACGCTCAGGGCCTTCTTCCAGGCGGTGGCACGGCCGAACCACTTGGTCGCGTAGCCGACATCATCGACCACTTTTTCTTCGCCGAAGATGGTGCGCACGTGGGTGGCGAAACCGGCTTCGTTATAGAAGAACACGCTGTTGAAGGTGACAAAGCTCACCGCCACCAGTGCGGCGGGGGCGATGGCGTATTTAAAGAGATGTTCCTTGCTGAACAGCATGATCGGTCCCTGATGGCGTTTTGAGGTCGCTGATGCTGATGATCGGCGAATCGTCCGTCAAGAGGGAGCGCTCAGCGCTTTGTGCGCGGAGTCAAAGTTTCAGGCGGGTTGAAGATCGAAGGCACTTTGCTGCAAGCCTTGGCTGTCGACCTGCAGTGCCCAACCCTGTTTGTCCCAGTCGCCAAGCACGATGCGTTGCGCTGGCTGGCCGTTGACCTGCAGCTGATGGGTGGTGGGGCGATGGGTGTGGCCGTGGATCAGCGTGCGTACACCGTGCTCGGCCATGATGCGCGGCACTTCGTCCGGGGTGACGTCGACAATCTCGCTGGCTTTCATCCGCGTCTGTGTGCGGCTTTCATTACGCAGCTTGCGCGCCAGTTTTTGTCGGGTGCTCAGCGGCAGGTTGCGCAGGATAAACAGCGAAATCGGGTTGCGCAGCCAGCGGCGCAGCTTCATATAGCCGATGTCCTGAGTGCACAGGCTGTCGCCGTGCATCAGTAGCACGCGCTCGCCATTCAGTTCGATCACGCAGGGATCGGGCAGCAAGGTGCAGCCGGCTTCACGGCAGAAGGCCTTGCCGAGTAGAAAGTCGCGATTGCCATGCATCAGGTAGATGCGTGTGCCGCGCTCGCTGAGTTGGCGCAGGGCTTGGGCAATCGAGCGTTGAAAGGGGCTGATGGCGTCGTCGCCGATCCACACTTCGAAGAAGTCACCCAGGATATACAGCGCCTGGGCCTGAACCGCACGGGTTTCGAGGAAATGCAGAAACGCCCGGCTGATGTCCGGGCGCTCCTGTTCAAGATGCAGATCGGAGATCAGTAGGATCACTCAACGATCTCGGCACGCTCGATGATCACGTCATCAACCGGTACATCCTGGTGGCCGGATTTGCTGGTGGTGGCAACGGCCTTGATGGCGTTGACCACGTCCATGCCTTCAACCACTTCACCAAACACCGCATAGCCCCAGCCTTGTACGGTCGGCGCGCTGTGGTTGAGGAAGCTGTTGTCGCCCACGTTGATAAAGAACTGCGCGGAGGCCGAATGCGGCTCCATGGTACGGGCCATGGCTACGGTGCCAATCTTGTTGGCGACGCCGTTGTTGGCTTCGTTCTTGATCGGTGCGCGGGTAGTTTTCTGCTTCATGCCCGGCTCGAAACCGCCGCCCTGGATCATAAAGTTGCTGATCACGCGGTGGAACACCGTGTTGTCGTAATGACCTTCTTGGACGTACTGCTTGAAGTTGGCCACGGTTTCCGGGGCTTTGTCTTCGAACAGGTTGAGGGTGATAACGCCGTGGTTGGTGTGCAGCTTGATCATGTAGGTAATCGCTCTGTCGATAAATCCGTGAACCGCTGAATTTCCAGCAAAGGGCATTGCAGCGGTTCTTGGGCCTGTCAGGGGGTTGACAGCTTCGGCTATGATAAGCGCTTTGTTTTAGTCGGCCTACCCTGCGCCGCGCACCTGCATGATCAAGGACCCCATGAGCAAGCCAGAAACTGTCGCCGCCGCTAACTTTCTTCGTCCCATCGTCCAGGCCGATCTGGATGCGGGCAAGCACGCGAAAATCATCACCCGTTTTCCGCCGGAGCCCAATGGCTACCTGCATATTGGCCACGCCAAGTCGATCTGCCTGAACTTCGGCCTGGCCAAGGAGTTTGGTGGCGAGTGCAACCTGCGTTTTGACGACACCAACCCGGCTAAGGAAGACCAGGAATACATCGACGCGATCAAGAGCGACGTGCAGTGGCTGGGTTTTCAGTGGGCTGGCGAGGAGCGTTATGCCTCCAACTATTTTGACCAGCTGCATGCCTGGGCCATTGAGCTGATCAAGGCGGGTAAGGCCTTTGTCTGCGACCTGAACGCCGAAGAAATGCGTGCCTACCGTGGCAATCTGACCGAGCCGGGCAAGAACAGCCCGTTCCGTGAGCGCAGTGTTGAGGAAAACCTTGATCTGTTCGCTCGGATGAAAGCCGGCGAATTCGCCGATGGCGCTCGTTCGCTGCGCGCGAAGATCGACATGACCTCGCCGAACATCAACCTGCGCGACCCGATTCTGTACCGCATTCGCCACGCCCATCACCACCAGACCGGCGACAAGTGGTGCATCTACCCAAGCTATGACTTCACCCACGGTCAGTCGGACGCCATCGAAGGCATCACCCACTCGATCTGCACCCTGGAGTTCGAAGACCACCGCCCGCTGTACGAGTGGTTCCTCGCGCAACTGCCGGTGCCGGCGCAGCCGCGTCAGTACGAGTTCGCCCGACTGAACCTCAACTACACCATCACCAGCAAGCGCAAGCTCAAGCAGTTGGTCGACGAAAACCACGTCAATGGTTGGGACGACCCGCGCATGTCGACCCTGTCTGGCTTTCGCCGCCGTGGTTACACCCCGGCTTCGATCCGCACCTTCTGCGACATGATCGGCGTCAACCGCGCCGGCGGCGTGGTCGATGTTGGCATGCTCGAGTTCGCCATCCGTGATGACCTCGATGCCAACGCGGGCCGCGCCATGTGCGTGCTCAAGCCGTTGAAAGTGGTTATCACCAATTATCCGGAAGGCCAGGTCGAGAACCTCGAACTGCCGCGTCATCCGAAGCAGGATATGGGCGTGCGTGTATTGCCGTTCAGTCGCGAGATCTATATCGACGCCGGTGACTTCGAAGAAACCCCGCCGGACGGCTTCAAGCGTCTGATTCCGGGTGGCGAAGCGCGTCTGCGCGGCAGCTATGTGATCCGCGCCGATGAAGCGATCAAGGATGCCGACGGCAATATCGTTGAACTGCGTTGCAGCTACGACGAAAACACCCTGGGCAAAAACCCCGAAGGCCGCAAGGTCAAGGGTGTTATCCACTGGGTGCCGGCTGCCGAAAGCGTTGAGTGTGAAGTGCGCCTGTACGACCGCCTGTTCCGCTCCGCCAACCCGGAGAAGGACGAAGAGGGCGGCAGCTTCCTCGACAATATCAACCCGGATTCGCTGGTGGTGCTCAAGGGTTGTCGCGCAGAGCCATCGCTGGCCGAAGCTGCACCGGAAGAACGCTTCCAGTTCGAGCGCGAAGGCTACTTCTGCGCCGATATCAAGGACAGCAAGCCGGGTGCGCCGGTGTTTAACCGCACCGTAACGCTGCGTGACTCCTGGGCCTAAGGCCCAGTCGCTCTGATTAGAACCGGGCCGGTACGCTGGCCCGTGGTTTTCCAAGGAACCCCGATGCTCTCGATCTACAACACGCTGACCAAAAGTAAAGATGTCTTCAAACCGCTGGTGGGTAACCAGGTGCGCATGTATGTGTGCGGCATGACGGTTTACGACTTCTGTCATATCGGTCATGCGCGGGTGATGGTGGCGTTCGATGTGGTGACTCGCTGGCTGCGCCATCGTGGCTATGAAGTGACCTACGTACGCAATATCACCGACATCGACGACAAGATCATCAAGCGCGCCAATGACAACGGCGAGCCGTTCGAAGCGCTGGTCGAGCGCATGATCGCGGCTATGCACGAAGACGAAGCGCGTCTCAATGTGCTGCGTCCGGACCAGGAGCCGCGTGCCACCGGGCATATCGCCGGCATGCACCAGATGATCCAGACTCTGATCGACAAGGGCTTTGCCTATGCACCTGGCAATGGGGACGTGTATTACCGGGTCGGCAAGTTCGTCGGCTACGGCAAGCTGTCGCGCAAGAAGATCGAAGACCTGAAGATCGGCGCACGCATCGAAGTTGATGAAGCCAAGCAGGACCCGCTGGATTTCGTTCTGTGGAAGGGCGTGAAACCAGGTGAGCCGAGCTGGGAGTCACCCTGGGGCGCGGGGCGTCCGGGCTGGCATATCGAGTGCTCGGTGATGTCCACCTGCTGCCTGGGTGAGACCTTCGACATTCATGGCGGCGGCCCGGACCTGGTGTTCCCGCACCACGAAAACGAAATCGCTCAGAGCGAAGCCGCTACCGGCAAGCTCTACGCCAATGCCTGGATGCACGCTGGCGCGGTGCGTGTGGACGGCGAGAAGATGTCCAAATCCCTGGGCAACTTCTTCACCATTCGTGAGGTGCTGGAAAAGTATCACCCGGAGGTGGTGCGCTACCTGCTGGTGTC
>JBIHZW010000133.1:0-9389 GCA_044240245.1 Pseudomonas sp. | reverse complement strand
CCGGGCATTGGCTTTGGCGATTATGGCGATGACCATGTGCGCTTTGCCCTGATCGAAAACCAGGACCGCATCCGTCAGGCGATTCGCGGGATCAAAACGATGTTCCGCGCCGATGGCCTGTTACCCGGCAAGAAGGCCAAGCCCGACGAGTAAACAAACAGAGGGCACCTTAGGGTGCCCTCTTTAGTTTCAACCGGAGTAATCCAGCACCGTCCAAACCTTGCTCAGGCCACTGGTAATAACGCAGCCGCTCTGCCCGAGTTGATTGTTGCTGTGCAGCGACATCAGGTTGGTCATGCCATCCGCCGCATCAGAACGTTCGCTCAGCCACTGCACGCGGCCGCAATTGGCCGTTTCGATCACATAGCTGGCCGCCACGGCAGAGTTCTCGCTCGGTAATCTGATCACATCCACCACCGTGCCCTGCTCTTCCACACGTTTGCCGTCGGATACCAACACCGCCCAGGCCTGCCCATTCTCAATCACCAGGTAGGTGCCATTGGCCCTCGGTTGATCAAGCTGCGGTTGCGCACAACCGGCCAAAAGACCCAACAGCACAATTGTCATCAGCATCTGTTGCATTGTTAGTGACTCCTCTGCAGTGCCTGTGGCCATTGGCTTTGCGGGCAGATGGCGCGAGTGATCGAGTAGGTGCCGGTTAGGGCCTTGGGCTTACTATTATCGAATACTGTTTATTTGTACAGTATTTTTCGATTACCCTTGGTCATGCCATCCAGCCAACCGTGCCGCCCGGTAGATCGGGCCCATACAAGGCGTTAACAGGAGTACCCAGATGCTCGACGTACTGCAGCTAAAACACAGCGTAAACCGCATGCCCTTGGAAAAAGTCCGGGCCACCGTCAATGAATTGCAGCTTGAAGGCATCGTCACCGAGGGCAAGACGCCGTTTTCCCGGGTGCACTTCAACACCTGTTTTGCCGAGATCGAAGCCTTGCTGCAGCGTGCCGGCTATCACCGCCAACTTGATGTGGTCGGCTATCAGGGCCTGGCCTACGCCATGTTCGACCCTTCGCGCTGGGAGGCGGTGGAGGTGCTGCGCTGGCTCAAGGAGTTTGTCGAGGAAGCTCAGGGCAAATCGCTGTCCCGCTAAGGCTATGACACGCGATCAACACCAGCGCGCGTCCAGCACCAAGGCGAAGCAAAAGCGCTTGGCAGCAGCTTGGCCATGCACAGCATTGGCTCAATAAGTCGGCTGAAAGTGCTGCTGGTCTGCGGCATGACGCGCCACTACGCTAAGAAAACCCTGCTCTAGCCAACATTCAATACTGCGCTTAAGCCTATGATTTATAGCGTTTAATCCTAACAACCTAAGGCCCGTTCGAGCCATCCTCAGAGCGCATTGGTGGTTGTTAGCCGACGTGCCCCAGCAAAACTGGCAAGCCCCTTGCAATTGTCCTCACAAGATTCCTGCGCAGCCCACCAACGGCGGTGAGCCGCGGATCACGGACAACGGCGTCCGTCAGGCCCCCTCCTTAGAGGTGGCCTGGCGTACGCCGTTTTTTGTTTCAGCCGTTTTATCGGCCAGAAAGGACAGACCTATGACTGATCGTGATTCGAAGAACCCAAGCCTGCACAGCCGCCGTAATTTCCTGAAAACCTCGATTGCCGTCGCCGGCACCGTCGGCGGTGTCGCCGCCCTTGGCCTAAGCGCGCCCGCCTCGCTGCGTAGCGTGGCCTGGGCCGCCGGTTCCGATGCACCAGAAAAGGCGGCGCTGAAAGTCGGCTTTATTCCGTTGACCGACTGCGCGTCAGTAGTGGTCGCTGCGACCCAGGGTTTTGGCGAGAAATACGGTCTGACCATCACCCCGAGCAAGGAAGCCTCCTGGGCAGGTGTGCGCGACAAACTCAATACTGGCGAACTGGATGCCGCCCACGTGCTGTACGGCATGATGTATGGCGCGCAGCTGGGTATCGCCGGGCCGCAGAAGGATATGGCCGTGCTGATGGGGCTGAACCAGAACGGCCAGGCCATCACCCTTTCCAAACAGCTCAAGGAAGCGGGCGTCACCAACGGTGCGCAACTGGCCGAGCATGTGAAAAAAGGCGGTAACCCGCTGACCTTTGCCCAGACCTTCCCCACCGGCACCCACGCCATGTGGCTGTATTATTGGCTGGCAAGCCTGGGCATCAACCCGATGAGCGATGTAAAAACCATCGTCGTGCCGCCACCGCAAATGGTCGCCAATATGCGCGTCGGCAATATGGACGGCTTCTGCGTCGGCGAGCCCTGGGGCGCGCGGGCGATTGCCGACAAGATCGGTTTCACCGCCGTGACCACTCAACAGATCTGGCCCGATCACCCGGAAAAGGTCCTCGGCACCACCCGCGCCTTTATCGAGCAATACCCCAACGCAGCCCGCGCGCTGATCATGGCCGTGCTGGAAGCCAGCCAGTTTATCGAGGCCAGCGAAGAAAACCGCAAGAGCACCGCCAAGCTGATTTCCGGCAAGGCTTACGTCAATGCACCGGTCAAAGTGATCGAACCACGCTTCCTCAGCCAGTACGAGGACGGCCTGGGCAACAGCTGGAAGGACGACCACGCCATGGCCTTCTGCAAGAACGGCACGGTGAACTTCCCGTATCACTCCGACGGCATGTGGTTTATGACTCAGTTCAAGCGTTGGGGCTTGATCAAGGAAGACCCGAACTACGCCGCCGTCGCCGCCGGGGTCAACCAGGTTGCCCTGTACAAGGAAGCCGCCAGTGCGCTGAACATCCCCGTGCCGGCCAGCTCGTTGCGCAGCAGCACGCTGATCGACGGCAACGTGTGGAATGGCTCCGACCCGGCTGCCTACGCCAACTCCTTTGCGATTAAAGCCTGATTGGGAGGTTCGTGATGAACGCACCACTGAAAACCCCATTGCCGTTAGCTGCGCCGATCAGCAAAGCGCCACGCCTGGTTCTGCCAGGCGTGGCGGCGCTGACCAGCCTGCTCAAGGCAGTTGTGCCGCCGCTGTTGGGTATCGTGCTGTTTATCGGCGTATGGGCGCTGATTGCGACCAAGAGCGAAGGCCTGCCTGGTCCAGTCAGTACCTGGGCGGCGGCGCTGGAGCTGTTTGCCAACCCGTTCTATGACAATGGCCCGAACGACATGGGCATCGGCTGGAACATCCTGCATTCGCTCGGCCGCGTCGGTATCGGCTTTGGCTTGGCGGCGCTGGTGGGTATTCCGCTGGGCTTTGCCATCGGCCGCTTTGCCTTCTTGGCCGGCATGCTCTCGCCGATCATCAGCCTGCTGCGCCCAGTGTCCCCGCTGGCCTGGCTACCGATTGGTCTGCTGGTGTTCGAAGCAGCAGGCCCTGCCTCGATCTGGGTGATCTTTATCAGCTCGATCTGGCCGATCATCCTCAATACCGCTGCTGGCGTGGCCAGCGTGCCGCAGGATTATCTGAACGTGGCGCGGGTACTCAAGCTGTCGGAGTTCAAAGTGCTCACGCGCATCCTGTTTCCCGCCGTACTGCCGCACCTGATGACCGGCATTCGCCTGGCCATTGGCGTGGCCTGGCTGGTGATAGTCGCCGCTGAGATGCTCACCGGCGGCACGGGCCTGGGCTTCTGGGTGTGGGATGAGTGGAACAACCTCAACGTCGAACACATCCTGATCGCCATCATCATCGTCGGCCTGGTCGGCCTGGCTTTGGAGCAGCTGTTGCTGTTGCTGGCCAAACGTTTCGACTACGCCAGTTAAAGCAGGCCAGCTAAGGAGCCGCAACATGGATAAATTCGTGGAGCTGACCCAGGTCGGCAAGCACTTCGACACCAAGAAAGGCCGCTTTCAGGCCCTTACCGACGTCAACCTGAGCATTGCCAAGGGTGAGTTCGTCACCCTGATCGGCCACTCGGGCTGCGGTAAATCCACCGTGCTCAACCTGATCGCCGGCCTGCTCGAGGCCAGCGAAGGCGGCCTGATCTGCAACGGCCGCGAGATCGACGGCCCCGGCCCAGAGCGCGGCGTGGTGTTCCAGAACCACAGCCTGCTGCCCTGGATGACCTGCTACGGCAACGTCTACCTGGCGGTTGAAAAGGTCTTCGCTGGCAAGGAGAGCAAGGCCCAGCTCAAGGAGCGCACCGAAGCGGCGCTGGCCATGGTTGGCCTGAGCCACGCCACCTACAAGCATCCCAATGAAATCTCCGGTGGCATGAAGCAGCGCGTCGGCATCGCCCGTGCCCTGGCCATGCAGCCCAAGGTGCTGTTGATGGACGAACCCTTCGGCGCGCTGGATGCCCTGACCCGCGCGCACCTGCAGGACGAGTTGCTGCGCATCGTCGGCGAAACCCACAGCACGGTGGTGATGGTGACCCACGATGTCGATGAGGCGGTGCTGCTGTCTGACCGCATCGTGATGATGACCAATGGCCCGGCAGCGACCGTGGGCGATATCGTCAAGGTCGATCTGGCGCGCCCGAGGGATCGTCTGGCCCTGGCCAATGACCCGCACTACCACGCCTACCGCACCGCCGTGCTGGAGTTTCTCTACCAGCGCCAGCAGCGCCCTGCCGCCTGAACCACCTACTGGCGAAGCACCCGCAACCTGCAGGTGTTTCGCCAATAGCGTGATAAACGGCAGTTTCCGATTTAGCGGGTTGATCAGGTCCCGTTGATCAGTCCAATTGAACTTCACCCCGCCATGGCCACCGAACCGGAGTTATTTACCCATCCATGACTCTGTAAGGATGCACCGTGATTGATCTCAGCACGTGGAATCTGTCGATCCCCACCCACACCGAACCCAGCACCATCGCCACCGCACGGCTGAATAATGGTTACCAGAACCAATATTTTCGCCAACATAGCGATGGCAGCGTGACCTTCTGGGTGCCGGCCAGCGGCTCGCACAGCAAAAACTCCGACTATCCCCGCAGCGAACTGCGCGAAACCCAGGCCGATGGCACGCTTAGCTTCTGGTACCACGCCAGTGCCGACAACTATTTGAGCGCCGTGCTGGCGGTCAAGCAGGTACCCAGTCAGAACAAGATCGTTATTGGGCAAATCCACAGCAAGAATGAGCCCGGCAGCCACAACGACCCCCTGCTCAAACTGCAATACCACTATCTACGCGGCGTTGGCCGCCTCGAACTGTTGCTGCGCAAACGCCCTGGCGACGCCGAGGTGGAAAATATCCTGCTGGCGGAAAACATCAGGCTCGGCGAGCGCTTCGGCTATGATCTGCGCCTCAGCCCCAGCGGCATGCTGGCAGTTAGTGTCAGCAGCAACGATGGCGACAATGGCGGCCTGCATAGGGAATTGAGTACGCACTGGGGCAACCAGCAGCTGTACTTCAAGGCTGGCGCCTACATCCAGGATCACAGCGGCCCCTCCAGCGAAGGCGGCAAAGTGACCTTCTATTGGCTCGACAGCAAGCATCGCTAACCCCTCGTCTGCGTTAAGCCCCGCTTAAGCAAGCAGCCTTACGCTGCAAAGCTTCGTGCCCCCCCCTAATAAGGAACTGTCTATGCCCCCCTTTGCGCCCGCTCGCCGCGTTGACGCGTTGTATTGGCTGTTTACCTGGCTGGCCGTAGCCGTCCACCTTAGCCAACTGTTCGAACCATCCGAGTCATTGGGCATGGGGGTGTACCAGGGGCTGTTGATCAGCAGCTATGCCTTGCTGTTTATCAGCCCGTTCTGGCTGCTATGCCGTGTGTGCGGACGCTGGCTGGGGGCGGCGCGAATTGTCCTGCTGATTGCCTTGGCCAGCGCACTGCAACTGCTGATATACGCAGACATGCTGCTGTGGAAACTCTATGGCTTTCACCTCAACGGTTTTGTCTGGAACATTCTGACTACCCCCGGCGGCATTGCCGCACTGGGCTCATCGGAATCCAGTGAGCGCGGTTTTGCCTTGATTGCCCTCGCCACAGTGGCCGGCCAAGGCGTGCTCTACCTGCTGGCTGCAGGCCTGGTCCGCAAGGACCGCAGCGTACCGGTTCCACGTCTGCTCTGGGTGCTGCCGCTGTTTATCCTGCTGGCCGTGGGTGAGCGAACCAGCTATGCGCTCAGCCATTTCTATGGCTACAGCCCGCTACTGGAAACCGCCCAGCGCATGCCGTTTTATCAACCATTGACCATGCGCGGCTTCCTCGAGAAACGCCTGGGCCTGGAGCGCCCGCAACGTATGGAAGTGGAAAATGTCGCGCTGAAGGGCCAGCTGGCCTACCCGCAAGCCCCCTTGCGCATTGAACCGCCGGCCAAGCCATTAAACGTGGTCTGGCTGGTGGCCGAGTCCTGGCGTGCGGACAGCCTCAACCCGCGGGTAATGCCGCAGACCAATGCATTCGCCGAGCGCGCGCAGCGTTTCGACAATCACTTTTCCGGCGGTAACGGCACACGCATCGGCATGTTCAGCCAGTTCTACGGGCTGCCGGCCAACCTCTGGTTCCCGGTACTGGACGCGCGCGTGGGCAGCCCGGTGATCGATGTGCTGCAACAGCAGCAGTACCAGATGAAGCTGTTTACCAGCGCCAAATTCAGCTACCCGGAATTCGACAAAACCCTGTTCGTCAAAGTCCCCGCAGAGCAGATGCAGGCCTTTGACCAGGGCCACAGCTGGCAGCGTGACCGCAAGAATGTCGATGACCTGCTGCAGTTCATTGACCAGCGCGCGCCGGCCAAACCCTTTATGACCTTTATGTTTTTCGAGTCGCCCCACGCCAACTACGAGTTCCCACCCGAGTCGGTCATCGAACCGGATTACCTGCCGGACTTCAGCTACGCCAGCATGGATCTGGAACGGGATATTCAGGGCATCTACAAGCGCTACCTCAACTCGGTGCACCACCTTGATAGCCAGATAGCGCGCATCACTGAGCATCTGCAAGCCAAGGGACTGCTCGATAACACGCTGATCGTGATCACCGGCGACCACGGCGAAGAATTTATGGAAAAAGGCCGCTGGGGACACAACTCGACCTTTGTCGACGAGCAGATCAAGGTTCCGCTGGTGCTCTGGATACCTGGCCAGGCGGCACATCGCGAAGTGCTGCCAACCAGCCATGTCGACCTTCTGCCAACCCTGCTGCCACTGCTTGGGGTGAATAACCCGCCACGCGACTACAGCATCGGCCAAAGCCTGTTCAAACCTAGCGCCAAACGCATGCTGATTGCCGGCGACTGGGACCGTCTGGCCTTTATGGACGGTCAGCACAAGGTGGTCCTGCCGTTTTCCAGCGGCAGTTTCACCGCCATGCAGACCAGCCACGCCGACGACCGCCCGATTGTCGATGCCTCGCGGCTATTGCCACTGGCCATGCCGCTGATACGCAGCGAACTGCAGGGCATTCGCCGCTTTCTCGCGCATTAAATAGATCAGGCGTATCCAGCCATGGATGGCGCCCGCCGCTAGTGGGTAAACTGGCGGTCTTTCTCGACTGCGATCTTGACCATGGCCCGCCTGAAACTTGAGTTCCCTGAAGACCAGTTCTGCTACGCCACCCACCTGACCGTGCGGGTAACCGATATCAACGCGGCCAACCACCTGGGCAACGATTCGATGATCTCGATGATTTCCGAGGCGCGGGCACGTTTTCTCTTCGAGTTCGGCATTGAGGAAACCCAAGAAGACGGCACCGGCATCATCGTCACGGACCTGGCCACCACCTACCGCGCTGAAGCCCACGCCCGCGACCAACTGCTGTTTGAAGTCGGCGTGATGGACTTCAACGCCTACGGCGGTGACATCACCTTCCGCATCACCCGCCCGGCCGACGACGCGCTGGTGGCCATGGCCAAATCCGGTTTCGTATTCTTCAACTACAAACTGGGCAAGGTGGTGCAGATGCCGGCGACCTTCAGCGGCAAATTTATCAAGGTCAACTGGCTGGGCAAGTAGCCAGGGGTTTGCAGGCATAAAGCGGGCGATTAACAGCCTGATCACGTTTGATCGTGACAACGCGGTCAGATCGAACATTAATTGTCCAATTATCCGGCGGGCGCCGTGACAGCTGGCACATCCTCTGCTACGCCTTAGGCATAACAACAAAAGCAGGGGAATTGCTATGCCGACCACGCGCAGCCATGTCCGCCACGCCGGGCTTTTGAGCAACCTACTCGCTCTGGCCCTCCTCACCCTTCCTTTACCCACCCAGGCTGCAAGTGCCGCCGCCGACGCCAGACCAAGTGACTCACGCTGCCGCGCGCTAACGCTTACCAGCTGACGCACTCGAACCAAGGCCCATCACGGCCTGCCCTTATCCAACCTGGTTTGCCAGAACCGGGAATACGTCCTGCGCCCCATTCAAGGGCGAGCCACTCTGATAACGCCCCCTTTTGCAGCACAGCTACAGCCATGCAGCAGGTAAAGCCTCAGTAATGCCGAGCTCTGCGCGGTTGGCGCAGCTCTTGCTATAACCCTGTTACAGGTAGCCAATGGCGGCTGCTCAACAAACGACAAAGACGTCGCATAGACCACGCCCCAAGGCGTTCGGCTTATGCGGCGTTTTGCGTTTTACGCCCCAGCGTTTGGGGCAGGCACCTGCCCTGCGATCCAGGACTCGCGCTAGTAACTCTCTCAACCCAGCTGTGGCTTCGGCCTCAGGGTGGCGTACCACAAGTACACCACCTCCCCGATGGGTTGTGGCCGCCGTGTCCACGACCATGGCGTACCGCACCCCACCGGGACCCTTTTTTGCTGAATGAGGTTTTCGATGAATACAAGTTTCTGGAAATCCGGCCACACCCCAACCTTGTTCGCCGCGTTTCTGTATTTCGACCTGAGCTTTATGGTCTGGTACGTGCTCGGCCCACTGGCTGTGCAGATCGCCACCGATCTCGACCTGACCGCCCAACAGCGCGGGTTGATGGTCGCCACACCGATTCTCGCCGGCGCCGTGCTGCGCCTGCTGATGGGTTTTCTGGCCGATCGGCTATCACCCAAAACCGCCGGCCTGATTGGCCAGGTGATCGTCATCGTGGCGTTGTTCTGCGCCTGGCAGATCGGCATCAGCAGCTATGAACATGCCTTGTTATTGGGTCTGTTCCTCGGCTTTGCCGGTGCCGCGTTCGCCGTCGCCCTGCCGCTGGCTTCGCAATGGTATCCACCGCAGCACCAGGGCAAGGCCATGGGCATTGCCGGTGCGGGCAACTCCGGCACCGTGCTGGCTGCGCTGTTTGCCCCGGGTTTGGCGGCGCTGTTCGGTTGGCAGAATGTATTCGGCTGGGCACTGATCCCGCTGCTGGCAACCCTGCTGATCTTCGCCCTGGTGGCCAAGAACGCTCCGGAGCGGCCCAAGCCAAAAGCCCTGGCCGACTACCTGAAAGCCCTGGGTGACCGCGACAGCTGGTGGTTTATGTTTTTCTACAGCGTGACCTTCGGCGGCTTTATCGGCCTGGCCAGCGCCCTGCCCGGTTATTTCAACGACCAGTACGGCCTGAA
>JBIHZW010000132.1:0-9397 GCA_044240245.1 Pseudomonas sp. | reverse complement strand
CCGGCGATATAACCGATGCCGGAAATAATCCCGCCGCCGGCCTGGGTGCCGTCTTTGTCGTCGTGCAGCTTGTAGCCAGCCAGCGATGACAGTTCGAGAAACGGCGCGCCGGGGTCGAGCAGCAGATTAAGGCGCTCACGCGGCAGCAGCTGACCGCGCTTTTCAAATTTGGCCTTGGCTTCAGCAGCCTTGTTCAGGCAGTTCTGTTCGATCTGGCGAAAGCTGTCGACGGCGGCGAGCATGGCTTCGCGGTTCTTGGCGAAGTCCTCGCCATGCACGTCGATCTCGGAATGGATTACCGGCATGGCATCACTCTCCCTGGTCTTTCAGCACATCGGGCAAATAGGCCCGATGGAAACCGTTATAAGACTGGCTTTGCCCGGCCTTGGCCTTGAACAGCGGGAAGGCGCGGCTGCCCTGGCTGGCGGCGCCGTCGATGCGCACCGTGTTGCCACTGATAAAGGCAGCGCCCGGCGATAGTAGAAAGACGATGGCCGCTGATACTTCCGATTCTGTGCCGATGCGCTTGAGCGGCACGTGCTCGCGCAGGGTCGGGATCACAGCCTTGAACGCGCCTTCGTAGGTGTCCATGCCGCTGGAGGCGACCCAGCCCGGCGCCACGGCGTTGACCCTCACCCCGGCGTGGCCCCACTCGACGGCGGCGGTCTTGGTGAAGTTTTCCATCCCGGCGCGCGCCGCCCCGGAGTGCCCCATGCCGGGCATGCCGCCCCACATATCGGCGAGCATGTTGACGATGCTGCCGCCGGTCTTGCTCATGCTCTGGTTGAACACCTCGCGGGCCACCAGAAAGCCGCCAACCAGATTGGTGCGCACCACGGTCTCGAAGCCTTTCTGGTTGATCGAGGCGAGCGGCGAGGGGTACTGGCCGCCAGCATTGTTGACCAGGTGGTGGATCGGCCCGCGCTCACTGACCACTGCTGCGACCATGGCCTTGACCGATTCCTCGTCGCGGATGTCGCAGACCTGGAAGCTGACGCTGCCGCCATCCTCACGGATCTCGCTGGCGGTCTTTTCCAGCTTGTCGGCCTTGCGTCCGACCAACACCACATGAGCGCCGAGGGCTGCCAGTTCATGGGCGGTGCAACGGCCGATGCCACTGCCGCCACCGGTGACCAGAATGGTTTGGCCGCTAAATAGGCCGGGTTTAAAGACCGAGTCGTAGCTCATTGTTATTGTCCTTGTTCGAGGCTAGCGGCCAGCGCCTTGGGCACCGGTATCGGGAATTCCAGCAACTGTTGGGCGAAGGCCTTGCCCTGCGGGTCGATACGCAAGGAGGCGACGCCGCCGCCGCCCAGGGCGTTCTCCAGCAGGAAGTTCAGGCTATGGCTGCCTGGCAGATACCAGCGGCTGACCTTGCCGGTTTGCGCATCCAGCGCGTGCTGCATCCATTCGGCCACGGCACCCTCGGTTAGCGCAGCGGCGATCCAGGCCAAGTACTCGGGCTTTCTGGCCATCACACCAATATTGCTGTGGTTGCCCTTGTCGCCAGAGCGCGCTACAGCCAACTTGATCAGTGGTACGCAGGCGTCGGCCTGGCCGCTTGGTAACGGGGCGGCGATATCGGCAGCAATCTGCGCGCTGTTCAGCACCGCGATCTGCGGCAGAGCGACAGGCGTGCGCTCACCGTTCAGTTCCACTTCGAGTGCACAGGCGCTTTTGTCAGCGAGAAAGCTGAATAGACGAATCACCGGGTAAACCGTAGGGCGACCGCCGACGATGCCGGTCAGGCCGGGTGCCATGCCGGTGGCCGCCTGAGCGATCTCGCGGGAGAACAGGATCAGCGCTTCTTTCTTGGCATGGCGCACGGCGATCTTGATCACGATCTCGCGGGTGTCGGGGCGCTGGCCACGGGGGCCGTAGGTGGCTTCGCTACCCAGCAGTTCGATGCTGACTTCCTTGTAGGGCCCCCAGCCGCGCTCGGCGAACATTTCCTCGGTCTTGTTGATGATTGCCTGGCTGACGCGCTGGGCTTTCTTCACCGCATCGATGCCAGCCATCAGGCAGCTGGCGGTGCAGCGAAAACCATCCGGGTGGGTGGCGCTGACTTTGTAGTGCGCGGTCGGCGGCAGGCCACGTGCGCCTTTCAGCTCAACGCGGTTTTCGCCGACTTGGGTCAGTTGCACCTGGGTGAAATCGCAGAGCACATCGGGCAGGTAGTAGGCCCGTGGGTCGCCAATTTCATAGAGCATTTGCTCGCCCACGGTAAAAGGCGTGACCAAGCCGCCGGAACCATCCGGCTTAGCCACGACAAAACTGCCATCGGCCGCCACTTCTACTACCGGGAAGCCGATATGTTCGTAGTCCGGCACGCTTTCCCAGTCGGTGAAGTTGCCGCCGGTGCACTGCGCGCCGCATTCGATGATATGCCCGGCCAATGCGGCTTGGGCGAGCTGGTCGTAGTCGCTCCAGCTCCAGCCAAATTCATGCACCAGGGCGGCGCTGACCACAGCGCTGTCGACCACGCGGCCGGTGATGATGATATCCGCACCCAGCTTCAGAGCTTCGACAATGCCCGGCGCGCCGAGGTAGGCGTTGACCGACACGCAGAAGGGCGGCAACGGCGCGCCACTGAACATCTCGACTGTGCCGGCCTTGGCCAGCTCGCCGAGCTTGGGCTGCAGGTTGTCGCCGTGCAGCACGGCGATCTTCAAGTTGACCCCGGCCTGCTCGCAAGCGGCTGCCAGAGCGGCGGCGCAGGCGCTGGGGTTGACCCCGCCAGCGTTACTGATTACGCGGATGTTCTTCTGCTTAATATCGACCAGCAGCGGCGCCAGGGTTTCCACAAAGTCGGTGGCGTAGCCGGCGTCCGGCTTCTTCATCCGCGCGCCAGCCATGATAGACATGGTCACTTCGGCCAGGTAGTCGAATACTAGGTAATCCAGTTCGGTGCCTTGTACCAGCTGGGCGGCGGCGGTGCTGGTGTCGCCCCAGAAGGCGGAAGCGCAGCCGATGCGTACGGTTTTAGTCATTGGAATAGGTCCGCAACACATGAATAAAGTGAATTGAAGGCTACCAAGCAAGCGCTTGGTTGAAAAGCCCCGAGGCGAATCTTTCTAACCTAAAGTGTGGCCAAGCGCTTGCTTGGGTGGCTGGCGCAGCATAAATTTCACTAATAACGACAAGCACTTGGGTAAACCAGCTGAGAACCAGCGTGCAATTGCAGGCTGGGCCGCTTGGCCCGAGGCATAAAGAGAGTTGGAGAGTATTTAGCGTGGATGATCAACAAGCTCAGGCGGTGATGCAGGAACTGGTGGTCAGCGGGCAGATCACCGACCCGGACAGCGCACGCGGCAAGCTGCTGCAAACCGCTGCGCACCTGTTTCGCAGTAAGGGTTACGAGCGCACCACGGTGCGCGACCTGGCCAGCGCCGTGGGCATTCAGTCCGGCAGCATCTTTCATCACTTCAAGAGCAAGGACGAGATCCTGCGTTCGGTGATGGAGGAGACCATTCGCTACAACACCGCGCTGATGCAGGCTTCTCTGGCCGAGGCCAGCGACCTGCGCGGTCGGGTGCTGGCGCTGATCCGCTGCGAGCTGCAGTCGATCATGGGCGGCACGGGCGAGGCCATGGCGGTGCTGGTGTATGAATGGCGCTCGCTGTCGGAGCCGGGGCAGGCGTTTATTCTTGAGCTGCGCGACAACTACGAACAGCTCTGGTTAAAGGTGTTGGGCGAGGCCAAGGCTGCCGGCTATTTCAAGGCCGATCCGTTTATTCTGCGCCGTCTGCTGACCGGCGCACTAAGCTGGACCACCACCTGGTTCCGCCCGGAAGGCCCGATGACCCTCGATCAGCTGGCCGAAGAGGCGCTGTCGCTGGTAATCAAGGAAGCTTGAGGAAATTCAGCTACGCTAAGGTGGCACATTGATAGTATTTTGGCGTCAACGGATTGTGAGTGGTTTTGGTCACGGATGAAGTCCCTGCGTTTTGTTCTGAGGTTCGCCGTTTGGCCACGCTGTTACGAGGTTTGCTGCTCGGGTTGATGCTTTCTGCGGTATGCGTTGCGCAGGCCGCGGAAGAAGTGCGAGTGGGGGCCTACCATTTCCCGCCCTATGTGATTAAACCGGAAAGTGAACGCCCAGGTGGCCTGCTACCGGAGTTGTTGCAGGCGCTCAATCAACTGCAAAGCGACTATCGCTTTACCCAGGTCGCAACCTCGACCATGCGCCGCTACCGCGATCTGCAAAGCGGCCGCTTCGACCTGATCCTGTTCGAATCCCCGGCCTGGGGCTGGCAGGACACCGCGCATACCGCGCTGGATCTGCATATTGAAGATGCCGAAGTCTATGTCGCACGCCTGCAGCCAGGCCGTGACGAGCGTTATTTCGACTCGCTCGAAGGCAAGCGCATGGCGCTGTACAGCGGCTATCACTACGGTTTTGCCGGGTTCAACTCGGACAAGCAGTTTCTCACCGATAGATTCAACGCGGTGCTGACCTACTCCCACGACAGCAATCTGGTCATGCTGCTGCGCGGCCGGGCCGATGTGGCGGTGGTCACGCGCTCTTACCTGAGTGCCTACCAACAGCGTTACCCGGAGCAGAGCAGCGCCTTGCTGGTTTCCCAACGGGTCGATCAGGTGTACCAGCACCAGGCGTTGTTCCGTCCGGAGTCTGCGCTGCAGCCGCAAGTCTTTGCCGAGTTGCTCAAACAGCTCAATCGCGACAAGCAGCTGGATAAACTGCTGGGGCGCTACCATTTGCGTGACGCATCAGTGCTGATAAATGACTGAAAATGCTCTGTTCGGTCAGATTTGCCTAGGGTAGGCTGCGGTTATCCGAGAAATAAGGAAGTTGGCGTCAAATGGGATTTATCAGACGTGGGGTAAGCAGGTTTTTCGGCATGAGTCTGGCGTTGCTGCTGGCCGGGCCGCTTATGGCTGCGCAGGAAGTGCGCGTGGCCGCTGTGTATTTCCCACCTTATGTGTTCAAGACTGAACAGACCCAGGCCACCGGTTTGCTCGATGAGCTGGTAACGGCCCTGAACCAGGCCCAGACGGACTATCGCTTTGTTATGGTGCCAACCTCGGTAAAGCGCCGCTTTCGTGATTTCGAGCAGCAGCGCATCGACCTGGCGATTTTCGAGAATCCAGGCTGGGGCTGGCAGGATATTCCGCATGAGGCGCTGGATATGCGCCTGGAAGATTCCGAAGTATTTGTCACCCGTGCTGAGCCGGGCCGCGATCAGCGTTATTTCGACTCGCTTGAAGGCAAGCGCCTGGCGCTCTGCCATGGTTATCACTATGCCTTTGCCGGCTTCAATTCTTCGCCGGAATATTTGAGCAAGACCTTCAACGCTACCTTGACCCATTCCCACGAAAGCAACCTGCTGATGGTGCTGCATCAGCGGGCAGAAATCGCCTTGGTAACGCGCTCCTATATCGGCGATTTCCTCGAGCGCAATCGGCAGTACGCCGGCCAGTTGCTGATATCCGAACGCGCCGATCAGCGCTATCGCCATCATGTGTTGTTGCGTCCGCAGGCGCCGATCAGCTCTGAGCAGTTTATGGCGATCTATGAACCGCTGCGTGAGAACGGCCAGCTGGAGAAGATTTTCAGCCGCTACCAGGTCGCCGTCATGCCACCCGCAGCGGATAGCTCAATAGCAACAGGTGCAGTAGATTGACCGCACCATGCAACGCGATGGCCAGGCTGATCCTCCCACTGAAGTGAAAGATCAGCCCATATCCCAAGCCCGCAATACCGGCGACCAAGGCGAATAGCGGACTGAAAGGCACATGCACGGCGGCAAACAGCAGTGTCGTCAGGCCAATCCCCGCCCAGGCTCCGAGCCAGCTGACCAGGCGGCTTTGCAGCAAACCGCGAAAAAGTAATTCCTCGGCCAACACGGCCACTCCCAGGTTGACCGCCAGCCACAGCCACAGCTGCGCCGGCCATTTCGGTTGCCAGCCGACCAGACCCAGCGCCAATGCCAGCAGCGGTACACTGAGCAACGTCAGTGCCGCCGTCAGCCAGACGCTTTTTGAGAGTGGTTTGCTCGGCGTTTTTTGCCCCGGCCACCAGGCCAGCAGGGTGACGCCGACCAGCAGCTTGTCCCAGGACAAACGCAGGGCGTAAGGCGCCGCATCGGCACTGAGTTGGCGCGGCGGCCACAGCGGCGTGGCGCTAAAACCGGGGGCGAGGTGCGCGGCGAAGGCGATGCAGGCCAGCAGGCTCAGGGTTGTCCATAACGCGTTGGGCAGGTACTTGTCGGCATACAGCAGTAATGCGCAGAGAGCGGCCCCGGCGGCCAACCCCGGCAGCTGGATATAACCCAGGGCAAACCCGGTGGCCAGGCACAGGGCTGGCAGCATCAGGCGCAGATGCAATGGCATGGTACGTCCTTGTCGTTTGCGGATATCAGGCCGTTGAAACACGTAAGCGAGGCAGGCAAGACAAGGCAAAAACGGCTGAGGAAGCGGAGTTTACTGGCTGTAAATGAGCATTCCGAGGCCGTTTTTAACGCAGTATTGCCAACGCAGGTAGTTTTTCAACGGCCTGCTAAGGCTCGCGTGCGTCCTTGGCTTTTTGCTCAAGCTCGCGTTGGCGGATCTTCTCCAGCTGTTCCTCGCTTAGCGGCAGCGGTTTGGCAGTGCGCAGCAGCACCATCAGGCCACCCACGATGGAGCCCAGCACCAGGAGCATCAGCAACCAGATATACCAGGTCATAAAAGCCGTCCTTGCAGAGTTGAGCCTCCACCATAGCGCGCGGCGGCCAGCAATTAAACGCCAACAACCTTCTTATGGGCCTAACGCGCCGCTCTGGCTTGGGGTAAGTGAGTGTGACGACTGTCACACGGCAGCAACTTGGCGCTGGTTGAATGGCGACTTTCCAACGCACAGGGAGTCTGCCCATGACCACTGCCAGCGCGCTTTCGCGCTTGCTCAAGCCGGTTACGCCGTTGGCTGCGGACATGAGCATCGCCGATGTCGCGGATCGCCTGCTGACGCCGGAGCACAAGTCCTTTCTCTCGCTGCCGATTGTCGATAGCGCCGGCAGGCCGCTGGGCCTGGTCAGCCGTACCACCTTGCAGGACATCTTTATGCAGCGCTTCGGCCGCGACTTGCGCGGCCGTCATGCGGTGCAGGAAGTAATGAACGCGGCGCCGCTGGTGGTCAGCCTGGATACCAGCCTGGAGGATGCAGCCAAGCAGATCACCGGGCAGCTGCAGTACCCAATTACCGAGGACTTTATCCTGGTCGACGCCCAAGGCCTGTATCGCGGCCTTGGCACCGTGCTCGATCTGCTCAAGGCCATGGAGGCGCGCATCGCCCAGCGCAATCTGGTGCTGCGCAAGGCCCTGGTGGAACTCAAGGAGTCACAGACCCAGCTGGTGCAGTCGGAAAAGATGGCGTCGCTCGGGCAGATGGTCGCCGGCGTCGCCCATGAGCTGAATACCCCGCTGGGTTACGTGAAGAACAACGTACAGCTGCTGCGCGAACTTAGTGCTCCATTGTTTGAGCTGGCCGAGGCGCAAGCCGCGCTGGGCGACTGCCTGAACGATCCGACCTGTGATGAGGCGCGCCTGGCCATGGCCCTGGAGGCTGCCGCCGAGGCCCGCGCCAAAGCCGCGCCGGAACTGCTGGTGGACGACTTTACCCAGCTGTTCAGCGACACCCTGTATGGCCTGGAGCAGATTGCCGAGCTGGTGGTCGGGCTCAAGGATTTCGCTCGCCTGGACCGCGCCATGAGCGAGGAGGTCGACCTCAATGAGTGCATTCGCAGCGCCCTGGTGATTGCCCGCAACGGTATCAAGGACAAGGCCGAAACCATCCTGCAGCTGGGCGAGTTGCCGCGCATTCCCTGCGCGCCGTCGCAGATCAACCAGGTGCTGCTCAACCTGCTCAACAACGCCGCCCAGGCCATCGACGGCTTCGGTCAGATCCTGGTGAAAACCTGGGCCGATGACAGCGCCGTGTTTGTTTCCGTGCAGGATTCCGGGCGCGGCATGCCAGCTGAGGTGCTGGCGCGCATCTTTGATCCGTTCTTCACCACCAAGCCGGTGGGCCAGGGCACTGGGCTGGGGCTTTCGATCAGCTACAAGATCATCCAGGACCACGGCGGGCAGATTCGCGCGGCGTCCGAGCCTGGGCGCGGTACGCGCTTTCTGATCCGCCTGCCGCGCCCGCAGGCGCTGCCACTACAACGGAGTGCCTGATATGAGCGAGCCGATTCGTATTCTGTTTGTCGACGATGAAGAGCGCATCCTGCGCAGTCTGGCCCTGCAGTTTCGCCGTGAGTACGAGGTGCTGACCGAGAGTGATCCGCGTCGCGCCCTGGAACGCCTGGAAAGCGATCGCGTGCAGATTATCGTCAGCGACCAGCGCATGCCGCAGATGAGTGGCGCCGAGCTGTTGGCCCAGGCTCGGCAGATTGCCCCCGATACCCTGCGTATTTTGCTGACCGGCTACAGCGATCTGGATGCCGCCGTGGAAGCACTCAACAGCGGCGGCATCTTCCGTTACCTGACCAAACCCTGGGACCAGCAGGAAATGGCTTTCACCCTGCGCCAGGCGGCGCAGATTGCCGCACGCCAGTTACAGGCGCCGAAAGCGTCTGCAGCCATACCGCTGGTGGCGCTCAATGTGCTGCTCTTGGATGAGGATGCGCCGACCCTGGCTGTGGTGGCCGAGTTCTGCGTGGCCGGCGGCCATCGCCTGCTGCGCGCGGCATCGTTGAGCGAGGCCGTGGCGCTGCTGAACAGCCAGCCGATTGATCTGTTGGTCAGTGACCTGCAAGTGGCAGGCGAAGACACCGCGCCGCTGCTGAAAAGCCTGGCCCAGGCCCATACGCGTCTACTGAGCCTGGTGGTTACGCCGTTCTGCGATACCCAGGCGCTGCTCAAGCTGATCAACGAGGCGCAGATTTTTCGTTATCTGCCCAAGCCAATTCGTCGCGGTCTGTTCGATAAAGGCCTGCAGGCTGCCGCCGAGCAGGCACAGCTGTGGCGCGCACAGCCGACGCAGGTGGTCACCCGCCTGGCGCAGCAGCCGCGTGAAGAGCGTGATCGGGAGAAGGTCGGCAGTTTGCTCGGCATGCTCGGGCGGTTGCGTGAACGCCTGATTGCCTGAATGAATCCCCGCTCCTACGCACGTCAGCGGCGTAGCAGCGGGGCGAGCAACAGCCGTTAGCGGCGTATCTGCTTAAGGGTTTCGGCAATCAGAAACGCCAGTTCCAGTGACTGGTCGGCGTTCATCCGCGGGTCGCAGTGGGT
Source organism: Pseudomonas sp. (assembly GCA_044240245.1). Lineage (GTDB taxonomy): Bacteria > Pseudomonadota > Gammaproteobacteria > Pseudomonadales > Pseudomonadaceae > Aquipseudomonas. The sequence goes on along the minus strand of JBIHZW010000132.1, from coordinate 163 downwards.
GTGGTAGCGATCCGACAGGCCGTCTTCGGTGATCGGCCGCGCGCCGCCGATGCACTCGGTGACGTTCTGCCCGGTCATCTCGATATGGATACCACCGGCGTAGCTGCCCTCGGCCTGGTGCACGGCGAAGAACTGCTTCACTTCGGCCAGAATCTGCGCGAAG
>JBIHZW010000401.1:0-2654 GCA_044240245.1 Pseudomonas sp. | reverse complement strand
CTTGAAGAAGAAGTGCTTGGAGTCGCGCAGCTCAGGTACGGCGCCGGAGATGGCCGAGCGCGGGTTTTTCAGCTCGGTCGGCTCGTAGGTGGCGCCGCATTTTTCGCAGTTGTCGCCGTACTGATCTTCGGCTGCGCATTTGGGGCAGGTGCCTTTGATAAAGCGGTCGGCGAGGAACATGCCCTTTTCGGGGTCGAAGTATTGAGTCACCGAGCGGGTGGCGATATGCCCGGCGTCGCGCAGCTTCAGGTAGATGGCCGCCGACAGCTCGCGGTTTTCATCCGAGTGGGTCGAATGGTAGTTATCGAAATTGACCCCGAAATCGGCAAAGTCGGCGGTGTGTTCGGCCTGCACATTGGCGATCAGTTGTTCCGGGGTGATACCTTCCTTCTCTGCGCGCAACATGATCGCCGAGCCATGCGCGTCGTCTGCACAGACGTAGATGGCCTGGTTACCGCGCAGCTTCTGGAAACGCACCCACATGTCGGTCTGGATGTACTCGAGCATATGGCCAAGGTGGATCGAACCGTTGGCGTAGGGCAGGGCGCTGGTAACGAGAATCTTGCGGGCTTGGCTCATGGGATCGGCTGCACTGGTAACTCAGGGAAGCCGGTAACTATATAGGGGCGGCGGATATTTTTCATCCTTGCACGGGCAATGCCTGGCGGTGTGCGCCTATGGAGTTAGCCTGGGGTAAGATGCCTGCCTGCTTTACTCAGCCTTTCGGAGCCTTCCATGAGTGTCGTTACCCGCGCAGCGGTCGAAGCCGCCCTGTCCCAATACACCGACCCGCACCTGAATCTGGACCCGGTTAGCGCTGGTTGCCTGCGTGAGGTGGATATTCAGGGTGGGCAGGTCAAGGTGCGTTTGCAGCTGGGTTACGCCGCTGGACTATTCAAGAGCGGCTGGGCGCAGATGCTGCAAATGGCTCTGGAAAACCTCGACGGCGTCGAGCGGGCGCAGGTGCAGGTCGACTGCGTGATCGAAGCGCACAAGGCGCAGGATCAGGTGCCGGCACTGGCCAATGTGAAAAACGTGATTGCCGTGGCCTCTGGCAAAGGCGGCGTGGGCAAGTCCACCACCGCGGCCAACCTGGCGCTGGCGCTGGCTCGCGAAGGCGCCAAGGTCGGCATCCTCGATGCGGATATCTATGGGCCGAGCCAGGGCATCATGTTCGGTATTCCAGAGGGTACGCGCCCTCAGGTGAAAGACCAGAAGTGGTTTGTGCCGCTCAAGGCCCATGGCGTGGAGGTCATGTCCATGGCCTTTCTCACTGATGAAAATACCCCGGTAGTGTGGCGTGGGCCGATGGTGTCCGGCGCGCTGCTGCAGCTGATCACCCAGACCGCTTGGGATGACCTGGATTATCTGGTGGTCGATATGCCGCCGGGCACCGGCGACATCCAGCTGACCCTGGCACAGAAGGTACCGGTGGCCGGCGCGGTGATCGTCACCACGCCCCAGGATCTGGCCCTGCTGGATGCCAAGAAGGGCGTGGAGATGTTCCGCAAGGTGAATATCCCGGTGCTCGGTGTGGTGGAAAACATGGCCGTGCATATCTGCTCGAACTGCGGGCATGCCGAGCATCTGTTTGGTGAGGGCGGCGGTGAGAAGCTGGCGGCGCAGTTTGGCGTTGACCTGCTGGCCTCGCTGCCACTGTCGATGGCCATTCGCATGCAGTCCGATGGTGGCAAGCCAACCACTGTGGCCGATCCGGAAAGCCAGATCGCGATGATCTATCAGGAAACTGCACGTAACGTCGGCGCGCGGATTGCCCAGGGTGGTGCACAGCAGGCAATGCCAACCATCGTAATCAGCGAAGACTGATTTGGTAGTGGCGCACGCAAGTGCGCCACATCGTGCGCGAAGATAAATAAGCGCCCATAAAAAAGCCCCGCACTAGGCGGGGCTTTTTATCAAGCGAGGTTAGTGCAGGTTATACAACCTGAACTTCCTCAGCTTGCATGCCTTTCTGACCACGGGTAGCGACGAAAGTCACTGCCTGGCCTTCTTTCAGGCTCTTGAAGCCATCGCTCTGGATAGCTTTGAAGTGTACGAAGAGGTCGTCACCGGACTGTGGGGTGATGAAGCCGTAGCCTTTTTCATCGTTGAACCACTTGACGGTGCCATTCTGACGATTCGACATGTTATGTCTCCTAACAAATTTATTAACAGCCCTGGAAAAGCCCAGGCCGGGACTGAGTGCAACGAGTACTAGGAGTCGGACGATGTTTGGATCGAAATCTAGGCATCAAGTAGCGATTCGCGGTGACACATGCAGCACAGTGGGCCAACCATACTCGCTTTTAACGCTAAGCGCGAATGCTCTGTGCATCTTTCTGTTATTTGGCGACAGACAGGCGGTTTAGCGTTTTGCGTCCTGCGCGGGCTCAAGAGCCTTTGAACCCAACCGCTGGCCCCGGTAAGATGCGTGCACTTTTCACCCTTCGCTATAGCAGGACAGACGCCATGAGCATCAAATCGGATAAGTGGATTCGCCGCATGGCTCAAGAGCACGGCATGATCGAGCCCTTCGTCGAACGTCAGGTGCGTGCCGAGGGCGCACAGCCACTGATTTCCTACGGCGTTTCCAGCTACGGCTACGATGTACGCTGCGCCGATGAGTTCAAGGTGTTCACCAATATCAACTCGGC
>JBIHZW010000399.1:0-2665 GCA_044240245.1 Pseudomonas sp. | reverse complement strand
CCGTATCGGCGACAACAAAGGCGCGCCGTACGCTTCCGACAACTTCTGGACCATGGGCGACACCGGCCCGTGCGGCCCGTGCACCGAGATTTTCTTCGACCACGGCGAGCATATCTGGGGCGGTCCACCCGGCAGCCCGGAAGAGGACGGTGATCGCTACATCGAAATCTGGAACAACGTGTTTATGCAGTTCAACCGCACCGCAGACGGCGTATTGCACCCGCTGCCGGCGCCGAGCGTGGACACCGGCATGGGCCTGGAGCGCGTCAGTGCCGTGCTGCAGCACGTCAACTCGAACTACGAGATCGACCTGTTCCAAAGCCTACTCAACGCTGCGGCCAAGGCTATTGGTTGCGCCAACGAAGCCCAGGCTTCGCTGAAAGTGGTGGCTGACCATATTCGCTCGTGCGGCTTCCTGATCGCCGACGGTGTGACGCCTTCCAACGAAGGTCGTGGCTACGTGCTGCGCCGCATCATCCGTCGCGCCTGCCGTCACGGTAACAAGCTGGGCGCCAAAGGCAGCTTCTTCTACCAGATCGTTGCCGCGCTGGTGGCCGAGATGGGCGATGCCTTCCCAGAGTTGAAACAGCAGCAAGCACATATCGAGCGCGTGCTGAAAACCGAAGAAGAGCAGTTCGCCAAGACCCTGGAGCAGGGCCTGAAGATTCTCGAACAAGATCTGGCCGAGCTGAAAGGCACCGTCATTCCGGGCGATGTGATCTTCAAACTGTACGACACCTTCGGCTTCCCGATGGACCTTACCGGCGACATCGCCCGTGAGCGCGAGTTGACCCTGGACGAAGAAGGTTTCGAGCGCGAAATGCAGGCGCAGCGCGAGCGCGCCCGTTCGGCCAGCGCGTTTGGCATGGACTACAACAGCCTGGTCAAGGTCGACAGCGATACCGCGTTCCTCGGCTACCAGGGCACCAGCGGCAGCGGCAAGATCATTGCGTTGTTCAAGGCCGGTCAGGCCGTCGACAGCCTGACTGAAGGCGAGGAGGGCGTAGTAGTCCTCGACCAGACGCCGTTCTATGCCGAGTCCGGTGGTCAGGTCGGTGACTGTGGCTTCCTTGGAGGCGCAGGCGTGCGTTTCGACGTGCGTGATACCACCAAGGCTGGCGGCGCGTTCCTGCACCACGGCGTTGCGGTCAAAGGCGGCTTGAGCGTCGGCACCTCGGTCAAGGCCGAAGTGGACGCCAGCGTGCGTCAGGCCACTGCGCTCAATCACTCGGCGACCCACTTGCTGCATGCAGCGCTGCGTCAGGTGCTGGGCGAGCACGTGACTCAGAAGGGCTCGCTGGTCGACAGTCAGCGTCTGCGTTTTGACTTCAGCCACTTTGAGGCGATCACTCCAGCGCAACTGAAAGAGCTGGAAACCATCGTTAACCGTGAAGTGCGCGGCAACAGCGAGGTCGAAACCCTGGAAACCGACATCGAAACCGCCAAGGCCAAAGGTGCCATGGCGCTGTTCGGTGAGAAGTACGGCGATCAGGTGCGCGTGTTGAGCATGGGCGGTGACTTCTCCGTTGAGCTGTGCGGTGGCACTCACGTCAAGCGCACTGGCGATATCGGCCTGTTCAAGATCACCAGCGAAAGCGGTGTAGCGGCGGGCGTGCGTCGAATTGAAGCGGTTACCGGCGCGGCAGCGTTTGCTTACCTGAACGGCGCGGAAGAGCAGCTGAAAGAAGCCGCAGCGCTGGTCAAAGGCAGCCGCGACAATCTGCTGGATAAGCTCGCTGGTGTGCTGGAGCGCAACCGTCAGCTGGAAAAAGAGCTGGACCAGCTCAAGGCCAAGGCCGCTAGCGCGGCGGGCAATGACCTGGCGGGTTCGGCTGTCGACGTCAAAGGCATCAAGGTGCTGACGGCGCGTCTCGACGGTCTGGACGGCAAGGCGCTGCTGGCGATGGTTGATCAACTTAAGAACAAGCTCGGCAGCGCGGTGATCCTGCTCGGTGGCGTGCAGGACGACAAGGTCGTGCTGGTGGCCGGTGTGACTCAGGATCTGACCGCCAAGCTGAAGGCCGGCGAGCTGATGAAGCAGGCAGCTGCTGCTGTTGGCGGCAAGGGCGGCGGTCGCCCGGACATGGCTCAGGGCGGCGGCGTTGATGCAGCGGCCCTCGATGGTGCGTTGGCGTTGGCGGTGACTTTCGCTGAGCAGGGTCTGTAAACGCCTGATTCCCCGGATGTACAGCCCAAGGCCCGGTATACGCCCGGCGGGCCTTGGCAGGGTATTGAGTTGTATGTTTAATGGGCGCCCTTCACGGGCTGAGGCGGCTTTGAAATGGCTTTGATCGTACAGAAATTTGGCGGCACCTCCGTCGGCACTGTTGAGCGTATTCAGCAGGTGGCCGCGAAGGTGAAGAAATTCCGCGAAAACGGCGATGACATTGTGGTTGTGGTTTCCGCCATGAGCGGTGAAACCAATCGCCTGATCGATCTGGCCAAACAGGTCAGTGATGGTCAGCCGGTACCGCGTGAACTCGACGTGATGGTCTCTACCGGCGAGCAGGTGACGATTGCCCTGCTGGCCATGGCGCTGATCAAGATTGGCGTGCCGGCGGTGTCCTATACCGGCAACCAGGTGCGCATCCTGACGGACAGTGCGCACAACAAAGCGCGCATCCTGCAGATTGATGACCAGAAACTGCGTGCCGACCTCAAGGCC
>JBIHZW010000130.1:0-9556 GCA_044240245.1 Pseudomonas sp. | reverse complement strand
CACCCGCTGATCGAGAAGCTTGATGGCGAGGCTGACGAAGATCGTTTCGCCGATCTCAGCCATATCCTCTTCGACCAGGCTGCGTTGGCCGCCGGGGATAACCTGAAAGATCCGGCTGCTTATGTGCAGCGGCTGAACAAGCTGCTGGTCGAGCTGTCTGCCTGACACCTGCCGTAAAGAATTAAGCCCGCGAAAGCGGGCTTTTTTCTTGGCGCGGCGCGCACAGGCGCTACTGTTGAGCACTACTCATTCAAGAGGGATGCGGGTCGATGAAAAAATCACTTTTACCCTTGGCGCTGGCCGGTTTGGTTGGTGTCGCCGAAGCTGCCGTGGTGGTTAAACCGGTGCCTTATGAAATCGACGGTGAAGCCTTCGAAGGCCTGCTGATCTACGACGATACGGTGACTACGCCGCGTCCAGGCCTGCTGATGGTGCCCAACTGGCTGGGCGTTACCGAGGATTCGGCGAAGAAGGCCGCCCGCGCTGCTGGCGATAAATACGTGGTGTTTATGGCGGACATGTACGGCAAAGCCGTGCGCCCAACCAATGCCGATGAAGCCAAGGCCGCAGCGACCCTGGTGCGTGGCGACCGGCCGCTGATGCGCAAACGTGCACAAGCTGCCGTGGAGGTGCTCAAGGCGCAAACTGCGCAGGTGGCGCTGGATGTCAGCAAACTGGGGGCGATTGGTTTCTGCTTCGGCGGTGGTGCGGTGCTGGAACTGGCTCGCTCCGGCGCCGATCTGAAAGGCTTTGTGTCGTTCCACGGCAACCTGGATACGCCTAATCCGAATGATGCGCAGAACATTAAGGCGCCGGTCCTGGTGCTTCATGGCGCGGATGACCCGGCAGTGCCGCAGGAGCAGGTCGATGGCTTTATTGCGGAAATGAAAGCAGCCAAAGCCGATTGGCAATTGGTCAGTTACGGCGGCGCGGTGCATTCCTTCACCAGCCCGGTGGCCAATGTGCCGGGGCGCAATGAGTACCACCCGGTGGTGGCTGCGCGCGCTTTCAAGGCCATGGATGATTTGTTTGCGGAAACCTTCGCCAAATAAACCGTGAGCGGGAAGGCCGGGCGGCCTTCCCGCATTCTTGTTTACATCTCAGGCAACACGGCGATATCGATGATATTGCCCGGCAGACCTGCAACCTCACCCAGAGTGGTCGGCTTACCTGTGGCCAGATCCAGGGTATGCAGCGTGGTGTCGGTCAGCAGGTAGGCGGTATTGCCGCCTTTGCCGTCGCTGGCGATATCCAGGGCCGCATTCTGCAAACCATCAACGATCTTGCCCACAGCTTGCTGGACGCCATCGTTCGGCGGGTTCTGCAACATCAGGCTGCTGCTGGCCAGGTCGACGTTGTACAGCGCGGTGGCCTGGGTGCCGGCATAAGCGTTGCTGTAGGCACCGGCTACCACTTGAGCGCTTTTACCGGCGTAGGGGCCTTCTGCGGCGTAGGCCACCGAACCATCTACGACTACTTCACCTGTTTCGACATTGACCCGGAAACTGGTGCCATCGGCGGCCAGCATGCGCAGTTTGTCAGCCACTGGATTGAAGTCGATGACCGCCTGACCGCTGCCCGGCAGCTGCTTGTTCAGGCTGACGACCTTGCTGGCTGCGCCAGTGGCCAGATCCAGGGTGTAGAGCTGATTGTCGCTGCCCAGCGCATAGAGCATGCCGTTGGCCGGGCGCACATCGATGCCGCGCAACGGGCTTGGGCTGTTGGTAGACATCGTGGCAGTGATTTTTTGGCTGGCGCTGTCGATCTTCAACAGCTGACCGTCGGCACCCAGTGCCAGCAGCGTGGCCGCGCTGGCGGTGCCGGCGGCAAGGCTGAGGGTGGCAGTGGCAACGGCAGTAGTCAGCAGGGTATTGAGCCTGTTCATGAGCGTCCTCTCATCTGTGGTTATCCAGCATCGATGCAAGACCGGCTTAGGCCCGCCTTGCAGGTGCCTCGATGAAACACCTGATAGCTATACCCACGAGTGAGCGCTTGGATGTCGCCGCCGGAAAATAAATTCGGCGGCGTGCTTAAACCCTGTCAGTTGGCCGAGGCCATAACCGCGCGGCCGATATACAGCACCTTGCCAGTTGGCCGGTCCTTGGGCGAGCCGCCGGCTGGTTCCAGGGTCAGTTCGAACAGCTGACCGGGTTGTACGGCGCCAATCTGCTCGGCGGACAGTTGCAGCGGCTTACCCGGTTCGACCAAGCCCAGGGAGCGCGGGCCAATGGCTGGATCAATCAATGTCCAGAACTGCACGGAACGGTCGGCCGGGATCTGATCCTCCAGCAGTGGTTGCAGGCTCAAACCACCTTCGCCATCGATATGTACCACCCAGCCCGGTTTGGCCGCTTCACCCGGGGCTTGCAGCACCACGGTGTAGCTAGTGCCAGCCATGTCAGTGCGCCACAGATTAGGCATTAGCGCGACGATCAGGGCGAGCGCCAGGGCGGCGCTGGTGAGGCGCCAGGTGGTCAGGCTTTGCCACCAGGTCAGCCAGCTGTTCACACGGCTGACGGCTGGCGTCAGGCCGAGGCTGTCCTGCAGGCGTTGCCACAATTGCGCAGAGGGTGTCTGCGGCGGCAGCTGATCGCTCAGTTCGAGAAAGTGCTGTTGCCATTGCAGGGCCATTTGCGCCGCGTCGTTGTCGTGCTCGATCAGTTCGCGCACCTCAGCGGCTTCGGCCTCATCGAGCAGGCCCAGGACGTATTCACCGATCAAGGCGCGGCGTTCGGCAGGTTGCTGCGGAATCATGCTTGCAAACACTCCTGCAATGCGCGCAGACCGGCGCGGATACGGCCTTTGATGGTGCCCAGCGGGGTAGTCAGGCGGTTGGCGATCTGTTCATGGGTCAGGCCTCGATAGAAGGCCAGCAGAATCGGGTGACGGCGGTTGCGTTCGATACTTTGCAGGCAGCGGCGCAGTTGCTGCTCTTCACCTTGCTGCTCTAGCAGTTCGGCTGCCTGTGGACTGTCATCGGCAGCACGTTCTATAAAGTCGTCATCAAGTTCCACCGTGCGGCCACGGCTACGTAGCTGATTCAGCGCGCGGTAGCGCAGGATGCTGTAGATCCAGGCGCGGCCGCTGCCAAGGGCGCGCTGAAAACGCTGGGCATTGCGCCAGATCTGCACAAAGGCATCGTGCACACAGTCCTCAGCCTGATCACGGCGGCCGAGCAGGGTGATGGCCAACCCGAGCATCTGCGCAGCCTCCTGTTGGTAGAGCGCCTGGAATGCCCGTTCATCCTGCCGGGCGCAGGCTTCCAGATGGCTTTCGTAATCAAACAGCGGCTGCGCCATGCACAGGGTTCCTGAGTGTGTGAGCGTGCCAAGGGTTATACCCGAGCACCTGCGCTTTGGATGTCTCGGGAGTGCAACAAATCTTCTCCGTCAGCGTGGTAGCTCGATTCGCTCGGTCTCGCCTGGCACTGTTGGCCAGTCCTGTGCGGCCCAGCGTTGGCGTGCCTGGTCAATCAGTGCCGGATCGCTGGCGACGAAGTTCCAGTTGATCCGTCGCGGGCCAATCGGTGCACCGCCGATCAATACCAGATGGGTCTCGCTACAGGCGCTGAGGGTGTAAGTCTCGCCTTCGGGCAGCACCAGCATGCCCCGCAGCGGCAGTTGCTGGTCGTCCAGTGTGGCCTCGCCGTCAATCAGGTACAGCGCGCGTTCGGCATGTTCGGCGGGTATCTGCAGCGCGCTGCCTGCGGCCAGCTTGATCTCGGCATAGACAGTTGGCGACAGCACCGGTACCGGTGATTGCAGGCAGAAGCCGGTGCCGGCAATCAGGCAGATGTCCACGCCCATGCTGGTGCTGCGCGGCAGGCTGTCGGCGGGGTGATGGCTGTAGCTGGGTTCGCCTTGCTCATCGGCGGTGGGCATGGCCAGCCAGACCTGCAGACCATGCATGTGCGAGCCGCTTTCCCACAGAGCCTGCGGGGTGCGCTCGACATGCGCGACGGCACGGCCTGCGGTCATCCAGCTGACTTCGCCGGGGCTGACCAGTTGATTCGAGCCGAGGCTGTCCCTGTGCTGCAATTGCCCCTTGAACAGGTAGGTGAGGGTGGACAGGCCGATATGCGGGTGCTGGTTGATATTCATGCCGCTGCCGGCCGGGTAGGTGTTTTCCAGAATATGGTCGAAGAACACGAACGGCCCGACGCTCCGGCACTTGGCCGAGGGCAGGGGGCGCAGGATAGGTTGTCCGCCGAGGTTTTCCGCGCGCGGCTGGATCAGCAGAAAGTCGCTCATTACGCACCCTCGCTTAGCTGAGTGCTGACCTGAACCTCGCTGCTGGTCATCAGCTTGTGGATCGGGCATTTATCGGCGATGCGCAGCAGCTGCTGGCGTTGCGCGTCATCCAGTGCGCCGTGCAGGGTCAGTTCGACGTCCAGACGGTAGATGCCTTGGCGCTCCTGGCTGTCATCGCGGTTGAGCTTCACGTCGAGGCCTTCCAGCGGCAAACCACGTTGCTTGGCATACAGCGCCAGGGTCAGCGCCTTGCACGCGCCCAGCGCAGCGTCGAACAGGTCATGGGGTTCGGGGCCAGCGCCTTCACCACCCATCTCCACCGACACATCGCTATGCAGGGTGTGCGGGCCGATGCTGATGCGCTGCAGCAGGCCTTTTTCGTTGCTGATGCTGATCATTTGAGCTCCTTGGGCTGAAACCATAATTCTTTACGGGCAAATGGTGTGGCAGGGGGTAAATCAGGGTTGTGCAGTTCAATGATGCGCCGGTTTTTCAGGTTGGCCTGGCGCAGGGTGTCGCCGTGGTACTGCTCGAACAGGCGCTGAAAACTGCCATCGGCAATCATCGCCTCTAGACCGCGTTCGATATCGGCAGCCAGGTCCGGGCGGTTGCGTGAGGTGAAAAAGTAGAACGCGGTGGGGTAATGCAGCAACAGATGCTGGTCGATGCTTAGCGCCAGCCCGCTTTCCACGGCGAGCGCATGCTCCTGCCAGGCCACCACGACTTCGCGGGGAAACAGATCGAAACGCCCGGCGGCGAGCATCTGGAACAAACCGCGATAGTGCTGGCTGGTGACTACTTTCAGGCCATTGGCACGCAGGATAGCGGTGTCCGGCCAGTCGTGGCGTTGGCCGAAGCTGAAACGCTTGAGCTCATCGAGGTTTTCTACCGAAGCCAGCTGCTCGGCCGCGTTGCTGCGCTGCATCAGCACACGCCAGCCGATCAGGCCGCGGTAGATCGGGATGCGGATCGGCAGCAGGCGTTCTTCACGCTCGCGGGTGGTCATGGTCCACATCACTTGCACGCTTTTGCTGTCGTGTTCGATAGCCAGCAGCGCGCGGCTTTGCGCCATGGGCACGGGGGTGGGCTGCAGTTGATAGCGTCCGGGGGTACGTTCCAGCGCCGCCGTCAGCAGCGCCAGGGCATAGGCTTCGGGTTCGATACCGTCCGAGTGCAGTGGGTAGTTCAGCTGTTCTGCTGCGTGGGCCGCAGGCAGGCTGAAGAGGGCGAGAGTCAGCAGTACCTGCAGGCAGTTGGGCCAGGTGCGTTGCCGGTGTGTCGGGGCTGAAGCCATTGCTGCAATCCTGGTTTCTGAACTAGACCTCAGTGTAGTGAGTCAATTGTGCTCACGTCTTCAAGGAGGATTGAGGTTTGAAGCGACTTGCATTGAGTCTTGCTGTTCTTGTCACTGTTTTCAGTCCGTTGGTGCTGGCCCGCGATTACCGCTTCAGCGATGCTCATCTGCATTACGTCGATTTCTTCCAGGAAAGCGCGGGCATGACCGAGCTGTTCGAGCAGATGGCCGCCGGCAATATCGAGCATGTGATGCTCTCGGGTATTCCCGTGGCGAAAAAGTGGCATGAGGACGAGCCCAAGCGTCCGCGTTACTACGCTGGCGACGATGCCAATGCCTATTGGTACAGCGCCACCGATGTGCTGGTGGCGCATGCCTATAAGCAGGTGCCCGCCGAGCAGCGCAAACGCCTGCACCCGTTTCTCTCCGGCTTTAACCCGAACGACAAAAATGCCGATGCACATATCCGCCGCATGCTCGAACTCGACCCCGGCCTGTGGCAAGGCATTGGCGAGGTTTTCACCCGGCATGACGACCTTACTGCGCTGATCCATGGCGATGCGCCGCGGGCCAATAACGAGGCCCTGGCGCGGGTCTTTCACCTGGCTGCCGAGTACGACCTGCCGGTGATGCTGCATTCCAATATCACTTCCAAGCGCGAGCGCAATCCACTCTACCTGCAGGAAATCGAGGACCCGCTGCGCAACCATCCACATGTGCGGTTTATCTGGGCGCATGCCGGCACCAGCATGGAAATCCATCGGCATCAGGAGAAGCTGGATTTCCTTCTGCCCACCCTTGAGCGGATGCTCAAGCAGTACCCCAATCTGTATATCGATCTGTCCTGGACTGTGCTCCAGCCGTACCTGCTGGATGCCGGCGGCAAGCCAGATCCGGCCTGGGTGAAACTGGTCAGCAGTTACCCGGCGCGCTTTATGCTCGGTTCCGATGTGGTGGGCCGCTTCACGAGCCTCTCGGGCTATATGACCGGCTTCAAACCGTTTCTCGACGCCTTGCCAGAGGATGTTGCCCATCAGGTGACGCGCGATAACTTCCTTGCGGTGTTGCCGCGCCGGGTGCAGGCCGAGCTGGCGGAGTAGGGCTGTCATAGCCCTGTCACACGGGTGTCATAGGCTCGCGCCATCTAAAAAAGGAGCGCGACATGCAATACACCCGTTTCAGTGCCCTGGCCGCACTTGCGTTGATCAGCAGCCTGGCACAGGCCGAAGTCCGGGTAGAAGGCCCGGTCGAGTACGGCGTTTTCGCCAGCGATTATCAGGACTTCCAGGCCGGCGAGCGGGTGTTGACCCGCAGTAATCAGCAGATCGAACAGGGCGAGGTGATTCCCGCCAAGCTCGGCACCAAATTCGGCCTGCGCTACAGCCTGGCCGGCAAGGTGGCTGAGGACTCGCCGCTGACCCTGCTGTACCTCACCCCCGGAGTGGTGACTCCGCAAGGCACCCGGCATGACAAGTTCGTCGTGACGCAAAAGCTGGTTCCTGGCGCGCCGCTGGATGTAATGGCCTTCGAATTCACCGAAATGCATGAAGTGGTGCCAGGTGAATGGCACTTTATGGTGTTCCAGGATGACCGCAAGTTACTTGAGCAGCGGTTTATCGTGCGCTGAGTTATCCGGCGTCGTTACTGCAAACCCGAGCCATTGCTCGGGTTTTTTTATGATCAAAAGGTCAAGATGCCTGTCTATAGGTCGATAGCTGTACCTGTAGGTGCTGGCCGAGGGACGTAGGCAAACAAGAGCCTGATGGCCATATGCACCTCTATAAACGCTTCAGACCGTAAAGGACTGCCTTAATGACCCTAAGAAATCTCAATATCGCGCCCAGAGCGTCGCTGGGCTTCGGCTTGGTAGCGTTGCTGGTTCTGATACTCGGCAGCTTTTCGCTGCTGCAGATGGCGGAAATGCACAAGCAGTCGCAGCAGGTAAACGAAAACTGGTTGCCCAGCATTCTCAGTCTGGGCGAGATGAACCAGGACATCCTGCGTCTGCGCGCGCTGACCCTGCGCTTGATGCTCAATACCGATGAGGACATGACCCGGCAGAACCTGGCCCGCGTCGAAGAACTCAAAGGGGGGCTCAGCAAGGCGCAAAACGCCTATGAAAAACTGATTGCCAGTGCGGAAGAACAGGGGCTTTACGATCGTTTTAAACAGGCGGAAAGCAGTTATCTGCAAGAGCAGAGCAAGATCGTCGAAGCGGTACGCCAGAGCGATCTGGATGCAGCCCTCGCGGTCGCCAACGGACCGCTCAATGGTCACGCCGACGGCATGGCCAAGGCGCTGGTCGCGCTTTCTGAAATGAACCGAGTGGGTGCCACCGCGGCAGCCGACAGTGCCGAGGCCGTATTTGTCAGCTCGCGCGTGTGGGTGATTTCGATGATTGCGTTGACGCTTGTTCTGACGGTGATTCTGGCGCTGATGCTGACGCGCAGCATCGTCGCGCCGCTGGCCGAGGCGGTACGGGTGGCCGAAGTGGTGGCAAGCGGCAACCTGACCCAACCAATCGAGGTGCAGGGCAATGATGAGCCGGCACGTTTGCTGGGTGCCTTGAAAAGCATGCAGCAGAGCCTGCGCAGCACTATCCAGAATATTTCTGACTCTTCCACGCAGCTGGCCTCGGCGTCAGAAGAGCTCAGCGCGGTAACCGAGGATTCGACCCGCGGCTTGCACCAGCAGAACAATGAAATCGAGCAGGCAGCTACGGCGGTCAATGAAATGACCAGCGCCGTGGAAGAGGTGGCGCGTAACGCCGTCAGCACCTCTGAGGCTTCCAGCGAGTCCAATCGTACGGCGCAACATGGCCGCGAGCAGGTACGTCAGACCGTAGAATCGATCAGCCACCTGGCTGACGACGTGACCAATACCGCCAGCGAGGTCGAGCAACTGGCGGGCCAGGTGCGTGATATCAGCAAGGTGCTGGACGTGATCCGTTCGATTGCCGAACAGACCAATCTGCTGGCGTTGAACGCGGCAATTGAAGCCGCGCGGGCCGGTGAAGCCGGGCGCGGTTTTGCCGTGGTAGCCGATGAGGTGCGTGCGCTGGCGCACCGTACTCAGCAATCGACCCGGGAGATCGAGCAGATGGTCAGCGGCATTCAGCAGGGCACCGACAAAGCGGTCAACGCCATGCAGAACAGCAACACCCGCGCCCGCTCGACCCTAGATATAGCCAAGGCTGCCGGGCAGGCGTTGGATGAGATTGCCGCCGCGATTTCGCAGATCAACGAACTTAACCTGGTGATCGCTAGCGCATCGGAAGAGCAGGCCCAGGTGGCCCGTGAAGTCGACCGCAACCTGGTGAATATCCGTGATCTATCGATGCAGTCTTCGGCTGGGGCTAACCAGACCAGCGCGGCCAGCCAGGAGCTATCACGCCTCGCGGTGGACTTGAATGCGCTGGTGGCGCGCTTCTCGGTCTAATCAGGGCAGCTGCAACACCAATAAAAAGGCCACTCCTCGGGGTGGCCTTTTTTATCCCGCAAACAAAGAGCTTGGGCTTATTTGCCTGTCCAGCCAGTGATTGCTGGCTGTCTTACCAAGGCCCGAGACGCTGAACGCGTATCGGGTTTTTGCTTTTGTAGGTCGCACTGTTAACGACACTCCCTAATACAACCGCCTCAGCCCTCGTCGATTTTGCTACGCCGGCCAATTTCCGCGGACAGGTTGGCAGCATTGCAACAACTTGTTACCTTGCATGTACTATCGTACCAATTGCGCGTTTTGGCCCGCATCATCTGGGGGCTCTGCACGGGGCGGTAGAGTTTCTGTTGCTGGGGTTATGCGCATGCGCGCCATCCCAGCAGCAGCCGAGAGACGAATAAAAACAGGGTGGCCGCCAGCGCTGCCCGAAAAATCTTGGCCAAGAAGGAGCGTTGTCGATGAAGAGCAAAGTGAGCTTTCCCACGCTGCAATTCCGCCCGTGGCAGGCGGGGGCCGCGTTGGCGTTGTTACCGTTGTTGGTGGCGAATTCAGTGCAGGCAGTGGAGTTCAGCTT
>JBIHZW010000398.1:0-2712 GCA_044240245.1 Pseudomonas sp. | reverse complement strand
AACGTGATTACCCTGTGCATCGAGAAGCGCGGCGTACAGCGCGACATGCAGTTCCTCGGTTCGCAGGTTCAGGTTCGTTATGACCTGCCGATGAACGAAGTGGTTCTCGACTTCTTCGACCGTCTTAAATCCACCAGCCGCGGCTATGCCTCGCTGGATTACCATTTTGATCGCTACCAGTCGGCCAATCTGGTCAAGCTGGATGTGCTGATCAATGGCGACAAGGTTGATGCGCTTGCTCTGATCGTGCATAAGGACAACGCCCACTATAAAGGCCGTGCGTTGACCGAAAAGATGAAAGAGCTGATTCCACGGCAGATGTTCGACGTGGCGATCCAGGCTGCAATCGGTGGGCAGATCGTTGCGCGGACTACGGTCAAGGCGCTGCGCAAGAACGTATTGGCCAAATGCTACGGCGGTGACGTCAGCCGTAAACGCAAGCTGCTGGAAAAGCAGAAGGCCGGTAAGAAACGCATGAAGCAGGTCGGTAACGTGGAAATTCCACAGGAAGCCTTCCTCGCCGTGCTCAGGTTGGATAGTTAAGGTCCTATGTCGATCAATTTCCCGCTGTTACTGGTTATCGCAGTCGCCGTCTGTGGCGCGCTGGCGTTGTTCGACCTGATCTTTCTGGCCCCGCGCCGGCGAGCAGCTATCAGCACCTATCATGGCCAGGTCAGCGAACCTGATGAGGCCGTGGTAGAGCGTTTGAACAAAGAGCCATTGCTGGTGGAGTACGGCAAGTCGTTTTTCCCAGTGCTGGCGATTGTGCTGGTGCTGCGCTCGTTTCTGGTCGAGCCCTTTCAGATTCCATCCGGCTCTATGAAGCCGACCCTGGAAGTGGGCGATTTTATTCTGGTCAACAAGTTCGCCTATGGCATTCGCCTGCCGGTGCTGGACACCAAGGTGATCGAAGTCGGTGATCCGCAGCGCGGCGATGTGATGGTGTTTCGCTACC
This sequence comes from Pseudomonas sp., assembly GCA_044240245.1. GTDB lineage: Bacteria > Pseudomonadota > Gammaproteobacteria > Pseudomonadales > Pseudomonadaceae > Aquipseudomonas. Next base: position 1,757 of record JBIHZW010000398.1, on the reverse strand, counting down.
CAAGCGATCCGAATATCAATTACATCAAGCGTGTGGTGGGGCTGGCCGGTGATCGTATTGCCTACAGCAGTGACAAACGCCTGACCATCAATGGCGAGTCTGTGGCCCAGCAGTTGATTGGTGATGAGCCCGGCAGCCTGGGCAGTGCGACGCTGTATAACGAGAAACTTGGTGAGGCAGAGCACCAGATTCGTAAGGAAATGCAGCGCTATCGGGTTGAGCCGGGCCGCGAGTGGGTAGTGCCGCAAGGGCATTACTTTATGATGGGTGACAACCGCGACAACTCCAATGACAGCCGCTACTGGAATGACCCAGCTATTCCCAAAGCTTTGCTGGGCATGGTGCCGGACCAGAATATCGTCGGCAAAGCCTTCGCCATCTGGATGAGCTGGCCGGATCCGAAGTCGCGCAACTTGCCCAATTTCTCCCGCGTAGGTCTGATTCACTGACCTGCTGCCGAATTTGCGACGCTGTTAAATACAGCGTTGCAGGCTATATATAGTCTTGCCTCCAGCCGTAATGGCTTTCACATAACTCGAATTTGGGGACAAATATGAAATCTGCGTATTCGCAAAAAGGGATGTCGATTCTTAGTTGGTTGATGGTGTTGGCTGTGGTCGCTTTTTTGGCCAGTGCGGCGTTCAAGGTTTTGCCGCATTATTTTGACTATATGTCGCTAGAGAAAATGATCACATCGGTTGAGACCGATAAAGCAGCTGAGGTTCGTAGCATTAACGATTTTTATAGCCATATCAGCAAGGGCATGCAGGTCAACAGCATCCGCGATTTGAATATGCAGGACGCGATCAAAGTCAAAGTCGAAAACAACGAATTTCGTGTGCACCTGAAATACGAAAAGCGTGAGCCGTTGATTGAAAATATCGATCTGGTCGTGCGTTTCGATAAAGAATTCCGCGTGCGTATGCCGTGAGTGCGTCGTTAGCCCGTCTCGAGCGGCAGCTCGGTTATACCTTCAAGGACCAGGAGCTGATGATCCTGGCCCTCACCCATCGGAGTTTCGCCGGGCGCAATAATGAGCGCCTGGAGTTTCTTGGCGATGCCATCCTCAACTTTGTTGCCGGCGAGGCGTTGTTTCAGCGTTTTCCGCTGGCTCGCGAAGGGCAGCTGTCACGTCTGCGTGCGCGCTTGGTCAAGGGCGAGACCCTGGCCATTCTGGCCCGTGGCTTTGATCTGGGCGAATACCTGCGCCTGGGGTCTGGTGAATTGAAAAGCGGCGGTTTCCGCCGCGAGTCGATTCTGGCTGACGCATTGGAAGCGCTGATCGGTGCCATCTATCTGGACACTGGGATGGATGCGGCTCGCGAGCGGGTGCTGGCCTGGCTGACCACCGAGTTGGACAGCCTGACCCTGGTTGACACCAACAAGGACCCGAAAACCCGGCTGCAGGAGTTTCTGCAGTCGCGCGGCTGTGAGCTGCCACGTTATGAAGTGGTGGATATTCAGGGCGAGCCGCACTGTCGGACATTTGTGGTCGAATGTCAGATCACCTTACTCAATGATAAAACCCTGGGGCAGGGTGCCAGCCGGCGTATCGCCGAGCAGGTTGCGGCCGCTGCCGCGCTGATCGCCCTGGGTGTGGAGAATGGCAATGACTGATACACCTGTTACACGCTGTGGCTATGTCGCCATCGTCGGCCGGCCCAACGTGGGCAAGTCGACGCTGCTTAACCACATCCTCGGCCAGAAGCTGGCAATTACCTCGCGCAAGCCGCAGACCACCCGCCACAACATGCTCG